>NZ_CP067100.1:2721127-3030352 GCF_016616235.1 Bradyrhizobium diazoefficiens
TGAGGCGGCAGCTCGCCGCTGCGTTTCTCGTCGCCGTGCTGATCACGCCGGCGTGCGCGCAGCAACAGGAGCCGTTCGAGCCAGAAGGCTATCGCACCGACAATTACCGCGCTCCGGTGCCGGCGACGTTGGAAGGCGCCCGCGTGCTCACGACTGCGGAGACCGAGGCGATCTGGCGCGCCAAGAGCGGTGCATTCATCGACGTGCTGCCGCGTGCCCCGAAGCCGAAGAACCTGCCCGCAGGCACGGTGTGGCGCGATGTGCCGCGGAAAAACATTCCGGGCAGTCTCTGGCTGCCGGATACCGGCTACGGCGCACTGCCGCCGGCCATGGACGATTATTTCCAGCGCGGCCTCGCGCGCGCATCGCATGGCGACAAGGCTACGCTGCTGGTGATCTATTGCCTCGCCGATTGCTGGATGTCGTGGAATGCCGCCAAGCGCGCATTGGCCTACGGCTACACCAACGTCGCCTGGTATCCTGATGGCACCGACGGCTGGGAGCGCGCCAAGCTGCCGACCGAGGAGGCGCAGCCTGAGCTGCGGCCTGAGCAGTAGTGATCTGCATCAGCAAGCGATCGTGTGCTCCCTCGCCCGCTTGCGGGGAGACGGTTGGGGTGAGGGGGACTCTCCTTGGGGACGGCGAGAGTTGGACTCGTAGAGGTCCCCGTCCGGCTTGCATTTTCGATGCAATCCGACCTCTCCCCGCAAGCGGGGAGAGGTGAAAACGCCCTACTGCTTCTGCAGCTTGGTCAGTGTGCCGGTGCCGTTGGTATCAGTCGCGGCGTAGCTCACCCGGTCGCCGGCATGAACGGCATCCAGCATCGCGGCGTCCTTGGCCTTGTACTCCTGGAGCGCGCCGGCGCCGCCTGCGCTGCCGCCGACAGTGCCTTTCTGCGTCTGCTGGATCGAGATCGTGTTGTTGAGCCGGTCGATCCGCGTGACCATTCCGGTCATATCGTCAGCAAAGGCGGTGGACGCGAGCATGGTGATGGCTGCAGCGCTTGCGAGGATGAATTTTGCTGGTCCCATCGAGGCCTCCCGGCATTGGAGATTCACATCGACAAGCCATCCTAGATCGATTTGGTTCCGGCAGATAGCGCAGCAAACATTAATGATCGCGTTGATATCGCGGGAACTTTTACGAAAGCTGTCAGCAAGGCTGACGCTATTCCATTTCCTGCTGGATGATGCGGCCGAGCGCGAACAGGCGCTGGTCGATCGTGGTCGGAACCTCGCAGACAAAGCGCACCACCTTGCGGCGGTCTTCGAAGATGCGGGTCTCCCAGATCAGCTGGTTGCTCATGGCATCGACCTTCACGTCGTCGCGCGGCGTCGCGTCCTGGAGCGCCTGGAGCTGGATGGTGTCCTCGCGGATTTTGTCGGCGGCCTCGCGCTGCTTGCGGCTGACGCGTTCAAGCCCGCTCATGACCTGGGAGCGCTGGGCGTTGAGGGTGTCGAACAGGCCGGCGAACAGCAGCTTGGCGTTGGCGGTCTTGTCGGCGGCAGAACTGGCCAGAAACTCCTTCACCGACTTTTCCGCCTCATCCAGCGGCGTCTTGCGTGCCGCCAGCTTCGTGACCAGCGCGCTCACTTTGCTGTTGTCTTTCCACTTGCTCTCGGCGTCGTCGAGCGCAGGACCGGCCCAGACGGCGGCGAGCGAGATCTCCGGCACCTTGGCCTGCGCGCAGGGCCAGTCGGGATAGCGTGGATCGGCCGCGCGTGCGGCGGCGAGCGAGACCGCGAACGCGAGGGCCGCAATGGCGAGTGTTCGAACTGTCATCCTTCGCCTCCTGCCGGCCCGCGCCGCGCCAGCCCGCGCGAGGGATCATAGGCCACAATCGCGCCGATCATGAAGACGATTGTGCAGCCGGCGACCACCGCCAGCGAGATCCAGTTGATTTGCCCGTAGAGTGCAAAACGTATCAGCTCGACCGCATGGGTGAACGGATTGGCCTCACAGACATAGTAGAGATAAGGGCTTCCCTCCTGCACGCGCCACAACGGGTAGAGCGCGGAGGAGGCGAAGAACATCGGGAAAATGACAAAATTCATCACGCCGGCAAAGTTCTCCAGCTGCTTGATGCCGGACGAGATCAGCATGCCGAGCGAGCCCAGCATCAAGCCGGACAGAATGAGCGCCGGCAGCACGGTGAGATAGCCCGACGGCGGCGGGGTGATGTCCCAGAACCAGGCGATCAGCAAGAATGCATAGACCTGGAGCAGCGACACCGCGGTACCCGCGAGCAGCTTGCAGAACAACAGGAAGCCCCGCGGCAGCGGGCTCACCAGCAGCGTGCGCATATTGCCCATCTCGCGGTCGTAGACCATCGACAGCGAAGATTGCATGCCGTTGAACAGCTGGATCATCGCGATCAGCCCGGGCGCGATATAGACCTCGTAGAGGATGTAGGTCTCGTAGGGCGGGATGATGGAGATGCCGAGCACCTGGCGGAAACCGGCGGCAAAGATGAACAGCCACACCAGCGGCCGCACCAATGCCGAAACGAAGCGCTCGCGCTGGTGCAGGAAGCGCAGGCCCTCGCGCCAGACGATGCCGGTGAGGCAGGTCATGTACTCGGCGACCGAGAAGCCGCGCGCATCGCGTGTCGTGATGCTGCTCATGTGCCGCCTCCAGGCATGGTCTGCCCACCAGTCAGGCGCATGAAGGCGCTGTTGACGTCCTGCGCGCCGGCCTCCGCGATGACGCGGCTCATCGGCCCCTGCGCCAGCACCTTGCCCTGGTGCAGCACCACGAGGTCGTCACCTAGCATGATTTCGTCGAACAGGTGCGTCGCCCAGAGCACGCCGATGCCTTGCTCGGTGACGAGCTGGCGGACATGGTTGATGATGTCGGCGCGCGCCTTGACGTCCAAGCCGACGGTCGGCTCGTCGAGCAGCAGAAGCCGCGGCCGGTGCAGCAGCGCCCGCGCGATCTCCAGCCGCCGCATCTGTCCGCCGGAGAGATCGCGCACCTTGCTTGCTGCGCGATCGGAAAGTCCGATGCGGCCGAGCAGCTCGGCGCTGCGCGCGGCGGCCTCGCGCCGGCTGATGCCGTGCAGGGCGGCGTGATAGAGCAGGTTCTGCGTCAGCGACAGGTCGAGATCGAGCGTACGCGGCTGGAACACGACGCCGAGCAGCCGCAGCGCCTCGCCCGGACTCTTGCTGATGTCGTGCCCGAAGATGCCGACGCGGCCGGTCTGGATCCCGAACAGGCGCGTGATGAGCGAGAACAGCGTGCTCTTGCCGGCGCCGTTGAGCCCGAGCAGCGCCATAAAACTCGCGGGCTGCACGTTGAAGGACACATCGATCAGCGCCCGGCGCGGACCGTAAGAATGATTGATACCGCCGATCGATAGCGCCGGCTCCGCCGCCGGATCTGGCTTCGGCGTCTCGCGCGGATCGGCGATTGGAGCTGGGCTGGTCATGGTGCGATCGTGATGCCCCAGGGCAGCTCGCCCACCTGAATGGTCTTGATCACCTTTTGCGCGGCGACGTCGATGACGGAAACGTCGTTGGACACGCCGTTGGTGGTGAGCAGGTATTTTTCATCAGGTGTGAACGCCATGTGCCAGACGCGTTGTCCGACCAGAAGATATTTCGTCACCTTGCGCGTGGCGGTATCGACCACGGCGACCCGGTTGGCGGGGCCGAGCGCGACGAAGGCGGTCTTGTCGTCCCTGGTCATGCCGATGCCGACCGGCTGGATCGCCTCTTTCCGCAAGCCCGGGATCTCAAACGTGATCTTGCCGATCAGCTCATGCTTTCCGGGATCGATCACCGAGACCGTGCCGCCGATCTCCGAGGACACCCACAATTCGGATGAGTTGTGCTTGAACTCGGCAAAGCGCGGCCGCGCGTCGACCAGCACGTTCGCGACGATCTGGCGCGACGACGTGTCGATGAAATGCGCCATGTTGGTCGTTTCCGACGTGTTGATCAGAATCTTGCCGTCGGGGCTGATGGTCATGCCCTCGGGCTCCACGCCGACCTGGATGTCGCCGAGGCGCGCGCGCTTCTCGAGGTCGATCACGGTCACCGTGTTGTCGTTCTCGTTGGCGACATAGAGGATCTTTCCGGCGGCATCCTGGGCGAACAATTCCGGATCGGGCCCGGAGGGCAGGGTGTCGACCACGGCTTGCGTCTTGGCGTCTATCACCTGGATGGTGTCGTCGTCGCCGACCGCGACCATCACGAACTTGCCGTCGCGCGTGAACTCGATGCCGCGCGGCCGCTGGCCGACCTTGATGGTCTTGGTCACCGTCCAGCTGTCGGTGTCGATCACCGACACCGTGTTGCTCTTTTCGTTCGACACGTAGGCGATGAAGGCGTGTGCGGGCGTTGCGACGAGCGCGAAGGCGGACAAGAGCCCCACACGCCATAACCGCAATATTCCGCTGCGAGTTGGCTTCACCTCTCCCGCTTGCGGGGGAGGGAGCGCACCATCTGCGCGGCGGCTCCATCGCATCACATTGCTCATTTCAGCTTGCATTTGCTCTCCGGGCGATCATAGCCGAGCGTGTCGAGCTCGGAGACCTGGTGCAGGAAACCTTCCTGCGGCGACACCGACACCACCATGCGGCCGTCGACCAGCAGGATCGGCTGGCGGAGCTGCAGGTTCCAGTCGCGCAGCGTCAGCTTCGTGCCTTTGAAGGCGGCGACCGAGAAATCCGGTCCCTTGATGAAGTCCGTGACCTTCTTGACGTCGCTCGAATTGGTGCGCGAGGTGGCCTCCCCAATCATGCGCACCGCGGTCCAGGCCTGCATGTCGAGCGCGGTCATGCGCCGCGAATTCAGCTTCATGAACCGGTTCTGCATCTGGATCGCGCCCCACTGGTCCTGCGCTGCGTCCCAGCTGCGCGGCACGAGGCCCGCCGAGCCTGCGACGGGGCGGGGATCCCAGGTGCGATAGGGCAAATAGGCGCCGAACACCTCGCTCTCGTCGGCGGCGACCAGCACGTCGTACGCGGGCGCCTGCTGTGTGAACACCGGCATCTGGCGCTGGATCAGCGTCACGCCGCTATCGGTGCGCCGCGCGCCGCCCTTGTCTTCGAAGGTGCGCTCCTGCACGATCTTGGCGCCGAACCGCGTGGCGGCGCGGCGGAGCGCATCGGCGAACAGCTTGTCCTCGTCATGCGAGCCTGTCACCAGCAGCCAGCGTTTCCACTGCTTCCAGACCAGGTACTGGCCGAGGGCGTCCGCCAGCATCGCGCGCGTCGGCGCGGTGTGGATGACATTGGCGCGGCAATCGGCCTCGCGCAGCCGCTCGTCGATCGCCCCCGCATTGAACAGCAGCGTGCCGCGATCGCGCAAAGCGTCCGAAACCTTCAGCAGCGCATCGGCCGGAAGATCGGCAATGATAAAACCATTGCGCGCGGCGAGGTCGGTCGCGGCCTGTACCACGTCATCGCCTTCCCTGATACGCCGCTCTTCCAGCGTAAATCGCTGGTTGAGGAATTTCCCGGTGGTGTTGTTGTCCTCGATGGCGAGACGCGCCCCGGCGACGCCGTCATTCTCGGCGGGCTGCTCGACCAGCGACAGCGTCGATCGGGTAACAGCGACGCCGAGATAGCCGACGCCGATCTGGGCAGGCTCGGCCGCGAGCACGCTCGTCGCGGCAAGACTCCAGCCGATCAGGCCGACCAACCATCGGATCATGTTTCCTCCGGACGTTCTCCCCGGCTTGACCGCCGGTGGAGAATTGTTTCTGCTGAAGCATGACCGATTTGTCAGGCCATGCAACCCCGCATTTCGTCCGTGCGCGGACTGGAATCACGATCATGCGAGCGCTGATATGTTTCGCATCTTTGCTGTTGACGACCTCAGGCGCGTTCGCCGATCCGCCGAAGCTCGCCGTGTTCGATTTCGAGTTGATCGACACCAGCCTGCCCGGCGAGTTCTACGGCTCCAAACCCGAGGAGGCGCGGCTGCTGCGCATCAGCGAGCAGCTGCGCAAGGAACTGGCTGAGTCAGGCAAGTTCCAGCTGCTCGATATCGCGCCGGTCAGGGATGCCGCCCGTCACGCCAACTTGCAAGCCTGCGGCGGCTGCGACCTCAAGCTTGCGGGGGAGCTCGGCGCCGATATCGAGATCACCGGCATGGTGCAGAAGGTCTCGAACCTTATCATCAATCTGAACATCTATCTGCGCGACGTGAAGACCGGCAACATGATCGCCGCCGCCAGCGCCGACATGCGCGGCAACACGGATGAATCCTGGTCGCGCACGATGAGCTACCTGATCCGCAACCGCCTGTTGGCGCCGAATTTCGGCAAGCCGTGAGGTCTTCGCCTCTCCCCGCGTGCGGGGAGAGGCCGGAATTTGCACGAGCAAATTTCGGGTGAGGGGGAGTCTCCGCGAGTCCAACTCTTACTGCCTTTGCCGAAGCAGCCCCTCACCCCAGTCCTTTCCCCGTAAGATCGGGGAGAGGGAGAGGAGAGACCGCTCCTCACCCCTTCAGTCTCTCCGCATGCCAGTGCAGATGGTCGCCCATGAAGGTCGAGATGAAATAATAGCTGTGGTCATAGCCCGCCTGCCGCCGCAGCGTCAGCGGGATGCTGGCCTTGGCGCAGGCCGCCTCCAGCAACTCCGGCTTGAGCTGCTCGTTCAGGAAATTATCGGCCTCGCCGACATCAACCAGGAAGCCGGAAAATTTTGCGCCGTCCGCGATCAGCGCCACCGTGTCGTGACTGCGCCAATTGTCCTTGTTTGGCCCGAGATAGCCAGTCAGTGCCTTGATGCCCCAGGGCACCTGCGAGGGCGCCACGATCGGCGCGAATGCGCTCGCGGCACGAAAACGGTGCGGGTTGCGCAGCGCCACCGTCAGCGCGCCGTGGCCGCCCATGGAGTGGCCCATCACCGATTGCCGCTTGGGATCGACGGGAAAATTCTCGGCGACCAGTTTTGGCAGCTCGTCGGTGACGTAGCTCCACATGCGATAGTTGCGCGAAAACGGCTCTTGCGTCGCATCGACATAGAAACCGGCTCCCAAGCCGAAATCATAGGCGTTGTTGGCATCGCCCGGCACGTCGGGCCCGCGCGGTGAGGTGTCGGGGGCAACGAAGATCAGGCCGAGCTCGGCGCAGGCCTTGCGGAATTCGCCCTTCTCCGTGACGTTGGCATGTGTGCAGGTGAGGCCGGAGAGATACCAGACCACGGGAAGCTTGGCGCCGTCGACATGCGGGGGAACATAGACCGAGAACACCATGTCGGTTCCGGTCGCCTGGCTCGCATGGCGATACACGCCCTGCACGCCGCCGTAGGATTTGTTGGTCGAGACAGTCTGGATCGTCATGCCTGAAAACTCCGTGGCATCAAACCACATCAACATTGCAACGCTTGTGTGACCGGATTTGCGGCGGCGCGTGCCGTCAGGCGACGCCGCTGTCGATCGCCAGCCTGACAAGCTCGACAGAGGTCTTCACCCCGAGCTTCTGGCGCATGATGGACGAGGTGTTGGCGACCGTCTTGTAGGACGACTGCACCAGCCAGGCGATCTCGGACAGGCTCTTTCCTGCGCTGAGCAGCCGCAAAATCTCCATCTCGCGCGCGTTCAGCTTCGACAGCGGGCTCTGCGCCAGCGTCGGTCCTGCGAAAGCGATGCTACGCGCGATCGCTGTCGGCAAATAAGTGCCGCCGCTTCCGACGGCGCGGATCGCCTCGATGAGGTCGTTGGGGTCGCCGGTCTTGGAAACGTAGCCCTTGGCGCCGCATTCGATCGCGCGCGCGGCGAAGGCCGGATCGTCATTCATGCTGAACATGACAATGCGCGCCTCGGGCGCACGTTCGAGGATGCGACGTGCCAGCTCGAAGCCGGAGACGGTCGGCAGGTTGATGTCGATGATCGAGAGGTCGGGGCGCTCGACGATGAAGACGGATTCGCCGTCCTCGGCGTCGGCAGCCTCCAGGATTTCGATCTCGCCTTCGTCGGCCAGCACGGCACGGCAGCCGGAGGCGACGATGGGATGATCATCGACGATCAGAATCCGCATGGGCGTTTTCCTCGTGACAGCGCGTGCCCGTGAAAGACCTTGCCTGTTTGCGCCGCGCGATGCCGAGCAAGAGAGGCGTGTCTCATGTCAGATCATGCAACCCGGCCGGGATTGCTGTACGCTTTCGATTAGATATCGGGCGCTTCGTCTCTGTCAACGTCATCGGACAGGCGCGGCCAATCTTCGCGAGGCACGGGCGGCACCAATGTGGCAAAATCTATCCTTGCGCGCGCGCATCAACCTGTTGCTGGCACTTTTGCTGGCGCTGGGGCTCGCGGTCAATATCGGCCGGCAGGTCGCGGAGGCAGGCCCCCGCGTGCAGGCCGAGGATCAGAGCGTAATCCGCCTTGCGCGCGAGTTCATCGAGATGATCGTCGCGGATCTCAGCGAGGCGCCCGATCCGGATGCGAGGCTGGACCAGATCGCCCGCGATCTCAGCCGGCTGCGGCACGTCAGCATCGCCCTCAAGGACTCCGGCGGGAACCCGCTGACGCCGCCGCGGGTGGAGACCGAGGATACGCGCGGGCCGCCCGCCTGGTTCGTCAGCCTGGTTCATCCCGAGCAGACCGCGGTCAGCGTGCCGGTCTCGATCCATGGCAAGCCGGGTTCGCTCCTGATCACCTCGCATCCCGACGACGAGATCGCCGAGATCTGGGACGGCATCGTGACCCAGCTCGAGGTCGGCTCGGCGCTCGCGCTCGCGCTGTTTTTCTTGATGATGAATGTGGTCGGCCGCGCGCTCACCCCGCTGCAATCCCTTGCGGACGTGATGGCCGAGCTCGAAGGCGGACGCTACGAGGCGCGCGTCGCGCCCGGCGGTGCGCCCGAGCTGGCAGCGATCTGCACCAAGCTCAACCACCTGGCCGCAACGCTTGGCGAAGCGGTCGAGGACAAGCGGCGCCTGGCTGAACGCGCGGTGTCGCTCCAGGACATCGAGCGCAAGGAGATCGCGCGCGAGCTGCACGACGAGTTCGGGCCGTATCTGTTCTCGCTGCGCGCGCATGCCAGCGCACTGGCGAAACAGGCGGACGGGCGCGAGCCGAGTGCGGAGGCCGTGCGAAAACACGGCAGCGCCATGATGGAGCAGATCAACGCGCTCCAGCAGTTCAACCGCCGCGTCCTGGAGCGGCTGCGGCCCGTCGGCCTTGCCGAGCTCGGCCTGCGCCAGGCGCTGGAATCGCTGTCGCGGCTGTGGCGGGAATCGCATCCCGACGTCAGAATCGAGACCACGATCTCGCCGGCGCTAGGCCCGACCGGCGAGACCGCCGATCTCACCATCTACCGCATCGTGCAGGAGGCGCTCACCAACGTGTTTCGCCATGCCGGCGCGACCGCGGTCAATGTCGTCATCGAGCCGGTCGAGCAGACCGGCGGCCGCTGCTGCGCGCGGGTTCGCGTCAGCGACAATGGCCGCGGCATGGAGCCGGGCCAGAAGCTCGGCTTCGGTCTCGTCGGCATGCGCGAGCGGATTCTGGCGCTGGGCGGCACGCTCAACGTCGTCTCCGGCGACGGCGGTCTGACCGTCGAGGCGCTGGTTCCGACGGCGGCATCCTGATCAACTCGGGAAAAATTCCCGATCTGGTCGGGAAAACCGGTGCGGATATTGCCCGAACTTTTGTGGCTGCTGCGTGAGCAGCCGCCGATTACACTCGTCCCAACCAACCGGCGAGATCAAAACAGCCGATGGTCGGGAATGGAAGGCGGGATGGGCAATCATCTTTGGTTCGAGCGTCTTGGGTTCAAGCGTCTTGAGTTCAAGCGTCTTGGGTTCAAGCGTCGTTGGTTGGTGACCTCAGTGTCGGCGGGGCTGGTCTGCGCGAGCGCTGCGATGGCGGCGCAGGACGAGGAGACCAACGTTCAGAACCTGCCGCCGGTCGAGGTGTCGGCGCCGCCGCCGGCCGCGCGGCGTCCCGCGCCGACGCGGCCGGTCACGCGCGTGGCGGGGACGCCGTCGTCCCGCCCCAAGGCGCGCATCTACGTCTACCCGACCGCGCCGGGCACCGGCCGCGGTCTCGACGTGGACAAGGTCCCGTCGGCCGTCAACGCCATCGATGCCAGCCAGATCAAGCGCACCGGTTCGCTCAACGTCACCGACGCGCTGCGCGACAACATCGCCGGCGTCAACATCAGCGAGGTCACCGGCAATCCGTTCCAGCCCAACGTCGAATTCCGCGGCTTCGTTGCTTCGCCCATAACCGGCACCCCGCAGGGCCTCGCGGTCTACCAGAACGGCGTCCGCATCAACGAAGCCTTCTCTGACGCGGTCAATTGGGACCTGATTCCGACCGCCGCGATCCGGTCGGCGGCGCTGGTGACCAACAATCCCGCCTTCGGCCTTAATGCGCTCGGCGGCGCCGTCAACTTGCAAATGAAGGACGGCTTCACCTATCAGGGCGCCGAGCTCGATGTGATGGGCGGCTCGTTCGGCCGCATCCAGGGCTCGGCGCAATGGGGCAAGACCGTCGACAAGACCTACGGCGTCTATGCTGCGCTCGAAGGCCTGCACGACAACGGCTTCCGCAACTTCTCGCAATCGGATGTGCGCCGCTTCTATGGCGACGTCGGCTACAAGGCCGGCGACAGCGAATTCCACGCCAATATGGGCGTCGCCAAGAACGATTTCGGCGCCAGCGCCACCACTCCCGCCGAGCTGCTCGACAAATATTGGGGCGCGACCTACACGACACCGCAGACCACGAGCAACCGCGTCGGCTATCTCAACCTGACCGGCAAGGTCGATGCGACGCCGGCTTGGACGCTCGAAGGCACCGCGCATGTGCGAAGGTACGAGCAGAAGCTCGTCGACGGCAATCCGACCGACGTGCAGGAATGCGCTGTTGCCGGGCTGTTGTGCTTCGGCGACGGTACGACGCCGGCGAACGGCACGAATGGCGTGCAGCTTGCCAACCCCTTTGCTCCCGGGACCATCCTCGGCGAGATCGACCGCAGCTCGATCCGCTCGACCACCTTCGGCGTGTCGGGCCAGGCCACCAACACCGACCAGCTGCTCGGGCACGACAACCGCCTCGTGATGGGCGCAAGCTATGACGCCAGCGTCACGCGCTACAACGCCACCGCCGAGATCGGTACGATCGGAGAGAACTACGTCCTCGGCGGCAGCGGCCTGTTCCTGGGCCCGACCGGCGTGCCTGACATCGTCGCAGGTCCGGTCTCACTGCGGACCGTCAACCAATATAACGGCCTCTACGCGATGGACACGTTCAACGTCACCGATGCCTTCGCCGTCACCGGCGGCGGCCGCTTCAACGTCGCGCGCATCTCGCTGGAGGACCAGCTCGGCACCAACCTCAATGGCGATCACACGTTCATGCGCTTCAATCCGGTGATCGGCGGCACCTATAAGATCAATCCGGAGCTGACCGCCTATGCCGGCTATTCCGAGGCCAACCGCGTGCCGACGCCGCTCGAGCTCGGCTGCGCCGATCCCGTGAGGCCGTGCCTGCTCGCGGCGTTCCTCGTCTCCGACCCGGCTCTGAAGCAGGTCGTCGCCAAGACAGTCGAGGCGGGCTTCCGCGGCACCAAGGAGCTGAACATCGGCTCGCTTGGCTGGAAGATCGGCAGCTTTCGCGCCACCAATGATGACGATATCGTCGCCATTCCCGTTCCCGGCCGCACCGGGTTCGGCTATTTCTCCAATGTCGGCCGCACCCGGCGGCAGGGCCTCGAGGCCGAGGTCAATATCAAGTCGCCGACGCTGCAATTCCAGGCGAGCTACGCCTTTATCGACGCACGCTTCCTCGATGCGTTGACGATCGGCTCCCACAGCCCGTTCGCCGACGCCAGCGGCAACATCCAGGTCTCGCCCGGCAATCAGCTCCCCGCGATCCCGCGCCACCGCGTCAAGGTCGGTGTCGACTATGCGGTGACCGATGTCTGGAGGGTGGGCGGCAACGCGCTGTTCGTCTCCAGCCAATATCTGGTCGGCGACGAGTCCAACCAGTATGCCAAGCTGCCGTCCTACACTGTGTTCAACCTCCACACCTCCTACCAGGTGACGAAGAACATCCAGCTCTACGGCAAGATCGACAATATCTTCGACAAGCGCTACGCGACCTACGGCCAGTTCTTCGATCGCCAAGCCGTGCCCAACTTCACCAATGGCGGCGCCGACTTCACCGATCCGCGCTCGCTGAGTCCGGCAAGGCCGCGCGCGTTCTATGCGGGCATGCGGGTGACGTTCTAACCACGTGCCGAACCAGGGCGCGCAAACGCGCGCCCTGGTTCGTTTCGGGCCGAGAAGCGCTCAGTAGTCCCAGAACGCCGGCACCCAGCGAAAGGCGTCGCCGGCGACCGCGACATGGCCGACCGACGGGAACGGCATGTGCGTGGCCACCAGCAGCTCGCGGTTCGCCGCCAGCTCCCGCAAAAGGTCGATCCGGACGCGGGCCGCCTCTTCGGGATCGTGCTCGAAGCCGTTGTGCCAATCCGGGTGCTCGAACCCGACGGTGAACACGAGGTCGCCGGCGAATGTCAGCCGGTCGCCGCCGGAGGCCACGCGGACCACGCTGTGTCCGGGAGTGTGGCCACCGGTGCGGCGGACGACGACGCCCGGCGCAACCTCGTGCTCATCGTCGAACGTCCGCAGCTGGTTATGGTACTCGTTCGCGAACCGCTTGGCGGTGGCCCGAAGCGCGTCCGGAAATCCTGGCGGCATGGAGACGCGGGAGAAATCGGGCGCCTCCCAGAACTTGACCTCGGCGGCCGCCACGTGGATTCGCAGGTCCGGACGCAGCCGCTCTTTCACGCCCTCGACCAGCAAGCCGCCGACATGGTCCATGTGCATGTGGGTCAGCACCACGTCGGTGACGGATGCCAGGTCGATGCCGGCGGCCTCCAGCCGCTTGACCAGCTGCCCGGCCCGCGGCAGGTGCAGGTCCGGGTCCAGCCCGAGACCCGCGTCGATCAGGATGGTCTGCGCGCCGCTGCGCACCACGACCACGTTCAGCGCCCAGTCGAACGCATCCGGCGGCAGGAACATGTCGTCCAGCCAGGCTGCCCGGACGGACGGGTCGGCGTTGTGGGCCAGCATCGCGGATGGCAGCGGCAGCACGCCGTCGCTGATCACGAGCACGTCGATCTCGCCGACCTTCACCGCGTAGCGGGACGGGACGAGCTCTTCGGGTTTCGCAGTCGCGGGATATGAGGTGTTGTGCAGGTTCATGTCTGTCTCCTGTTTCAGTTCTGGTTCTGGCTGGTCGTGGTTGAGAAGGCCGCACGGCCAGGAGAGCGCGGCCGTCGTCGCGTCGTGCGTCCAAAGGCTCGTCACACGTTCCGGATCGGCTGACGCGAGCGCCGCGGCGCGCTCGGCGCGAGGCGGGTAGATCCAGACGGTGTTGATCTCCTGCTTGGTCTTCTTGGCGACATCGCCGACCATCTCGACGTTGCGCTCCCAGCCGCGCGTGAACAGCGCGCCGGCTTCGCCGAGATCGAGGCAGGTGACGTAAGCCTTCTGGTGATACGGCCTGGTCGGAACGCCGAGCAGTTCGGCGGCGGCATTGTTGCCGGCAAAGGCGCCCATGCGCGTGGCGTGCTGGCACGACATCAGCGCGTAATTGCCCTCGTCATCGCATGCGGCCCGCGCGGCATCGCCGGTGGCAAAGACGCCGGCGACACCCGGCACCCGCAGGTGGCGGTCCACCAGAAGCCGACCGAAATTGTCGCGCTCGGCGGGAATCTGCACCGTCAGCGGCGCGGCGCGAATGCCGGCCGCCCACACCACTGTCTCGGTTTCGATGTGTTCGCCGGTCGACAGCGTCACGCCGGACTTGTCGAGCGAGGCGACGCCGGCGCCGAGCCGGGTCTCGACGCCGAGCTTGCGCAGCGCGTCCTCGATGAGGGGGCGGGGGCCTTCGCCCATATCGGGAGCGATCGCGTCGTTGCGCTCGACGATGATCACGCGCGCTTTGGCGTCCTGGCCGAAGATCTTGCGCAGGCGCGCGGGTAGCTCGGTTGCCGCTTCGATGCCGGTGAAGCCGCCGCCGGCGACGACGACCGTGTCGCGCCCGTTCACGGCCGGCCGGTTGGAAAGGCTGTGTAGATGCTTGTCGAGCGCGATGGCGTCATCGAGCGAATCGACGCTGAAGCCGTGCTCGGCAAGGCCGGGAATGTTGGGGCGAAACAGCCGGCTGCCGGTGGCGACCACGAGACGGTCGTAGGACAGTGTCTTTCGAGCGCCCTTGGGTATCGTGATCTGCACCGTCTGCGCCTTGGTGTCGATCGTCTCGGCGCTGCCCTGGATGTAGGCGACGTCGATCGCCTCGAGGACGTCGAGCAGCGGCGCCGTCAGGGTTTCCGGCTTCGGCTCGTAGAGCCGCGGGCGGATCACCAGCGTCGGCTGCGGCGCGATCAGCGCGATCTCGAGATCGTCGGGCGAAACGCCCTGAATGTCGCGCAGGCGGGCGGCGGAGAGGGCGGCGTACATGCCGGCGAAGCCGGCGCCGATGATGAGCAGTCGCATGTGATTGACTCCTGGGTTGGTTGGTTCGGAATGCATGCGCGCCATCGCCGCCGCCCGATGCGGGCAGAGCCTGTTGCGACCAGTGATGACGCGAAGAGGTGAAACGGGGGCCGCCGACCCTTAAGGGGCGGCGCAGTTCGGCAGCGAGGACAGCAGCGCGGGACCTTCACACGCTGCGTGGCAGCTTCTCGGGCCGAATGGCCAGCCGCGCAGGGCGACCGGCACCGCGGGTTTCGCGGGCCAGCCATGATCGAGCAGGATTGAAGGCGCGGGATTGGCGCTTTGCGCGGTTTGGGCCTGCGCTTGATCGGCTGTCGGCGAGGTGAAGCGCACGGTCAGCGAGAGCCCGTACATGAGCGCCGTTGCGACGGCTTTCCGTCGTGGTGCAATTGCAAAATGTTTCCAGTCCATCGTATGTCTCCGTCCGCATGGTGTGACATTGCGATGTTTAGCGAACCGGATATTCGATTGCCCCAGAGCGATTGCCGTCCCTATCGAGAGATTGCTGCTAACGCACGCGCCTGCGCCAATCGCTCGGGGTTTCGCCCGTCAGCTTCTTGAAGGCCGCGGCGAAAGCGGTCTGCGAGGCATAGCCGAGCGCCGCGGCGATCGAGACGATCGATTCGTCGTTGTCGCGCAGCATGTTCGTGGCCTGCTCGAGGCGGTGCTGGCGCAGCCAGGCATGCGGGGACAGCCCGGTGCTCTCCTTGAAGGCACGGCAGAAGTGGAAGCGCGACAGGCCGGCGTCGGACGCCAGCGCATCGAGGGAGACGTCCGCATCGCTGTCCGAGCGCAGCCGTTCGATCGCACGGAGCAGGACCTTCGGCGACAGCCCGCCCAAGGTCGGCTGGAACGTGGTTTGTGTACCCGCGTGCGCAGCCAGCAGGCGCGTGGCCAGCAGATCTGTCAGTTGATGCCGGAACAGCGTATCCAGGGCCTCATTGCCGCCCAGCGCATCGGCTGCGCTCAAGAGCAGTCGGGACGTAATGGGGTCGGGATGCGCCGTTCGCTCCAGCAGATCGGCCGGCCCGGCGGTCCCCGCCTCGTGAGCAACGCGCTTCAGTGTTGCATCGGGAAGATACAGTTGAACCACATCGACAGGTTTCGGAATATCCCATCGGGAGCTCGATCCTTCCGGAATAATGATCAGGACCCCGCGACGAAACGTACCGATCGCAACCGATTTTCCCGTGCGCCGCTCCATGCGCTGCATCACGCCGTTGTACGCCATGATTACGTGGTGGCTCATGGGCTCGACGACGTCGTGCAACGGATCGTGTTTCCAGTGGGCAATCCCGGCGCCGGAGGAATCCAATGCCATGCGCGTCGGTTCGGTCCTGAGCACGCGCGCCATCTCCGCGTCGGCGGCGCGCCGCTCGGCTGTCGCGCCGTCGTCCGACCGTGAGTCTGGAATGGGCGGCAAGCCCTTGTGCGAGGGATTGCGCATGAGTGTGGTGCTCCCGGTCACTGCGTGGCTCCTCCCGATCGCTCCGAGCTCAGATCGGGTATCCGTGTTTGTACGGGTCGGGCGCGTTCTAGGCGCTGCAACGGCCAAACGTCTAGTCTGAAACGCTCGTGCCTTGCCTGATCCTGCTCCGGGCGGGTGCGCGCTTTCGCAAATGCCCGATGCGGAGCGCCGAGTCGTCGCTGATGACGGAGCACGCGCCCCAATCCGCGCGTTGCTTATTTTTCCCGATGTTGGAACGCGAAGGCGATTCGCCGCGTTGGCGGTCTGCCGCTCGCTGGAGTTTTACGGCCGCAGTCGCGAGCAAAAGTGAGAGAGGATGATGATGCGTTTCGCCCTGATCATTCCGGCTGTTTTCCTGTCGCTCTTCGTCCTTGCCAATCCGGCTTCAGCGCGGATCGGCCTTGCCCCCACCGCGACGACTGATGACGCGATCATCCAGGTCCGGGGCGGGCATGGGCATGGTCATGGCCATGGTTGGCACGGCAATCGCGGGCACCATTACGGCTGGTATCGCGGCCGTGGCAATTGGAGGCACCGGCACTGAGGCAGGGTGGAAGCGGAGCTCCTTGCTCCCCACCGCCGCGCGCGGACGGCTTGCACAGAATATCCCCCCTCCGGCATGATGGGCCCGGAGGTTCGCTTTTCCGTGTCATTGAAAAATCCGGGCGCCGTCGCGGCCATCGTTGCCGCGCTTCGGCACGTTCACGGTGACGAGGTCGCGCGGATCATGCTCGTCGAAGGCATGAGCCTCGCCGACCTGATCGATGCGATGTTTTCCGCGCCCTTGCCGCACCGCGAGGCTGTCAGGGCGATCACTGACGGACTGGACGATTTCGTCATCTCTCCGGACCTCGGTCTGATGTGGCACCTCAAGTACATCTATGGAGACCAGCCCGGCTCCTTTCATGTCACCGACATGGAGATCGCGACGCCGAACGGTACGCTGGCGAGCAAGGATATCTGGCTTCGGCTGTCCGCCTAGCATGATCTGGAAAGTGCACAGCGATCCCCAAACGGTTTCGTCCAGCCCAGATCGGCAAATTGGGGCGCGCTCAACGGCGCTTCTGAAAAGAACTCATCGAGCGCGGGCGGCTCGATGCGTGTTTCCGACAACATCGCGTGCGCCTGCTGGTCGGCGTTAACGGATTGGATACCATAGCAAATGATCCGAAAATTTTAACGAAACTGCGCGGCGGTCCTCCGCGTCGATATATCGGAGGGTCCGTCCGATGACAGAACACCAGCTGAAAGAGCAGGAATTCCGGATCGCACGTTACAGGCGTTTGGAGCGGGAAGTCACCGACCCGCTCGCTGCATGTCTGCTTCATGACATCATCGAGGAGCTTGAAGCCGAGCTGCGCAGACACAGACCGGATTGCTACGGTCCGCACAATTAACGGCTTCTTAGCGTGCGTCATGCGGATGATTTGCGTGGGAACACCGGCGGAGACTGCTCCCATGCTAAGCGACGGTACGTACGCGGCGTGGTACAAGACGCCGCTCGATCAGGGCACCGGCATCGTCCATATCGCAGACGGCCAGATCTGGGGCCGCGACAGCCTGATGACGTATCATGGTTCGTGTCAGGTCGACGGCGATCGCTTCACCGCGACCGTGTCGACGAAGCGTCATAGCGAAGGACGCGACACGGTCTTCGGCGTCTATGATGAACTCACGCTGAACATCGTGGGGACGTGCCCCGGCAAGATCGCGACTTATACCGCGACGGCGGGACAGGCACCGGGAGTCGTTCTCGAGGGAACGCTCATTCTGACGGAACAGCCGCCGCCGGTACGTGAACGAGATATGCAAGTCTCCGCTTTCAATCCCGACAAGCTTCCAAAACTGCCGAAGCGCTCGCGCTGATCCTTGCCCGCATCCCTCGCAGGAGAGGGTGGGGTGCCGCGCAGCAGCGAGACGGTGATCCGCATTTCTGCGTATTCAGCCCGTGCGGCCTCGCTTCTCAAATCGACCGTGACCCGTCATTGTGCGCCCGCATCAATCATCGCAGGGGCAGCATCACATGTCGGACAAGGTCTCTCGTCGCCAGTTTGCCAAGCTGGCGGGATTGTCCGCAGCCGGAATCGCGGGTCCCGTCGAGCTCGCCGAGGCCAAGCCGGCTCCGGCGCCGGGGGGCATGGACGGCTTTCCGGCCGGCTTTGTCTGGGGCACGGCGACCTCGTCCTATCAGGTCGAGGGCGCGGTCAACGAGGACGGGCGAGGAGCCTCGATCTGGGACACGTTCGTCCGCATTCCCGGCAAGATCGAGGACGGCACTACCGGCGACCGCGCCAATGAGCACTATCACCGCTACAAGGAGGACATCGCGCGGATCCGGGAGCTCGGCTGCAAGGCCTATCGCTTCTCGATCGCCTGGCCGCGGGTGTTCCCGGACGGTGACGGCAAGCCGAACCCGAAGGGGCTCGACTTCTACAACCGCCTCATCGACGAGCTGCTGAAGAACGGCATCGAGCCGTGGGCGACGCTCTATCACTGGGACCTGCCGCAGTCGCTCCAGAACCGTTTCGGCGGCTGGCGCTCGACCGAGACCTGCAAGATTTTTGGCGATTATGCGGGCTATGTCGCCGAGCGGCTGACCGATCGCGTCAAGAACGTGTTCACGCTGAACGAGAGCGGCCGCTTCGTGTTTTTCGGCTATGGCATCGGCATCGACGCGCCGGGGGTGACGCTGCCGCAGGCGGAGGTCAACCAGATCAGGCACCACAGCGCGCTCGCGCACGGGATCGCGGTGCAGGCGGTGCGTGCGCGCGGCCGCCGCGGCACCAGGGTGGGGCCGGCCGAGAACATCGACGCCTGCGCGCCCGCGATCGACACGCCGGAGAACGTCCGCGCCGCCGAGATCGCGCTGCGCGAGATGAATGCGGGCTACCTCAACGTCATCATGACGGGCCAGTACACCGACGCTTTCCTGAAATTCGCCGGCGCCAATGCGCCGAAATATACCGACGCGGAGCTGAAGATCATCTCCTCGCCGGTCGATTTCCTCGGCCTCAACATCTATGCGCCGCAGAATTATGTGGTCGCCTCCGACCAGGGTGCGGGCTTCATGCCGCTGCCGATCCCGAAATCGTTCCCGCACATGAATTCGGACTGGCTGCGCGTCGGCCCCGAGACGATCTACTGGGTGCCGAAGCTCGCGGCAAAGATCTGGAAGACGGATGCGATCTATATCAGCGAGAACGGCACCTCTGGCGATGACGTGGTCGCGCCCGATGGCAAGATCTACGACACCGACCGCATCATGTATCTGCGCAACTACCTCGCGCAGCTCCAGCGCGCCACGGCGGAGGGCGTGCCGGTGCGCGGCTATTTCCTCTGGAGCCTGATGGACAATTTCGAATGGGTGTTCGGGCTGAACAAGCGGTTTGGGCTCTATCACGTCAATTTCGATACCCAGGTGCGTACGCCGAAGCTCAGCGCGAGCTTCTATCGCAATGTCATCGCGAACAACGCGGCGGGAGCGTAGCTCGTCCCTTCCCGAGGTGACGCAAGACTGCGCGGCCGCCGCAGTGCGACGATCCGGCCTTATTTTTCAGGGTGAATCGCGCTCCTCCTCCCGCAAAGACGCCGGTCGTCGCTTGTCGAAAGCATCGAATCAGCTTTAGCAAGATGGCTTGCGGGCCTTTGAAACAAGGCAAAAACCGCTGCCCGAGGCTTCTCCCGCTCAGGAAGCAGCTAAAAAGCAGGGTTTTTTGCCACAGAGGGCCAAAAAAGCCCGTAAAACCGCGACAAAACTGTGCAGAAGGCTCTAGGCCTTCGCCGGTTGGTCTAATATGCAACCGGCAACGAATCAGAGGAGACACGATGCCAACCCAAATGTCGAAATCGCAGTTGATCGAAAAGATTGCGACCGCCACCGAGCTTTCCAAGCGCGACGTCAAGAACGTCATGGAGACGCTGACCGACGTCGGTCACAAGGAGCTCAAGAAGAACGGCCTGTTCCTGGTGCCGGGCTTCGCCAAGTTCGTGGTCATCAAGAAGCCCGCGACCAAGGCGCGCAAGGGCACCAACCCGTTCACGGGTGAAGAGATGATGTTCAAGGCCAAGCCGGCCCGCAAGATCGTTCGTGCCCGCCCGGTCAAGGCCGCCAAGGACGCCGTGGGCTGATGACGCAAAGGCCCCCTCGATGAGAGGGGGCCTTTTGTATTCGACGATCGTGAGGGCTGAGGCGGAGGGGCTCAGCCCTTGCGACGTTTGATCCGGACCGGGATCGGCTGAAGCCGCGGCTCGGGTCCCGCGAGCGCATCGCGCACCCGGTCGATGGCGCGATCGAGCAGCCGGCGCAGCCGCTGCGTCTTCCGCGATCGCCTCGCTTTTTCCAGCAGTTTCTTCATTCGCATCACTCCGCCGCTGCGACCTTGGCTTGATCAGGCTCGAGCGCTGCGGCGATAGCCTCGTCGACGCGCTCCAGCCAGATGAATTCGAGGTTGTCCCGCGCGCTCTTCGGGATGTCGTCGTAATCGCGCTTGTTGCGCGCCGGCAGCATCACCCGCTTCAGGCCCGCGGCGGCCGCAGCCACCACCTTCTCCTTGATGCCGCCCACGGGGAGCACCAGGCCGCGCAGCGAGATCTCGCCGGTCATCGCGGTGTCGCTGCGCACCGTGCGGTTGGTGAGCAGCGAGGTCAGCGCCGTGAACATCGCAACGCCCGCGCTCGGCCCGTCCTTCGGGGTCGCACCCGCGGGGACGTGAACGTGGATGTCGCTCTTCTCGAACATCGACTGATCGATGCCGAGCTGGGTGGCTCGGCTCTTCACCAGCGTCAGCGCGGCCTGCACGCTCTCGCGCATGACCTCGCCGAGCTGGCCGGTCAGGATCATCCCGCCTTTGCCCGGCACGCGCGAGGCCTCGATGAACAGGATGTCGCCGCCAACAGGCGTCCAGGCAAGACCGGTCGCGACGCCGGGAACGCTGGTGCGCTGTGCGATCTCGCCCTCGAAGCGCGGCTGTCCCAGCACGGTGCCGATGTCCTTCGGGCTCACCACGATCTTCGCAGCCGAGCCTTCGGCGACCTGCACTGCGGCATGGCGGAAGACTTTGCCGATCTCGCGCTCGAGATTACGCACGCCGGCTTCGCGGGTATAGCCCTTGACGATCAGCTTCAGCGCCTCCGGCTCGATCTCGGCCTGCTCGGCCGAGAGGCCGTTGGCCTCGAGCTGCCGCCGCACCAGATAGCGCCGTGCGATCTCCAGCTTCTCGTCCTCGGTGTAGCCGGCAAGGCTGATCAGCTCCATGCGGTCCAAGAGCGGACCGGGAATCTGGTCCAGCATGTTGGCGGTCGCAATGAACACCACGCGCGACAGGTCGAAGGGCACGCCGAGGTAATTGTCCCGGAACGTCCCGTTCTGCTCGGGGTCGAGCACCTCCAGCATGGCGGCCGAGGGATCGCCCTGCACGCCACGGCCCATCTTGTCGATCTCGTCCAGCATCATGACGCAGTTGCGGGCGCCGGCCTTCTTGATGCCCTGGATAATGTTGCCGGGCAGCGCGCCGATATAGGTGCGCCGGTGACCGCGGATCTCGGCCTCGTCATGTACGCCGCCCAGGCTGACGCGCACGAAGGGGCGGTCCATCGCACGCGCGATGGACTGGCCGAGCGAGGTCTTGCCGACCCCGGGCGGCCCGACGAAGCACAGGATCGGCGCCTTGCCTTGGGGCGCGAGCTTGCGCACCGCCAGATATTCGATGATCCGGCTCTTGATCTTCTCCAGGCCAAAATGATCCGCATCGAGGATGGCTCGCGCCTCCTTGATGTCGATCGTCTTCTCCTCGGGCAGCGCCCAAGGCAGCTCGATCAACCAGTCCAGATAGGTGCGGACCATGCCGGCTTCGCCGGCGGCTTCCGGCATGCGCTCGTAGCGGCGCAGCTCCTTCTTGGCATGCGCTTCGGCCTCCGGAGGCATGTTGGCCTTGGCGATGGCCGCCGTCAGTTCGGTGACTTCGGCCGCCTTGCCGTCGCCTTCGCCGAGCTGGCGCTGGATGGTTGCCATCTGCTCGCGCAGGATCGCCTCGCGCTGCCGCTCGTCGAAGCTGGCGCGGGTCTTCTGGCCGATCTCGTTGGAGATGCGCAGCACCTCCAGCCGTTCGGCCAGGTGCTTCGACACCTTCTCGACGCGCAAGGCGAGGTCGACGGTCTCCAGCACCTCCTGCTTGTCCTGCGGCTTGATATCCATGAACGAGGTCGCGAGATCCGCCAGCGCGCCGGGCGCGCTGGTGCCCTGGAACATCGCGGCCAGCTCGGGCGGCGCCTGCGGCAGCAGCTCGATCGCCTCGATCGCCTGGCGCTGCAGGTTCAGCGCCCGCGCCTCGATCTCGGGCGAAGTCATGGTCGGCTCGGGGATCTGCTGGATGCGCGCCGCCGGGAACGGCGTCCCCGGCAGGAAGTCGAGGATGCGCGCGCGCTGCACGCCCTGGCAGACGATGTGATGGGTGCCGTCAGGCGCGGTGATGTAGCGCACGATGTTGGCGATGGTCGCGACGCGGTAGAGGTCGTCCGGCCCCGGCTCCTCGGTCTCGGGGCTGCGCTGCAGGACGATGCCGACCGGCCGCTGCTCGCGCAGAGCCTGCTGTGCGGCGGCGATGGACTTCGCCCGGCCGATCGAGATCGGCGCGATGGCGCCGGGGAACAGCACCATCTCGCGGACGGGGATGATGATCAGTGCGTCTTCGGGGATCTTCACGTCTGGACCGTTCTGGGAATTGGTCTGTGCGGTATTCATCTGTTCGGTGGCCATGATCGACCTCAGGATTTGGCGAGGCGCAGTGCGACGCAGCCGTCCATCACGAAGCGGCTGATGGCGTAGCGGCCGATGGGCAATGCAATGCGGCGCTCAAAACGCCCCTGCGGCAGCTCGAGCCGGTGGATGCGGGCGTTGCGAAGCTCCGGCGGCAGTGTGCGCTGGCCGGAGATGATGAGCACGCCGTCATGGATCACCGTCTCGACATTGTCCGGATTGACGCCGGGAAGCGCCACCAGGATCAACAGCTCATGCTCGGTCTCGAGCACGTCGATCGGCGGCTCCCAGCAGGCTTCCTGGCGGCCGAACTGCTGGCGCAGCCGGTCGGCGCGCGTCAGCTGGTCCAGCGCTTCGGACAGCATCCAGTCGAGGGGATTTTTGGGTTGCATGATGCGGACTCGGTGGTGGGAAAGCCAGCATATGGGGCTGGTTCCCGGGAAATCCAGTGCGGCGGCGCTGGCGTGCCATGCGCCATCGTGCGATCCCAAAAGCAAACGCCGCGGCTTGGGCCGCGGCGTTCCGTGCAGCGCGGCGCGGCATCAGGCCGCGTCGCGATACTCTTCTTCCGCTTCGAGGTTGATCACGGAGGTGGCGAGCTCGGTCAGCGTGTGATCGGTCGCCTCTTCCTCCTCGAGCGTCGCCTGGAGCAGCCTTGCCGCATCCTGCATGCCGAGCTCCTCGGCCCAGGTGCGCAGCGTGCCATAGCGGGAGATTTCGTAATGCTCGACGGCCTGTGCCGCGGAGAGCAGGCCAGCGTCAAGGGCAGGGGCGTTCTTGAACTCCTTCATGATCTCGGCGCCCTCGTCGGTGATCCCGTTGATCGCTTCGCACGGCTTGCCCCGCGCGGGCTTGCCGAGCATCTTGAAGATCTGGTCGAGCCGTTTGACCTGACCCTGCGTCTCGCGCAGATGCTTGTTGAAGGCCGCCGCCAAATCCTTCGAATTCGCGGCCTTGGCCATCTTGGGCAGCGTCTTGATGATCTTGTTCTCGGCGAAATAGATGTCCTTCAGCGTCTCCAGAAACAGGTCGCTCAGCAATTTCGGCGCCTGACGCGGTCGGCGCGCCGCGGTCTTCTTTGTTGTGCGTTTCTTCGCTCGTTTAGCCATACGTCCTCCTCTTGAGGTGACACGGGAAGGCGTTGCCTTCCTCAATCCTCAGGCGATCAAAACCCCTCGAAGAACGAAAGTTCCAAACTGCAACCGGCGCTCGCGGCAATCGCTCAGGTCGGACGCTTGTAAGGATCTTCCTGCCGTTGCTGCGCCTCGGTGTTGCGATCGAGCTGCGCGCGCTCGCTGCGCCGCAGATGGCCGGCCTTCATCACGCCATAGACGAGGACGGCACCAAGCAGGAAGGCTCCGATGAACCAGAGCCAGAGCAGATTGGCCGAGAGCTGGCCGAGCAGCATTCCGATTCCGCTGTCGCTCATTGATCGTCTCCAGTGATTTCCAAAACCCGTTCTGCCGGGCTAAGTCGGTCCGCCCGCCATCGTTCCAGCGTCCAGGAGCCCACCGGAACATGCTCGACTTCGCCGTCCATGGGGCGAGGTTCGCGATCATCATGGCGGTCGTGGTCTGCGTGTGCCTGCTCTGCATGCTGTGCTTTGTCTCGGCTCACCTGATCGCGCGAACCCTCGCGCGAACCCTTGGGCGGACCGGAAATGCCGTGCTCTCGTGCGTGCTCGGCATGCTGCTCGCGGCCTATTCGGTGCAGTTCGTGATCAACGGGATTGCAGCGGTCCGGGCGAGCCCGTCGTAAGGCTGCGGCAATCTGCTAATTTATTGATTTTGCAGCATATTTATTAAGTTATCAGGCCCAGCGGCACGACGGTGGCCGATGCCGGCCGCTTTTTCTTGCACTGCCATATTGCTTTGACGTACTTCCCCTCTCACAAGCGCCCATCGCAAGAGGTCGAGATGAAGTCGAGATGTCGATGACAGCGGACGAACTCGCCAAGAGACAGGCCATCATCGACGCCTGCCGCCGCATGAATGCGCTCGGCATCAACCAGGGCACATCAGGCAATATCAGCGTCCGGCATGCGGGCGGGCTCCTCGTCACGCCGACCAGCGTGCCCTATGAGGCCATGACGCCGGATCAGATCGTGCTGATGGCGATGGACGGCGCGCATCCGCCCGATCAGAAGCCGTCCAGCGAATGGCGCTTCCATCGCGACATCCTGAAATCGCGGCCCGACGTCAACGCCGTCGTCCATGCCCATCCCACCTATTGCACCATCCTGGCGATCATGGGCATGGCGATCCCGCCGGTGCACTACATGATCGCGGCCGCCGGTGGCGACAGCATCCGCTGCGCGCCCTATGCCACCTTCGGCACGGCGGAGCTGTCCGAACATGCGGTGCGGGCGCTCGAGGGCCGGCTCGCCTGCCTGCTCGACCATCACGGCATGATCGCGATCGGCAAGACGCTGGACAAGGCCATGTGGCTCGCCGTCGAGGTCGAGACGTTGGCACGGCAATATCACGGCTGCCTCCAGATCGGACAACCGCCGCTGCTCTCCAGCGACGAGATCGAGCGGGTCCGCCAGCGCATGGCCGGCTACGGCCTGTCGGAAGGGTAGGGCGGACAAAAGGTGTTCGTGCGGATCAGACATCTCGTCGATCGCAAGGGGACGAACCGCACCATGGTTCGGCTCCGCGCGCTGCTGCGCAGCAACGAGTTCTACCTGATCCCGCTGGCGCTCGTGATCGGCACGCTGGCCGGCGCGATCGTGACGCTGATGGCGGAGATCGCGCAGATCGCCCATGTCGTGATCTACGGTATTCCAATCGATGTCCGCCTGTCCGCGAATACGCGCGTAAGCGCCTGGGCCGCGCTGCTCGCGCCGGCGCTCGGCGGACTGGCGCTCGGCATCATGGAATGGTCGCGCAGGCGCATGAAGATCTCGAACGCGGTCGACCCGATCGAGGCCAACGCGCTGCGCGGCGGCAATCTCTCGATGCGCGACAGCGTGGTGGTGTCGAGCCAGACGCTGATCTCGAACGGCTGCGGCGCCTCGGTCGGCCTCGAGGCCGGCTATACCCAGATCGGCTCGGGCATCGCCTCGCTGCTCGGCAAGTTCTTCAATCTCCGCCGCAACGATCTGCGCCTGATGGTCGGCTGCGGCGCCGCCGCGGCGATCGCGGCGGCGTTCGGGGCGCCGATCACCGGCGCCTTCTACGCCTGCGAGCTGATCGTCGGGGTCTATTCCGTCGGCAGCGCCGCGCCGATCCTGGCGGCCTCGCTCGCGGGTGCGCTGACCGCGCAATGGCTCGGCGGCGCGCCATACTCGCTGGAGATCCCGAAAGTCAGCGCCGTCGGTGTCGAGCAGTATCTGGCATTGATCGGGCTCGCCCTCGTCACCAGCGGCGTCGGCATCGCCGTGATGCGCTCTTCGCCGATGTTCGAGCGCCTGTTCTCCTGGCTGCCGGTCTGGCTGCGCCCGGTAATCGGCGGCCTCATTGTCGGCGGCTTTGCGATCCTCACGCCACAGGTGCTGGCGGCCGGCCACGGCGCCATGGTGCTCGATCTGTTTCACGACATGGCGATCGGTCTGATCGCGCTGATCATCGCCTTGAAGGTGACGGCCTGCCTGATCTCGCTCGCCTCGGGCTTCCGTGGGGGCCTGTTCTTCGCCTCGCTGTTCGTCGGCAGCCTGATCGGAAAGTTCTTCTCGGCGGTGCTGCTCTTGATCAGTCCGAATTTCGTGATCGATCCGCTGGTCGCGATGCTGACCGGCATGGCGACGCTCGGCGTCGCCATCGTCGGCGGTCCTCTGACCATGTCGTTTCTCGTGCTCGAGATGACCCGCAATGTCGACGTCACCGCCGTGGTGCTGGCCGGCTGCATCGTCACCTCGATCTGCGTCCGCTTCATGTTCGGCCACTCCTTCTCGACCTGGCGCCTGCATCTGCGCGGCGAGACCATCCGCAGCGCCAACGACGTCGGCTGGCTGCGCAACCTCACGGTCGAGCGGCTGATGCGCTCGGACGTCGGCAAGGTGCCGTCGACCACGACGATCGCCGCCGCGCGCCGCGAATTCGCACTGGGCTCGCGGCCCGGAATCGTCGTCGTCAACAATGCCGACGAATATGTCGGCCTCGTCCTGCTGCCCGATCTGTTCTCCAGCGATCTCGACACCATTGCCGACGACATCCAGGTGATCGAGCTTGCGCGCCTGACCGAGATCGTGCTGATCCCGGAGATGAATGTGAAGTCGGCGATGGCGGTGTTCGACGAGGCGGAAGCCGAGATGCTGGCGGTGGTCGATTCCACCGACAGCCGTAAGGTGGTGGGCTTTCTCACCGAGAACTTCGCCCGCCGCCGCTATGTTGAGGAGATCGACAAGGCCACGCGCGGCGTGCTGGGGGCGCTGTCGTAAGCAATCGAGCGGCGATTTCGGTGCCACCCTCTCCTGGAGGGCAGGGCAATCGCATATGGATTTCACGAGGACTGTCCGCGGGCTTGCTCCGCCTCTCCCGCTTGCGGGAGAGGCCGACGCGCTCGCAGAGCGCGGCGGGTGAGGGCTCTCGCCACGTAGGGACGTCTTCCGCAATCCCTTGGAATCCCGACGCGGAGAGACCCCCACCCCAGCCCTCCCCCGCAAGCGGGAGAGGGAGTCCAGCACCGATGCCGCCGCATCGTACGCAGCCATATGCGCTTGCCCTTCCCTCCAGGGGAGGATTGAAGCCTCACTCCAGCCGATCGACCTCCCGCAGCACCGGGAACAGCTTCATCCACAGCAGCGCGATTGCGATGGTGCCGATGCCGCCGAGCGCTGCCGCCGGCACTGCGCCGAGCAGGGCCGCCGCCATGTCGCTCTCGAATTCGCCGAGCTGGTTCGAGGCGTTGATGAACAGGAAATTGACGGCGCCGACGCGGCCACGCATGGCGTCCGGCGTTGCGAGCTGCACCAGCGCGACGCGTACCACGACGCTGATCGTGTCCGCGGCGCCCATCGCGGCGAGCGCGAGGATCGAGAGCCAGACGTTGCGCGACAGCGCGAACACGACGGTCGCGAGCCCGAAGGCAATCACGGCCTGGAACATTCGCAGGCCCGCACGCTGCGTGATCGGATGGCGCGCGATCAATGCGGTCATGAGCAGCGCGCCGACCGCCGGTGCGGCGCGCATCACGCCCAGAGCCCACGGCCCGGCCTGCAAAATGTCCTTGGCATAGATCGGCAGCAGTGCGGTGGCGCCGCCGAGCAGGACCGCGAACAGATCGAGCGAGATCGTGCCGAGGATCGCAGGATTGCTGCGGACGAAATGCAGGCCGGCGAAGAGACCGTCGACACCCTCGTGCTCGGTGGCCGCAGTCCGCTCGACCCGGATCAGGCCGCTGAGGCCGCTCGCGACCAGCGACAGCACTGCCATCAGCATGAATGGCGCGCTCGGTGACAGCGCATAAGCGAGCCCGCCGATGGCAGGGCCGCCGATGGTCGCGGCCTGCCAGGCGCCGGTCGAAAGCGCCGTCGCCCGTTGCAGCATGCCGTCCGGTGCCACGGCCGGCAGCAGGGCGGACGAAGCTGGGCTCTCGAAGGCGCCGGCGAGGCCAAACATGCCGAGCACGATGAATATCTCGGGCGCGGTCAGCGTTCCCATGAGCAGGCGCATGGCGAGATAGCCGGCGGCGAGGCCCTGCGCCAGCTCGCACAGCTGGACGATGCGCCGGCGGTCGTAGCGGTCGGCCGCGTGTCCGGCGACGAAGACGAGCAGGGCGCTCGGAACGAACTGCACGAGGCCTGCAAGACCCAGATAGAAGGCGCTGCCGGTCAGCGCGTAGATCTGCCAGCCCACCGCCACGGTGGCGACCTGGTAGGAGAATTCCGACAGGCTTCGCGAGGCGATGTAGAGCAGCAGCGGCGGATGTCGCGACAGCGCGACCGGAGAGGTGGGAAGTGTAGAAGCTTGGTCCAAGGCTGTGAGCAATCTCGAAGCGGGATGGCGGGCATCGCGCCGCCCGCGCCGGCTAGCGGCCTGGTTGAGGAGGGGAAGCGACCAGGCAGGCCACGATCCGGCGGACCAGCGGCAGCACCAGCAGCAATGTTGGAAAGGCGACGAGCCATGACAGCGCCCAGGCGCCCGGCCAGGTTGCCAGAAAGGCCGGCGTCGCACCGAGGCTCCGCAGCGTCGAAATGACCGACACCACGGCCGTCATGAGGATGGACAGCACGAATGGCATCACGATCGACGCATAGCGCGCCGGCAGTTTGCGAACCGCAATCATCTGACTTCTCTTGAGGAAAAGGACGCGTCAGTCACGTAGAACTCTGTCAAATGGCATCGATCCCGACGGCGTCGGTTGATGCGTTGGTTCACGTGAACGCTTACGGCGACCGGAAAACGGCGCGGCTGTTCATTAACCGCTCAGGTTGAGTGGCGCAAGCTGGATCGGATGGTTCGGTTTACAATCGTTCAAAGCGTGGCAGATTGCCGCGACCATGAAACCATTTCGGCCGTTTGTGCGTTAGGTCATGTTGCATAGGTCCTTACTTGGGCGAGAACAGAACTTGGGCGAGAACAGAACTTGGGCGAGAACAGAGGACGTCAAGATGAGCAATAGACCCGGCAATTCCAGGTTTGGCCGCGCTACCGCGCTGGCCGCGTTCGCGGGCCTCGCCTTGGCTGCAGCTTCAGTGTCGCCGTCGGCTGCGGCGTCTCCCGTGATCGCCAAGACCTCGCCCACCGCCGCGGCAAGTCCGGCTTCATCCGACGCCACCGATTTCAGCGCCCGACGCCGTCATTACTATCGACATTATCGACGCGGGCCGAGCGCCGCAGGCCTCGCGTTCATGGGCGCCGCGGCAGGTCTGATCGGAGGCGCGATCGCCGAGAGCCGGCGCCAGGAGTACTACGACAACTATTATTATGGCGCGCGTCCTTACTACGGCGGCCCGGGCTATTACGGCGGCGGTCCCTATTACGGTCCGCGCTACTATCCCTACTAGGCGATTGGGTTCGCCAGAAGGGGCGGCGCCTTGCGCCGCCCCTTTTCGTTGCTTCCGGCCCGGGGAGCCCGCGATTGACCCTGTGTCGCACACTTGTCAATCCGTCGTTGCAAAAATATTCTACTTTACCGAAATTCGGATTTGTCGTATGTATCGCCCATCCCGGCTCATCCTTGAGGGGCGATCGTGTGGTCGTTATGTTCGCGAGCCGGGCTTGCGGTGGACGCGGCAGCGTCGGGCGCGAGAGGTCTGGGGCAGGGCGGATTGCTCTCCGTGAGCCCGTAAGGCTTCGCGCGGACGGACGGCGCTGTCAGGTTCGTCGCGCCAACATGTCGATGGCAACGTGCACAACGCCGTCGGCCGCTGTGGCGCCAACGAGCCGCGCGTACGGCAAAACCGTGTGGTCCTGGCCGTCGTTGCTACGGTCAAGCCCTGGCGGATGCGGCGGTCGCGCCAACCGGCGCGATGGCCGGTGACTTCTGCGAGGGTGAGGGAGGCCAGAACGAACTCGGCTCCCGGGAGAGCACGGCATAAGCCGTCCGACCATCGCGCAGGGAAGGCCGTGTGTTGGGCTTCACCTGTATGCTGCTGTGCGGTTCTTCCTGCGTGTGCCTTTCGCGCAGCGGACCGCGGGTGCCAGCCGGCACCCGGCCTTCCCTGCGCCCTCTTGGCTCAAGAGGGTGGAATGACCAGGCAAAGCTCGGGCGAAGCAGGCCGCGAGGATGCGAAGGCGTGTCTGCGAGTCGAGATGTGAGTTTGATGATGGCGACCGTTCAACTTGCTTCGTCATTGCGAGCGCAGCGGAGCAATCCAGAATCTCTCCATGGCGGCAGTCTGGATTGCTTCGTCGCAAGGACTTCTCGCAATGACGCTGTTGAAGCAGTTGCGCTCGATCGCCCTGGACCTCCGGGCGTTAGCGGCCCGCCGGGGCCGACACCGCGCCGTTGGCATAGCGCGACCAGTCGGGTGTGGCCGGCTGCGATGGCCAGACCGCTGCATTGGAGCCGCGGACCGACTGGGTGATGGGAGCTGGTTGGGCCTTGGCTTTGTGGTGGCGGTGGCTCGCCGCGGCGGTCTGGATCGTGGCGGCGGCAATCAGTGTGACGGCGAGAACGGCAAACGTCTTTCGCATCGTTGTTTCTCCCATGATGACGTCCGGCTGTGAAACATGTGCTCGTCGTCGCGGCTGACATGGCGATGCCTTCTGCCGGATATCAGCAGCCGCGCCATCACGATGGGGCGAGCACATTTGTTGGGCTCGGCTAAATATTCGGCAATCGCCCTACCGCTCCGGTGGACTCGACCGGCGCAATCCGGTTGAATGGGCGACAATCGCGTTTTCGGGCGACAACGATGTCGAGATGTCTGCTGGTCCTTCTCCTGATCGCCTCGCCGGCGACCGCGCAAGTCAAACCGAAGACCGCGGCGGCGCATCCGGACCCCTGCGCCCCGATCGGGCGCACTGCGGACGGCAAGCTGGTTTACTCCATGAAATGCGAGAACCTGCCGGCTCTGCCCGCGCCACCGCTGCAGGCCGAGCTGAAGGAGACGCCGCCGGCAGCAGCCGCCGAGGCGGAGCAGGAAGTGCGGCGGAGCGGCATTTTCGGCTGGTCCTACGACCGCCGGTGACGGCCCCGCGCCACTTGCGCAACGGCCCATGGAATGCTCTTTGCCTGAAAGTTCCCCGAGGGGCCAGGGCCCCGATCCAGAGAGATGAGATGAGCAAACTCGTTATCCGCGCCGGTGATTTCACCTTCGATGCTCGCTTCGAAGAGCAACTGGCGCCCAAGACCGTCGCCGCCTTCCGTAAGGCGCTGCCGTTCGAAAGCCACATCATCCATGTGCGCTGGAGCGGCGAGGGCGTGTGGATGCCGCTCGGCGATCTCGATTTCGGCGTCGGCTACGAGAACCACACCAGCTATCCGGCGCCCGGCCAGATCATCCTCTATCCCGGCGGCATCAGCGAGACCGAGATCCTGCTCGCCTATGGCGGCGTGCATTTCGCCAGCAAGATGGGCCAGCTCGCCGGCAATCACTTCATCACGCTGACATCAGGTCTCGAAAACCTCGCAACCCTCGGCAAGAGCGTGCTGTGGAAGGGCGCGCTGCCGATCCGCTTCGAGGAAGTCTGAGTGACTGAACCCCGCTACCCGCGCGATCTCCACGGTTACGGCCGCAACCCGCCACACCCGCAATGGCCCGGCGACGCGCGGGTCGCGGTGCAGTTCGTCGTCAATTTCGAGGAAGGCGGCGAGAACAACATTTTGCACGGCGACCGCGCCTCGGAAGCGTTCCTGTCGGACGTGCTCGGCGCCCAGCCCTGGCCGGGCCAGCGCCATTCCAATATCGAATCCATGTTCGAATACGGCTCGCGCGCCGGCTTCTGGCGGCTGTGGCGGATGTTCAGCGAACGCAAATGGCCGACCACCGTGTTCGGCGTCGCCACCGCGCTGAAGCGCAATCCGGAAATCGTCGCGGCCATGAAGGAGGCGGGCTGGGACATCGCCAGCCACAGCCTGAAATGGATCGAGCACAAGGACATGACCGAAGCGCAGGAGCGCGCCGAGATCGCCGAAGCGATCCGGGTCCATACCGAGGCGACCGGTTCGCGGCCGCTCGGCTGGTATACCGGGCGCTCCTCGATCAACACCAACCGTCTAGTCATGGAGGAGGGCGGCTTCCTGTATCTCTGCGACTCCTACGCCGACGATCTGCCCTATTGGGTCAAGGGCGCGAAAGGCAAGCAGCTCATCGTTCCCTACACGTTAGACGCCAACGACATGCGGTTCATCAATCCGCAAGGCTTTGCCGAGGGCGAACAGTTCTACACTTATCTCAAGGACGCCTTCGACGTGCTCTATGCGGAAGGCGAGACCGCACCGAAGATGATGTCGGTCGGGCTGCACTGCCGTCTCGCCGGACGTCCCGGCCGCGCCGCAGGGCTGATCCGCTTCCTGGATTACATCGGCAAGCACGAGCGCGTCTGGGTGCCGACGCGGCTGCAGATCGCGCAGCACTGGCACGACAAGCACGCGCATCTTGCGGCCGACGCGTTCGAGATCGGATGACGGCGATGCCGCAAATTTCGCTCGCCGATCTCAATGCCGCAGGCAAGGCCGATTTCGTCGCCGCGCTCGCCAATGTCGTCGAACATTCGCCGTGGACTGCGGAGAAGCTTGCCGAGCAGCGGCCGTTCGCTGGCATCGTCCAGTTGCACACCGCGCTGATGGCGGCGATCCAGAGCGCCGAACCCGACGTCCAGCTCGCGCTGATCCGCGCGCATCCCGATCTCGCCAACAAGACCCAGCGTGCCGCGGGTCTCACCGCGGAATCGGCCGACGAGCAGAACAGCGCCGGCCTCGACCGCTTGTCCGATGCCGAATACGCCGCGTTCGAGCGCGTCAACAACGCCTATCGCGAGAAATTTGGTTTCCCTTACATCGTCTGCGTGCGTCGTCACACCAGGGACTCCATCCTCCACGATTTCGAGACGCGCTTGCGCAACATTGCGAAGACCGAGACGCGGCGCGCGATCGAGGAGATTGGCCGCATCTCGGCGTTGCGGCTCGATCAGCTGGTCATCGCCGAAGACAGGCTGAAGGTACATGGCCGGCTCTCGACTCACGTGCTGGACAATCACGCGGGCAAACCCGCGCCCGGTATTGCGCTCGAGCTTGTCGAACTCGCAAAGCTCGGCGAGGATCGCGTGATCGCGCGAGCGGCGACCAATGCCGACGGCCGCACCGACCAGCCGCTGATCGGCGGTCGTCCGCTGCCGATCGGCCGCTACGAGCTCAAATTCAGCATCGGAAAATACTACGCCGAGCGAGGCGTGCAGACGCCAGATCCGCCGTTCCTCGACGAAATCCCGCTGCGCTTTGCGATCAGCGAGCCGGAAGGCCACTACCACGTGCCGCTGCTGGTCACGCCCTGGAGCTATGCGACATATCGCGGCAGCTAGCCGCCAAACTTCTCGAGCAGGGCCGGAAACAGCCGGTCCGGTTTGAACGGCGGCGCGGTGAAGCGGATGCCGGTGGCGTCCGCGATCGCATTGCCCAGCGCGGCGGCGACCGGATTGTACGGGCTCTCGCTCATCGACTTCGCACCCAACGGCCCGATCGTGTCTGAGGTCTCGGCGAAGAACACCTCAGTGCGCGGCACGTCGGCAAAAGACGGCAGGTGATAGTCGCGGAATTTCGGGTTGGTGACGCGCCCCTCGGCGTCGATCACCATCTCCTCGTAGAGCGCAGCCCCAAGCGCCTGGGCCACGCCGCCCTCGACCTGGCCGCGGCACTGCATGGGATTGGCGACGACGCCGGCATCCGCCGCGTGCACGCTGCGGAGAATCTTGAGCTCGCCGGTGCCCTTGTTCACGGCGACGCGAAAGCCCTGGACGTTGAAGCCGACCGAGCGCGGCGTGCCGCCGGAGCTGCCGTGCGCTGTGAACGGGCGTCCGCGCTCTCGCGCGCGCTTCGCCAACTCCACAAAGGACATGCGCCGCACGCCGCTGACGACCGACTCACCCTCCAGCGCGCAGCTCCCGACATCGCAAAGCCACGCGCCGGCGGCGGCCGCCTTCAGCTCGGTGGCGAGTTGCATCGCGGCTGCATGCGTCGCCTTGCCGGCAACGAAAGTGCCGGCGCTGCCATAGGCGCCGGTGTCGTGGCCGCCATGGGCGGTGTCGGACTGACGCAGATGGATGCGGTCGACGGTGGTCGCGAGCGTGGTCGCTGCGATCTGCCGATGCACGGTGCTGGTGCCGTTGCCGAATTCGGCGGTGCCGACGGTGAGGTCGAAGCCGCCGTCGTCGTTGAGCGTGATCATGGCATCGGCGATGTGGCCGGCCGGCGGCACCGTATCGATCATGGTCAGCGCGACGCCGTCGCCGATCAGCCAATCCGGCGACAGCTCCGGCTGTGGACCATCGGCCTGCATCGCGCGCTCGACGAGGTCGAGGCACTGGTCGAGGCCGTAGGAGCCGTAGAGCACGTCGTGGAATTCGGACGGCGGCGGCGACAGCATGGGATCGCCCTCCCTGACGATATTGCGCCGGCGTATCTCGTAGGGGCTGATGCCGAGTTGCCTTGCCAGTTCGTCGATCGCGGCCTCGATCGCGAGCTGCGTCTGCGGCAGGCCATAGCCGCGAAACGCACCCGCCGGCACCGTGTTGGTGTAGACGGCGTAGCCCTCGACCCGCTTGTTCGGACAATTGTAGACGGCGATGGACTCCGACAGCGCGTGGAACATCACCGGGCCGGCGTGATTGCCGTAGGCGCCGGTGTTGGAGAGCACGTCGAGCTGAAGCGCGGTGAGCTTGCCGCCGGCGTCGGCGCCGGCCTTGATGTGGACCCGCATCGGATGCCGCGTCGAGGTCGCGATGAACTGCTCCTCGCGGGTGAGCTCCAGCTTCACCGGACGTCCGGTCTGGAGCGCGGCGAGCGCCAGAATGTCCTCGACGAACATCTCCTGCTTGCCGCCAAAGCCGCCGCCGACGCGCTCGCAGAACACGCGGACCTTTTCCATCGGAAGCTGGAAGATGTCCGACAGCGCGCGCCGGGTCAGGAACGGCACCTGCGTCGAGGTGCGGACATTGAGCACGCCCGCATCATCGAGCCAGGCGAGGCCGCCATGGGTCTCCAGCGCGGCGTGCTGCACGCGGTGACTGTGGAAGGTGGCCTCATAGGTGACGGCGGAGCTGGCGATCGCCGCTGCGACGTCGCCATATTCGCCATGAAGCTCCGCCGCGAGGTTACGCTGGGGATCGGCGATACGGTTCGCGGTGGTGCGGTCGGGATGAATGATTGGTGCGCCCGGCGCCATCGCCTGCTCGGGATCAATCAGCGCAGGCAGGATCTCGTAATCGACCTTGATCCGCCGGCACGCCTCCTCGGCGGCGGCCTCGCTCTCGGCGACGACCGCGGCAACCCTCTGGCCGATGAAGCGGACGACCTCGTCGAGAATGCGGGTGTCCTCGGGATCCATCCAGTCTTTCTCGTGCCGGGCGGTCGACATCAGGACCGAGGGTGCATCCTCATGCGTCAGCACCGCGTGCACACCGGGGACGCGAAGGGCGTCCGCCTTGTCGATCGCGACGATCTTGGCATGCGCATGCGGCGAGCGCAGCAGCTTGATGTGCAGCAGTCCGTCGATCTGCGTGTCGAACGTGTAGCGCGCCTTGCCACGCACGACATCGGGGCCGGCCGGCGCCGGCAGACTGCGGCCGAACGCGGCGCCGGGCGCCACGCTCGCCTCGACATTGGTCCTGCCGAGCAACGCGTCCTCGATCGCACGATAGCCGGTGCAGCGGCAGATATTGCCCTTCAGCGCGGAGCCCAGATCGGTGCGCTGCGCCTGGTTGAGCGAGGCGCAGGTCAGGATCATGCCGGCGGTGCAGAAGCCGCATTGAAAGCCCTGCGCATCGAGGAAGGCCTGCTGCATCGGATGCGCGCCGCTCTCCCCGCCCAGCCCTTCGATCGTGGTGACGACGTGGCCCTCGGCGCGGAACGCCGGGATCAGGCAGCTATGTACCGGCTCGCCGTCGAGCAGCACGGTACAGGCGCCGCAATCACCGGCATCGCAGCCCTTTTTCACGCCGAAATGGCCGAGCTCGCGCAGGAACGTGCGCAGGCACTGGCCGGCGCGCGGTTCCTGCGGAAACGTGGTGCCGTTGACCTCAAAACTCATGACGGCGTAGCCCCCGGCAATTCGCTGCGGATCTCCTCGGCGAGCCGTAGCGTCATATGCCTGCGCCAGAGCGGCTTGCCGTGGATGTCGGTGTGGTACAGCTCATCCGTGATCTGCTGCATGATGGCGTCGCGAAGCGCGCTCGCGTCCGGGGCCTTGGAGAAGGATAGCTGGATCGGTCGCACCGTCGATGCGGTCACCGTCAGGGCCAATGTGCCGTCGGTATCGAGGCTGCCGATCAGGAGCGCCGCGGAGCGGCCGACCGGCGCCAAGGAGATCTGGCGAAACGAAGTGCGACGCTTCAGCGCGGCGATCGGGATATCAATCTGTCGCATCAGATCGCCCGGCGTCAGGCGGTTGCGCTGGTTGCCGGTGACGAAGTCGACGACCGGAATCTTCTGCTCGCCGCCGCCGGCCTTCCAGATCGTGCAGACGCCGTCGAGCGCCGCGGTGAGCGAGATCATGGGACCGGCCGGCAGCGACATGCAGAGATTGCCGCCGATTGTCGCCGTTTTCCAGATTTTGAACGAGGCAAGGAAGGCACGGCAGCACTGGCCGATCAGCGGCGTAGCAAGCCAATCGGGCGGGCAGGCGAAACCATCGAGCTGTGCAACGGTGCAGGTGGCAGCGATGGAGAGATGGCTGTCCGTGATCGTCAGCGCCGGCCATTTCAGGTCGGTGAGGTCGATCAGCCGCCTCAAATGGGCTTGTGGCTCCGAGAACAGCCAAGTGCCGCCCGCAAGCCAGGCATCGCCTGCCGTCCAGGCGGGCAGCTCCGCGCGCGTTTGCGGATGGGCGACCGTCGTGATGGTATTCAAATCCATGGCTGCGCCAGCGCTTCCGCCCGGTGAATCGTGCGGATGAGTCTTGCAAGACCGGAGCCAAGTCGCAACAAACAACTCGTAGCAGAACGGCGTTCGGGCAGTTGGCCGCATTGGTGCCGCTCGCGCGAATATGAGGAGAAGCGGGATCATGAACGACGCAAAGCCGGTCTGGATCAAGGATCCTCTCGCCATCCTCGGGGACGGCGCCGAGCGCGGTATCGTGGTCAAGGATGGCCGCATCGTCGAGCTGGTGCCTACCGGCGGCATGCCGGCAATGGCGGATGTCGCGCTGTTCGAGGCGGGTGAGCACGTCGTGCTGCCGGGCCTGATCAACACCCATCATCATTTCTACCAGACCCTGACGCGAGCGCTGCCGGCGGCGATGGACCGCGAGCTGTTTCCCTGGCTCCAGGCGCTCTATCCGGTGTGGACGAAGCTGACGCCGGAAGCGCTTGAGCTCGGCGTCACGGTGGCAATGTCCGAATTGCTGCTGTCGGGCTGCACCACGACGACGGACCATCATTATGTCTTCCCGGCGGGACTGGAGGACGCCGTCGATATCGAGGTGGCCGTGGCAAAGCGTCTCCGCATGCGCGTGCTGCTGACGCGCGGTTCGATGAACCTGTCACAGCGCGACGGCGGGCTGCCGCCTGACAGCGTCGTGCAGGACGAGGATACGATCCTCGCCGACAGCGCCCGTGTGGTCGCAAATCATCACCAGCGCGGCGCGGATGCGATGGTGCAGATCGCGCTGGCGCCTTGCTCGCCGTTCTCGGTGACGACGTCGCTGATGCGCGCCACCGCCGAGCTCGCCGACAAGCTCGACGTGCGCCTGCACACGCATCTTGCCGAGACCGAGGACGAGAACAGATTTTGCGGGGAGATGTATGGCTGCCGCCCGCTCGATTATCTCGATCAATGCGGTTGGCTCAACGCACGGACCTGGCTTGCGCATGGCATATTTTTCAACGCCGACGAAATGAAGCGGCTCGGCAAGGCTAGGACCAGCATCAGCCATTGCGCCTGCAGCAATCAGATTCTGGCGTCCGGCTGCTGCCCGGTTTGCGATATGGAGGCGGCGGGCGTTGGCATCGGGCTGGGCGTCGACGGCTCGGCCTCGAACGACGGATCGAATCTGATGCAGGAGGTGCGCGCGGCGTTCCTGCTGCAACGCGCCCGCTATGGCGTGAGCAAAGTCAGCCACAAGGACGCGCTGCGCTGGGCCACCAAGGGCTCGGCGGCCTGCGTCGGCCGGCCGGAGCTCGGCGAGATTGCCGTCGGGAAGGCCGCCGATCTCGCGCTGTTCAAGCTGGACGAGCTGCGCTTCTCCGGCCACGGCGATCCCTTGGCCGCACTGGTGCTATGCGGGGCGCATCGGGCCGATCGGGTGATGGTCGCGGGGAAATGGGCCGTGGTCGACGGAGCCATCCCGGGCCTTGATGTCCCCGATCTCATCCGCCGCCACAGCGCCGCGGCGCGGGCCATGCATGCGGGATAATCAAGCCGAAAATTGAAAGAGGGGGCGACCACAAGTGCCGGGTGCTTCTGGCCACCCCCTCCGGACCTCCTCCGGGAGGAGCAGGTGATTTAGTCGGTGCAAGAACCGTGCTACTTGCCCGGCAGCTTGTCTTCGATGCCCTTCACATAGAAATTCATGCCGAGGATCTGGCCGTCGTCGAGGTGATCGCCGCCCTTGCATTCGACTGGCTTGCCGTCCTGCCCAGTGACCGGGCATTTGAACGGATGCAGCTTGCCCGCGGTGATCGCGGCCTGGGCATCCTCGGCGATCTTTTTCACGTCGTCAGGCATGTTGGTGTAGGGCGCCATCGCGAACATGTGGCTGTCGAGGCCGCCCCAGGTGTCCTCGGACTTCCAGGTGCCGGCGAGCTCGGCCTTGACGCGCTCGATGTAGTACGGGCCCCAGGTGTCGAGGATCGAGGTCAGCTGGGTCTTCGGCCCGAACTTGATCATTTCCGAATCCTGGCCGAAGGCGAGCTTGCCGCGTTCGCTGGCAATCTGCATCGCCGCTGGCGAATCCGTGTGCTGCATGATCACGTCCGCACCCTGGTCGATCAGCGCCTTGGCGGCATCGGCCTCCTTGCCCGGATCGAACCAGGTGTTGGCCCAGATGATCTTGACCTTGATGTTCGGGTTGATGGTCTGCGCCGCTAGGATCGTCGCATTGATGCCGGAGACGACCTCGGGAATCGGGAACGAGCCGATGTAGCCGAGCACGCCTGACTTCGACATCTTGGCCGCGATCAGGCCTTGAATGTAGCGGCCCTGATACCATTTGGCCGAATAGGTCGACATGTTCGTGTTGCGCTTGTAGCCGGTGGCGTGTTCGAAATGCACGTTCGGATATTTCTTGGCGACCTTCAGCGTCGGGTCCATGTAGCCAAACGACGTCGTGAAGATCAGCTTGTTGCCGGCGCGGACGAGCTGCTCGATGGCGCGCTCGGCGTCGGGGCCTTCAGGGACGTTCTCCAGATAAGTGGTCTCGATCTTGTCGCCGAGCTCCTTCACCAGCGCCTGTCGGGCAAGCTCATGTTGGTAGGTCCACCCCAAGTCTCCGATCGGACCGAGGTAGATGAAGCCGACTTTCAGCTTGTCGGCGGCCGAGGCTGCGCCGACGCTTCCGGCAAGCAGAAGGCCGGCAGCCAGCGCAAGAAGTGATTTCCTCATCGTCAATCTCCAAACATCAGGGGAAAGCCACGATCCGCCAGGTGCGCGCCCCATCGCGCATCTCGCGGAAAAACTTCAGCGGTCAGGCACGAACACGGTGCCGAGCGCGGCCGGCGCGGTCGAGCCGCCGGTGCGCGCGCGGGACAACAGCACCAGCACGATGACGGTTGCGAGATAAGGCAGCGCCGACATGAATTGCGAGGGAATGCCGACACCCCAGCCCTGCGCATGCAGTTGCAGGATCGTCGCCGCGCCGAACAGATAAGCGCCGACCACAAGCCGGCCCGGCCGCCACGACGAGAACACGACGAGCGCCAGCGCGATCCAGCCGCGGCCCGCGGTCATGCCGGGAATGAAGAACGGAGTATAAGCGAGCGGCAGGTAGGCGCCAGCAAGCCCGGCGCAGGCGCCGCCGAACATCACGGCGAGGGTACGGATGCGCAGCACGGGATAGCCGAGCGCATGAGCGGAGACATGGTTGTCGCCGCAGGCGCGCAGGATCAGTCCCGCCCTCGTGCGGTACAGAAACCACCAGACGCCGATGATGAGCGCGATGGAAAAATAGACGAAGGCGTCCTGGCCGAACAGCACGCGGCCGATCAGCGGAACGTCGGTGAGGCCGGGAATGATGAGGTGCGCCGCCGGCGTGATGCGCTCGCCGACGAAGCCGGCCCCGATCAGGCCCGAGAGTCCGATGCCAAGGATGGTCAGCGCCAGTCCCGTTGCCACCTGGTTGACGGCGAGCCCGAGCGCCATCACTGCGAAGACCAGCGACATCAGCGTCCCCGCGACGATGCCGAACAGCGCGCCAACCAGAATCGAGCCGGTCAGCCACGCGTCGGCAAAGCCGCAGGCCGCGCCGACGATCATCATGCCCTCGACCCCGAGATTGAGCACGCCGGAGCGCTCGGCCACGAGCTCGCCGGTCGCCGCGATCAGCAGCGGGGTGGATGCGGCAAGCACCGAGAGGATGATGGCTTCAACCAGCTCCACGGGCCACCTGTCGGTTCGGCAAGACCAGCTTGAAGCGGTAGAGGATGAGGGAATCGCAGGCGAGCACGTAGAACAGCAAAATGCCCTGGAAAACCTTGGTGACATCCAACGGGATCTTCATCGCGATCTGTGCCTGCTCGCCGCCGATAAAGGTCAGCGCGAGGAAAAGTCCTGCAATTAATATTCCAAGCGGGTTCAGCCGACCGAGGAAGGCGACGATGATCGCGGTGAAGCCGTAGCCGGGCGAGATGCCGGGCTGGAGATGCCCGACCGGGCCGGCGACCTCGATGATGCCGGCGAGACCCGCCAGCGCGCCCGAGACCGCGAAGGTGAGGATGACCAGCTGGTTGGCATTGAAGCCGCCGAATCGTGCAGCGCGGGGCGCAGCGCCGACCACGCGGATCTCGAAGCCCTTGATCGTTCGCCGAAGCAGCACTGCCGCCGCCGCGACGACGAGCAGGGCGATGATCGAGCCGAGATGCAGGCGGCCGCCTTCGATCAGCAGGGGCACGGTTGCGACCGGATCGAACTCGGCCGTGGTCGGAAAATTGAAACCGTGCGGATCGCGCCAGGGGCCGCGAACGAGATAATCGAGGAAAAGATCGGCGACATAGACCAGCATCAGGCTGGTCAGGATTTCACTGGCGTCGAACTTCACTTTGCAGATCGCCGGGATCAGCGCGTACAGCGCGCCCGCGGCAGCCGCGAGCACGAGCATCGCCGGCAGTACCCAGGCGCCGGCGTCGGTGCCTTGCGTCTTCACCGCGATCCAGCTTCCGGCGACCGCGCCGATCAGGAACTGGCCTTCGGCGCCGACGTTCCAGGCATTGGCGAGATAGCAGAGCGACAGCCCGATCGCGATCATCACCAGCGGCGTCGCCTTCACCGCGATCTCCTGGAGCGAGTAGCCGTCGGTGAGCGGCGCGATGAAATAGGCGTGCAGGGCCAGCAGCGGATTCTTGCCGAGAATCGCGAACAGGATGACCATGGTGGCGATCGTCAGGCCGATCGCGATCAGCGGCGAGATGAGCGCGATCGTGTTGGAGCGCTCGGCGCGCTTCTCAAGCACCAACTGCATGCGCGGCCTCGTTCGGCTCAAAGCTGCTGCCGCCCATGAGAAGGCCGAGCTTCTCGCGGCTCGCATCACCGGTGGCGAGCGGCGCGGATAGCCGGCCGTGGAACATCACGGCGATGCGGTCTGCGATCTCTGCGAGCTCGTCGAGATCCTGGCTCGTGACCAGTACGGCGGCGCCTGATGTTGCGAGATCGAGCAGCGCCTGGCGGATCACGGCGGCGGCGCCGGCATCGACCCCCCAGGTCGGCTGGCTCACCACCAGCACCGCCGGGTTGCGCAAGATCTCGCGTCCCACGATGAATTTTTGCAGGTTGCCGCCGGAGAGGGATGCTGCTTCCGGATCGCGCTTGGCCTTGCGGACGTCGAACGTCTCGGTCGCGCGGTCGACGGTGTTCAGCGTGGCCGCGGTGTCGATGAAGCCGTGATGAACCATGCCGCTGGCCGCATGCCCGGTGAGCAGCGCGTTCTCCGACAGCTTCATGCGCGGCGCCGTGCCGTGGCCGAGCCGCTCCTCGGGCACGAAGGCTGCGCCCAGCTTGCGGCGCTGGGTGATCGACAGATGCCCTGCGGCGATGCCGTCGATCACCACGGTGCCGGGATCCCTGGACAGGCGCTCGCCGGACAGTGCGGCGAACAGTTCATCCTGGCCGTTGCCGGCAACGCCGGCAATGCCGAGGATCTCACCGCCCTTCAGCTCGAACGAAATGTGCTCGAGCCGCACGCCATGCGCCTCGGCTGGGGCGAGCGAGAGATCGTTGACGACGAGCCGCGGCACCGTGGTCTTCCGGCCGGATGCCGCCTTCACCTGCTTAATCTCGCTGCCGACCATCATCCGCGCGAGCGAGGCCGCGGTCTCGAGCCTGGGATTAGAGGTCTCGACCTTCCTGCCGCCGCGCAGAATCGTCGCGGTATCGCAGAGACGCTTCACCTCCTCGAGCTTGTGGCTGATGTAGAGGATGGCGCGGCCTTCGGCCTTGAGCCGCTCCAGCACGATGAAGAGCTGGTCGGCCTCCTGCGGCGTCAGGACCGCGGTGGGTTCGTCCAGGATCAAAAATTTCGGGTCCTGCATCAGCGCGCGCACGATCTCGATGCGCTGCCGCTCGCCCACCGACAATTGCCAGACCTCGCGCTTGGGATCGAGCGGCAGTCCATAGGTCTTCGACACCTGCTCCAGCCGCGCCGACATGTCCTTGAAGGCCTCTCTTCCGTCGAGGCCAAGCGCGACGTTCTCGGCGACGGTGAGATTGTCGAACAGCGAGAAGTGCTGGAACACCATGCCCATACCGCGGCTGCGGGCTTGCGAGGGACCGGACAGCGCGATGCGTTCACCCTGCCACCGAATCTCGCCGGCGCTGGGCTGGATCAATCCGTAGATCGCCTTGACCAGCGTCGACTTGCCGGCACCGTTCTCGCCGAGCAGCGCGTGGATCTGCTTCGGCCAGATGTCGACGTCGATCGAGTCATTGGCGAGGAAATCGCCGTAGCGCTTGGTGAGCCCGATCGTCTGGAGCAGCGGGGACTCGCCGGAATGCGGGCCGTTGGGCGTTGGATCGAACATTCGCTGATGTGCTTGCATGGGGATGAAGTGCCTCAATTGTGGGCTAGTTTGCGCCGCTGCGTAAGATGCGAAAAAGCGTCATCCCTTGCTCAACGCTTCGGCACGCGATCCGGCCTCCCGAGGCGCCGGCCTCGCATTTCCGATCGACCTCCTGACTGTCGGCACCCGCAAGCGGCCTGTTGCAAATTTGTGACGGTCTACGCCAAATCGGAACCCGCTGTGCAGGGGCGAGGTGACGTTGCGCAAATTTGCGCCAGCGCGGCTACGCAATCTGCGATCGGCTCGGCGGCGGTGACGGACGATCATATTCAGTTTTCCAGAAATTCGTAAAAGCCAAACAAAATCAGGCAGGAATGTTCGGCTTGGCGCGAGCGTCGCGCTGCCGCACGCAGGTAGCGGCGGAGCACAAGAAAGCCCCGGGACACCGCAGGGAATTGCTGTCCGCTGCCGAAACAAGCGGCATGCCCTGTAAAAAGTTGAGGCTTCTCACTCCGGGAGATCGCAGCAAGTGTTGCACCCAGGGCGTTGATTTTTTTGCGCGTCCAAACTTGGGGGTATTCAGGATGTCGTTTCGTTTCAAGGCAATTGCACCAGCGGCGCTGTCACTTGCTGTGCTAGCCAATGGTGGCCGGGCTCTCGCGGCGGATCTGCCGGTCAAGGCAGCGAAGAAGGCGCCCGACCTGCCGTTCTTCCTGGTGATCGACAATCGCGTGTCGTTCTCCTGGATGCCGAAGGGCACCGATCCCGGCATGTGGAGCGTCCGTCCCGACGGCAGCATCAACGGCACCACCGCCAAGCAGGTCTACTCGTTCACGCATTTCGACCTGTGGGCCTACGGCACCAACTTCTTCACGATCTCGATGTTCAAGTCGGGTCACAACGATCCCGCCAGCCCTTGCGTCGCGCCGGGGGTAACCATCACCGGCGGCGTTGGCGATTGCGCCGGCGCCACCGAAATCTACGGCCTGTTCCGCTCGACCTTCGGCTGGAACGAGCTGTTCAACACCAAAACCTTCACCATGGGGCCGCTGCACAACATCTCGTTCGAAGTCGGCATGGACGGCAACACCGAGAACAATTTCCTCGCGCCCGCCAAGCGCGACGTCGTCGCTGGTCTGCAGTTCGCCTTCGACCTTCCCTACAAGGGCTACATCAACGTCGCGCCCTTGATGTATTACGAGTTCCTGAATCACAACGCCTTCACCCAGTGCGGCCTGTTCGGTGCCGGCATCGCGGGCGTGACCTGTAACTCGGACGGCAACGTCAGCTATCGGCCGACCTGGGCCGTCGAGATCAACTACTACATGGACCTCGGCTTCCTGCCGCCGAGCCTGCAGTACTTCTCGATCAGCGGCCGCGCCGGCTGGTACGGGCCGAAGGGCGATTCGAACGGCCTTCCTGCGCTGTCGGGCGTCGGCCGGTTCTCCACGGCGTCCAAGACCGAGCTCAACAGCGAGCCGATCCGCCTGACCTTCGACGCCTCGAAGGCGGCTTGGGGCGACAAGTACTCGCACTTCGTCGACCTCTGGGTGGCCTACCGCTACTGGCAGAACAAGTTCGGTCTCGACCACAACGCCATGCCCGGCGTCTGCACGGTGGCCGCGACCGGCCAGAGCACCAACAGCTGCACGGAGTCGACGGTTTACGGTGGCGTGACGGTGAAGTTCTGATCGTTGGGGTCTCCAGGTCTCGAATGGCGCCGGGCAGGAATGCGTGGCGTCATCCTACGTACTCCCGCGGAATCGTAGGGTGGGCAAAGCGAAGCGTGCCCGCCAACTTCTGCTTCCATCGCGTTGCGATGGTGGGCACGGCGCAAGAGCGCCTTTGCCCACCCTACGGCACTACGGTTTCGAATTTGCAGCGCTGCTTACTTCGTCCACGCGCCATCGTGCAGCCCTTCGGCTTCGTCTTCCAGCAGCGGCCCTACAACCACCGTGGGGCGCTGGCCGCGGGCAAAGACCTCGCGGCATGGCAGGTCGAGTGTCGGGTTCTCCGGATGGTTGCCCGTGACGCCGCGCAGGCGGTGTTCGCTGAGGCCATAGACCACGCGCCCGATTCCGGCCCAGTAGATCGCGCCGGCGCACATCGCACACGGCTCGGCCGAGGAATAGAGCGTGGCAGTCATCAGCACCTCGCGTCCGAGCGTGCGGCAGGCCTGCGTCGCCGCGAGGCGCTCGGCATGCGCGGTGCCGTCGCGGTCCGGCATGTAGCCGTTCTCGGTCTCGATCAGCACCTTGCCGTCCGCATCGATGACGATGCAGCCGAATGGATGGTTGCCATGGCTGAGCGAGCGGCGGGCGACCGCGAACGACAGACGCAGGAAGTGCTCGTCGCGCTCTGATGCGCCGTCCATCTATCCTCCTAGAGCATGATCCGGAAAAGTGTGCAGCGGTTTTCCGAAAAGATCATGCTCAAACGATCAGTCAATGCCCCGCCATGTGCCGGCCGACCTCCGTGAGGTCGGCCTCGCTGGTCCGTGCTTCATACACGAATTCGCCGTTGAACATCACCACCAGCCGGTCGGAGAGTTCGAGCAGTTCGTCGAGGTCTTCGCTGACGAGCAGCACCGCTGCGCCGCGGTTGCGGGCGGCCATGATCTCGGCATGGATCTGCGCCACAGCCGCGAAGTCGAGGCCGAAACAGGGATTGGCCGCAATCAGGACCTCGACGTCGCCCGCCAGCTCGCGAGCGAGGACGGCGCGCTGGACGTTGCCGCCTGACAGCGCCGAGATCGGCGTATCGGGCGTGCGGGTCTTGATCTTGTACTGGCCGATCTTCCTCTTCGCATCGTCGCGGAAAGCACCGCGGTTGAGCCACCAGCCGCCGCTGGCAAAGGGTGCCCGGTCGAACTCGCGGAACGCGATGTTGTCGGCGACGCTCATGCCGCCGACGCAGGCGTTCTTCAGCGGCTCCTCGGGCAGCAGCGACATCCTGTGGCGCCGCATTTCTTCGCGGCTGGCATGATAGGCATCGCCAGCTACGCGGATCTTGCCGCTCTCGGCTTCGCGCTGGCCGGCAAGGACTTCAACGAGCTGTCGCTGGCCGTTGCCGGAGACCCCGGCGATCCCGACGATTTCGCCGGCGCACACCGTCAGCGAAACGTCGTGCACGGCGATGGCGCCGGCATCGTCGATCGCGCGGAGCCTTTGCAGCTCCAGCCTGGTGTGACCGGCGTCGCCGGTGCGCGGCGGCTGCACGGTCAGCTCCTCGGCGCCGATCATGGTCCGGGCCATTGCATCCGGCGTCAGCTCGGAAACCTTGCCGGCTCCGGCGAGCTTGCCGCGGCGCAGGATGGTGACCTCGTCAGCGAAGGCCATGACCTCGCGGAATTTGTGGGTGATCATCAGGATCGTCAGCTCGCCCCTGACGACCATGTCGCGGAGCATGCCCAATACCTCGTCCGCTTCGGCGGGCGTCAGCACCGAGGTCGGCTCGTCCAGGATCAGGAAGCGGCGCTTCAGGTAGAGCTGCTTGAGGATCTCGCATTTCTGCCGCTCGCCCGCCGAAATGTCGGAGACTCTTGCCGAGAGCGGCACCTTGAAAGGCATCCGCGCCAGGAACGCCTCGAGCTGCTTCATCTCCTTCGGCCAGTTCAGCACGGCCGGCACGTCGTCGCGAGCAAGCACGAGGTTTTCGGCAACCGTCATCGCCGGCACCAGCGTAAAATGCTGGTAGACCATGCCGAGGCCGAGCGCGTGGGCGTCCTTTGGATTGGCGATCGCCTGCTCGCGGCCGCCGACCAGGATGTCGCCCTCGGTTGCGTGGTAATAGCCCATGATGCATTTCACGAGAGTGGACTTGCCGGCACCGTTCTCGCCCAGCAGCGCATGGAACGAGCCGGGGCGCACCTTCAGCTCGACATTGTCCAGCGCCAGGAAGTCGCCGAAGCGCATGGTCATGGCGATGGCGTCGACGCCGAAGGCGCCTGCGGGCGGAGTCGGCTCGCCGATGATCACGAAATCGCTCCGATGAACGCGTCCGAGGTCGAGACGGCGCCGAACACACCGCCCTGCATCTTGATCATCTTCAGCGCATGGTCGTGGTTGCTCTTGTCGGTGGCGCCACAGCAATCGTGCAGCAGCACGCATTCGAAGCCGCGATCGTTGGCTTCGCGCATGGTGGTGTGGACGCAGACGTCGGTGGTGATGCCTGTCAGCACAATGTTCTCGATGCCGCGCACGCGCAGGATCAGCTCGAGATCGGTGGCGCAGAACGAGCCCTTACCGGGCTTGTCGATGATGGGCTCGCCTGGCAGCGGTGCCAGTTCCTCGATGATGTCCCAGCCGGGCTCGCCGCGCACCAGGATGCGGCCGCACGGGCCGGGATCGCCGATGCCGGCGCCGATCTGGCGCGAGCGCCAGCGCTTGTTGGCGGGCAAGTCGGAGAGATCGGGGCGGTGACCCTCGCGGGTATGGATGATGTGAAAGCCCTGTGTGCGCATCGCCGCGAGGAGCCTCTTGATCGGCTCGATCGGCGCCCGTGTCAGCGAGAGGTCGTAGCCCATCTTGTCGACATAGCCGCCAACGCCGCAGAAATCGGTCTGCATGTCGATAATGATCAGCGCAGTGTTCTCCGGGCGGAGATCGCCATTGTAGGGCCAGGCGTAGGGCTCGGACTTGATATAGCGCTCGGGCATGATCGTGCTCTCTAGCGGGTGATCGACAATTCGGCCGGGGCTCCGGTCAGCGTGCGTTTTGGCGAGCAGGTGATGATCATGATCGCCAGCGTCAGGATGTACGGCGCGGCGTTGAAAAGGTGATAGCCGGACGTGACGCCGACCGATTGCAGCGCCGGTCCCAGCGCCGCGGCGCCGCCGAAGGCGAGCGAGGCCCACAGGCAGAGCAGCGGATCCCAGCGCGCGAAGATCACGAGCGCGACCGCGGTGATGCCCTGGCCTGATGAGAGACCCTCGTTCCAGCTTCCTGGATAGAACAGCGACAGGAACGAGCCGCCGATGCCGGCGAGGAAGCCGCCGACCATGGTCGCGCGCAGGCGAATCAACAGCACGGAATGGCCCATCGCGCGCGCGGCGTCAGAGCTCTCGCCGGCGGTGCGGATGAGCAAGCCCCAGCGCGTGGTGCGGAAAGCCCAATAGAGAAGCGGTGCAAGCGCGACGCCGATCAGGAACAGCACGTTGACGCGAAGTGCAGCGCGCACCTGCGGGACGTCGCTCCACCAGCCGAAATCGATGGCGGGAAGCCGTGGTGCGGTGGGTTCGATCAACGGCTTGCCGAGATAGAAGGCGAGCCCCGTGCCGAACAGCATCAAGGCTATGCCGACAGCGACGTCATTGACGCGCGGCAGTGAGCAGATGCCGGCATGAAGCGCGCCGAGCAGCGCACCGGTGATGCCGGCGGCGAGCACGCCGAGCCACGGCGAGCCGGAGAGGTAGGAAATGCCGTAGGCGCTCATCGCGCCCATCACCAGCGTGCCTTCGAGGCCGAGATTGATGCGCCCTGAGCGCTCCGTGATGCATTCCCCCAGGCTCACGAACAGGAACGGCGTCGAGACGCGAATGGCGCCGCCGAGCACGGCGAGCGGGACGGTCCAGAGCCCAATCGATCCGTCGGGCATCAGGAATTGCCTTTCAGGAATCCGATGCGGCCGTAGAGCGCATCGCTGGCCAGCACGAAGACGAAGATGATGCCTTGCTGCACCAGCACGGAGGCGTCGGGCAGCCCGAGGCGCCGCTGCAGCAGGCCGCCGCTGGCGCTGATGCCGCCGAGCAGGATCGCGACGGGAATGATGGCGAGCGGATTTTGCCGTGCAAGGAAAGCGACGAGAATGCCGGTGAAGCCGTAGCCGGCCGCGAGATTGGCATTGGTGCGCCCCTGCACCGCGGCGACCTCGACCATGCCGGCAAGGCCCGCGGCACCGCCGGCAAGGAAGCAGATGGTCAGGATGAGCTTGCTGACGCCGAGGCCGACGATCTTTGCGGCGCGAACGTTGCCGCCGGCAACGCGCGCGGCGAAGCCAAATACGGTGTGATAGATCAGGATGTACGCGGCGACCGCGGCGATCAGGCCGAACACGAGCCCCCAATGCACGTCGGTGCCGGGAATGGAGCCGATCATGTTGGCCGCGCCGATCTCGCGGGTCGACGGCTTGTTGAGGCTGGCGGGATCGCGCATCGCGCCTTCGACGAGATGATTGAGGATCGCGAGCGCGATGTAGACCAGCAGCAGGCTCGAGATGGTCTCGTTGACGCCGCGATACTGACGTAAGCCGCCCGCCAGCATGATCCACAAGCCGCCGCCGACCACGCCGGCGATGACCATGGCGATTTGCACCACGAGCGGCGGCAGGCCCTGGAGCGCGAGTGCGGCGCTGGTCGCCGACAGCGCGCCGATCAGCAGCGCACCTTCGCCGCCGATGATGACCATGCCGAGTTGCGCGGGCAGCGCCGTGCAGAGTGCGGTGAGGATCAAGGGGGCAGCGCGCGTCAGCGTGTTCTGCCAGGAGAACCAGGTGCCGAACGCGCCGTAGTACATGTAGAAATAGAGATCGAGCGGGTTCTTGCCGAACATCGCAACGAAGATGCCGAAGACCACGAGTGCGCCGGCCAGCGCCGCGCCCGGGATCAGCACGTATTCGATGCTCGCGCCGTAGCGCTGGAGAAAGCCTGGATCGGCGGCCGGGGCGATCGCCCCGACCGCTTCGGCAGAATCCGCTGCTTCCGCCGTCACGAAGTCGCTCCGACCACGCCCTCCACCAGATAGTCCATCTTCTCCAGTTCAGGGTCCTTTTGGCCGCGATCGGTGCCGGCCGCGATGACGGTCTTGCCCTTGTTGTCGACGAGGCCGCCCTTGAAGATGGCAAACCCATCCGCGGACAGGAATTTTGCCTTGGCCTCTTCCGCAGCCTTGCGCGCTTCCGCCGAGACTGCCTCGCCGTAGGGCGAGACCTTCACGATCTCTTCCTTCAGACCCCCGCGGTAGAAATTCGGGATGCCTTCACCGGAGGCGATCATCTTGACGAACTTCGGATAGAGCGCTTCCCAATTCCACTCGGCGCCGGTGAGATAGGACTTGGGTGCCAGTGCGGACTGGTTGGTGTGATAGCCGCAGACGAAGGCGCCGCGCCGCGCGGCGTTCTCGACCATGGTCTTGGGGCCATCGACGTGACAGGTGAGCACGTCCACGCCCTGGTCGATCAGGCTGTTGGTGGCTTCGGCTTCCTTGACCGGCATCGACCAGTCGCCGGTGAAGATCACCTGCGTGGTGGCCTTCGGATTGACGGACCTAGCGCCAAGTGTGAAGGCGTTGATGTTGCGCAGCACCTGCGGGATCGGCTTTGCCGCGACGAAGCCGAGCTTGCCGCTCTTCGACGTCAGGCCGGCGACGATGCCCGAGACGTACTGGGCCTCGTCGATATAGCCGAAATAGCTGCCGGCATTTTTCGGGTCCTTGTCGCTCCAGAGGCCGCCGCAGTGCTCGAAGCGCAGCTTCGGGTATTTTGTGGCCATCTTGATCATGTGCGGATTGTAGTAGCCGAACGAGGTCGGGAAGAGCAGGGTGGCGCCATCGAGATTGATCATGGACTCGATTGTCTTCTCGACCGCATCGGTCTCCGGCACCTTCTCTTCCTCGATGACCTTGAGGCCGGGAATCTTCTTCAGCGCCGCGGCGCCCTGTGCGTGCGCCTGGTTATAGCCGTAGTCGTCGCGCGAGCCGACATAGATGAAACCGATGGTGGTCTCGGCCGCGAAGGCCGGGCGGAGGCCCGCTGGCGCGCCGAGGGTGAGGGCCGCGCCGCCCTGCAACACACGACGTCGTGAAATCCTGCCAAAATCCATTGCTCGCTCCCCTTGGCGGATGATCCGCCCCAATTTCGCGGCTGCACCGGTCCGGCGGAGCCGAAAGGAAGATTCGCAATCTTCATGCCAGAGGCCAGGGATCGTGCATGGACGCATAAGTAACTGAAAGATATACGGTATGTAATATCTGGAAACTTGATGAGGAAATCGGCAGGCTATTTTATAGGCATAATTATCCGATTGTATGCAGTGGAGTTAAGCAGTCTTGACCAGCGGTCGCATGTGTATGACCAGCGTCGGGCGGCGTTCCGGCAAGGCGCAATCGTGCTAACCACGCGCTGGGCGGCGCCGGCCGGATGATTTTCACTGCCACCGAACTTGTATCAATTGTCGCCGGGATCGCCGCTGCTGCGGTCCGAGAAGATGGAAGCTCGTCGAGATGGGTGCCACTACCGCTGCTCAAGACGCATCGCTCGGACATGAGATCGTGCGCCGCATCAACGAGCTTGCCACGATCTCGGAAGACGGCGACAAGCTCACCCGCATCTATCTCAGCAAGGAGTTGCGCAAGTCCGCGGACCTCATCCTGAGCTGGATGCGTGAGGCCCGCATGAGCGCGCGCCTTGATGCGATCGGCAATGTCTGCGGCCGCTATGAAGGCGAGCGGCCGGGTGCGCCCTGCCTGATGCTCGGCTCGCACTATGACACCGTGCGCGATGCCGGCAGATGGGACGGGCCGCTCGGCGTCATCACCGCGATCGCCTGCATCGCCGACCTCAGCCGCCGCGGCAAGCGCCTGCCGTTTGCGATCGAGGTGGTTGGCTTCGCCGATGAGGAGGGCGTACGCTTTGCCTCGACGCTGCTCGGCAGCCGTGCGGTGGCTGGCTCGTTCGACGAGAGCGTTTTGAACGCGCGCGACCGCGACGGCATTTCGATGCGCGATGCGCTCGTGCAGTTCGGCCTCGATCCCGATCATATCGGCGCGGCGGCGCGAACGCGGCGCGAGCTGCTGGCCTATGTCGAATTGCACATCGAGCAGGGGCCGGTGTTGGAAGCGCAAGGCCTGCCTGTCGGCGTCGTCACCGCGATTGCCGGTGCCACGCGCCTTGCCGCGCGGCTGACCGGCATGGCCGGTCACGCCGGCACCGTGCCGATGGCGCTGCGGCGCGATGCACTGGCAGGTGCTGCCGAATGCATCAGCGCGATCGAACAGTTTTGCCGGAATGACGAGGGCGGTCTTGTCGGCACAGTCGGCTATATCCAGGCGCGGCCCGGTGCGACCAATGTCATTCCGGGCGAAGTATCCTTCACCATCGACATGCGTGCGCCGACCGACATGCATCGCCAGCGCGCGGTGACTGACGTCGTCAGGCAGATCGAGGCGATCGCAAGGCGCCGGCAGCTGGCACTTCAGCTCGATGTCACCCATGAGAACCGCACCGCGCCTTGCGCGCCATGGCTGAAGGAGCAGATCGCGCAGGCGATCGGAGCGGAGGGTTTTTCCGTGTTTGAGCTGCCGAGCGGGGCGGGGCACGACGGCATGGCGATGATCGACATCGCCGATGTCGGCATGATCTTCGTCCGCTGCCGCGGCGGCATCAGCCATCATCCGGACGAGCATGTCGAGCTTGCGGATGCCGATGCGGGCGCGCGGGTGTTGCTGCGGGTGATAGAGAATTTCAGGCCGCAACAAGGATAGATCCGAACAGGTTAACGCTGCTCGGCAGCCCGCAAGTTCCCGGGTAGAGGGACGAATCAACAGCATTTAGAATAAGCCAGCAACGAACCTCCCGAGATTTTGGCCGACTTACAGACATGAGCAGCGACATTTCCTTTCCGTCACATCGTGAAAACCGGTTTTATCAGGGCGCGGCTGCGACCTTCATCGCCAACGCACTCCAGGCCGTGAATTTTCTGGGTGACCGGTTCTTGCGGCAGTCGCAGCATTCATTCTCGGCCATCGAGGACCTTTACCGGCACTCGATGGACAGCGCCTTCTCCGTGACCGAGTCTTTCCTCGTCACAGGCGCGCCGCACGCATCCGCCTATTATCCGCGCGACTTTGCCTGGTTCTATCCTGACGTTCTCGACCCCGAGACCATCATGGATTCCCAGGACGCGGTGCGCCGGGCGCGCCTGCTCGAAAAGAGCGTGCGCCTGCTTCTGGAGGCGGTTCGCGCCGACGTCATCACCACGACCATCGTTCCCGCCGGACGCGGCCGCTATCTCGGTGTGAACTATTTCTCGCGCCCCTCCGATACGCTGCTCGGCGTCCTCGCTGGCGTCCAGCAGATGATCTCGGGCGAGGAGAGGGCGTCGTCTTATCTTGCGATGTCGCAATGTGCCCATGCCGGCCGCTTGCTGCTGACCGAGTATGGCGGCGATCTGAAGCGCGCGATCCTTAAGCTCGCAAGCGAGCTGGAGCCGTTCGACGCCGACGGCACCAGATACTTGCTCTGCGACGCCAGCGGGCCGCGCTCTGCGGCGACGGACACCCGTGCCGAGCGCCGGCGTTTCGTCACCAATGCCTGCGTCTACACGACGTTCGTGTGGGGCGTGCAGCTCGGTATCGTCGAGGAGAACGAGCTGAAGCGGCTGCTCGGGCGTGATCTCGCGGAGTATAAGAGCGGCCTGCTCCGTCTGTTCGGCAAGAACGGCTACATCAGGCATTCCCTGGACGGGCCGGCCGGTTCGCCGGCGTCATCGGTTGCGCTGGATTTCGTCAGCGTGCATCGCGGCTTCTGGAATCTGAACGACGCGGGCGAACGCGCGCTGTTTGCGGCCACGGCGGATCTGATCATCGCCGAGCCGCGCTTTCGTATCCCCAGCACGTTCCACTTCCTGGTGTCGGCGGAAAATCCGCGCAACAAGATGATCCACAAGATCGCGGCGCCCGCCTACCAGGGGCGTTCCTCCTGGCCGACGTTCAACGTCGAGTTCGCCGATCGCATGCTGGACTTCGATGAATTCTCCGGGAGCGATACCTATCGCGCCTGTGCGCAAGGGATATTGAAGGACATTCGCACCGCGACCGAGGTCCACGGCGGATATCAGGAGCTGATCTCAGAGCAGGGGCTGAAGTATCGCACCTGGGCCTATAAGGGCGCCGTGGCGCACTCCTGGTTTCCGCGCTTCCTGTCGGTGTGGAGGAGGGCGTACGGAACGCCGCTCCTGCATTGGACGAGTGAGCCGCGGCAATAATCTGACGTTCCCGAATGAGGACGAATTCGCGCGCCTGAAAGAGCCCATCATCACCAATACAGATCGAGGCGACGCATCTTGTGCGGAGAGCAACGACTTATTCTTCAGGCCATCGTGAGCGCGTTGCGCACAACGCCAGCCCGTCACGCCACGAGGTCCAGCAGCCGGCACGATCCGCGCACGAGCACCTTGCGTCCGGTGGGCGTCATCGCAGGCACGCCGTCATCAACGACAACGAGGCCGAGCTTGACGAGGCTTTCGACGAGATAGGCCTTGGAGAGGCGACCGGTCGACGGCGGGTTGCGAAGCGTACGCAGGGCTTCCCATTGGTCCGGTGAAAGATCGAAGTCGAAATCGTCGTTCATATTGCCTCAAGCGGTCGTGCAGTTCGTGCGCCCCTGTTAGCGAGGCTGCATGAAGACCATGCGACGACAATGAGTCGGGAATTCGGTGAGCTGTTTAGAACGTCTCTTCACGAATTGCCGCACCTCGTTGTGCCACAAGAGTTAAGATCGCCCGGACGCAACATCGTCCCGCAACTCGATCACATATTGATGATCCGGGCTTGATGCTGCGCCGCGAGCTACCGCGCTGCACGGAAGCGCTGCTGTCCCATTCTGCGTCGCAATATGCCCAGAAATCCTGAGACGAAGGGATCCGGACTCTGTTACGCTAATTCGCGGGGAATGGCTTCACACGGCAGGAGTGGAGTGCATGAATAGGCTGGTTGAAATTCGCAGTCAGGAATCCCTGTGCCGGGAACGCGCCGCGCTCGATTCGGAACGCCGCGTTTTCTGGCTCGCGCAAGCCCAGGAATGGGAGCAGCGCGCGCTCGACGAAATCGCCTATCACTTCCGGGAGTGCAACGTCTCCCACGTGGAGCTTGCGCGAAGCTGACGTCTGCCGCGAGCTCGCAACTTACTGATAGATGGCGACGATATCGGACACCGCGCGCTCGAGCTGTTGCGCGGTGGCGCATTGACGCACGACCGTACAAAAGGTCGCATAGCGCGGCATCTCCGAATCGCCAAAACCCCAGGCGAGCCGTCCTTCGGGATTGAGCCAGACCAGCCGCTTCGAGCGTTCGGAGACACGGCGCAGGATGTCGGCACGCGGGTCGAGATTGTTACTGCGGGCATCGCCCAGCACGATCACCGTGGTCTGCGGCGTCAGCGTGCTCATGAAATCGTGCTCGAAATCGACCAGCGAAGAACCGTAATCGGACGAGCCGAAGCCGACCTTGGACATGATCTCGGCCATCGCCTCTTCCGGCGACTTCTTTTCCAGGATCTCGCTGACCTCGATCAGGTGCGAGGAGAAGGCAAAAGAGCGGACGTCGTCGACCACCTCGTGCAGCGAGTGGATCAGCAGCAGGAAGAAATCGGAGACTTGCGCGACCGAGCCGGAGACGTCGCACAGTGCGACGATCTTCGGCCTGTCGCGATGCTTGCGCTTCCAGGCGGTGAGGAAGGGGACGCCGCCCCAGGCGGCGTTGCGTCGCAGCGTGCGGCGGACGTCGAGATGGCCGCGGCGCTGGCGTTTGCGCGGCTTGGAATAGCGCTCGCGCAGACGGCGCGCAATCTGGCGAATGAGGGCACGCATCTCCGCGACCTGGCGCCGCTCGATGCGGGCGAGTGGCGCGTTGCGCAGGATCTCGTTGCGAAGGTTTTCGGCTTCTTCGCGGGCATAGAGTGCCAGGCCTTGCGAGACCGTGTCGCGCACCGCTTGGCGCAAGCCGTCGAGCGCGGCGCGGAGGCGCTCGGCCAGCGACGGATTGGTAGCGGTCAGCTCATCGAGATCGTCGCGCAGGCGTTGAAGGCCCATGGCGTCGAGGATTCGGCTGGAGAAGATCCCGCGCTGGGTGGAGTAGCGGATGTCGGACAGCGAGGCGGCACCGGACGCGCTGGCAATTGCCGCGGCGATCGCGTTGCGGTCCTGCGACAGCAACATCTGCGCCAGCGGGCCCAGTCCTTCCGGCGGGCCTTCACCCGACTCGCTGGCAGCGCCTGATGAGGGAGACCGGTCGGCGTCCTGTGAGGCGTCGTCGTTATTGTCGGCCTCAGGCGAATCCTGGCGCGGCTCGGGCTGGCTGAAGAACAGATCAAAGCAATCGCCGAGCGCGAGCTTCTCGTCCTGTGACTTGGCGAGCGTCAGCAGCAGCGCATCGCGCAGGATGGCCCGATCGGAAAAGCCGACCTGTTTGACCGCTCGCATCGCATCGATGCTTTCGGCGGGCGAGACGTGCACGCCGGCGCCGCGCGCCGCCCGAAAGAAACGATGGAGGTTCTCGCGCATCGGCGTCAACCGAAGACGTTGGACCGTGCCGCCTTGGCAATGAAGGTCGTCACTTGCGGCGACGCGGCCTCGATGTCGGCCTCATATTTCAGGAGCACGTTGAGCGTGTCCTTGACGATCTCGGTATCGAGCTCTGCTGCCTGGAGCAGCACCAGCACGCGCGCCCAGTCGATGGTCTCGCTGACCGAGGGCAGTTTCTTCAGATCGAGCGAGCGGATTTCGTGGATGAAGCCGACCATCTGCCGGCGCAGCGCCTGCGAGATGCCAGGCACGCGGCTGTCGACGATGCGCTCCTCCAGCCGCTGCTCGGGGAAGCCGATATGCAGATGCAGGCAGCGCCGCTTCAGGGCGTCGCCGAGGTCGCGCTCGCTGTTGGAGGTGAGGATCACCGTCGGCGGCGTGATCGCCGAGACGGTGCCGAGCTCGGGAATCGTGACCTGAAAATCGGACAGGATCTCCAGCAGCAGGGACTCGAACTCGGCGTCAGATTTGTCGATCTCGTCGATCAGCAGCACGCAGCCGCCCGGCTGCTCCAGCGCCTGGAGCAGTGGCCGCGGTTCGACGAACTCCTTGGAGAAGAACACGTCGCCGAAATCATGGAGCTGGTCGAGCGCGGCATGCAGCGTCTGCGCCCCGCCGAGCACTTCGCCGAGCTTGTCCTTCAGGATCTGCGTATAGAGGAGCTGCTTGGCGTATTTCCACTCATAGAGCGCCTTGGCCTCGTCGAGGCCCTCATAACATTGCAGGCGGATCATCTTCATGCCGCGCCAAGCGGCAATCGCCTTGGCAAGCTCGGTCTTGCCAACGCCCGCGGGACCCTCGACCAGAATCGGCTTTTCGATCTGCTGCGACAAATAGACCGCGGTCGCGATCTGCCGGCTCGCGATATAGCCCTGCGCGGCGAGGCCGCTCTCCACTGCCTCGATCGACGCCGAGGCCTTCTGATCAGCCACGAAGGGCGCTCCCAAAGATCCTGTTTGAGGCTTGTTCTGCCTGCGTTCCCGGCAAAGAACAAGCCTCGTTTGGGAGGCATCAGACCCGCGTGAGCGGCGTTTTTTTCCGCAGAACGCAAATACTTGCGCGGCTCGCCGTTGGTGCGATCAGTGCTGCAGCAGCTCGCCCTTGCGGATGGTCTGTCTGACCTCGGCGCCGCAATCGGCGCATTCATAGACGAAGTCGATCTTGGCAAGGCTCCAATGCGGTTCGACCTGGCGGACATACATCGGCAGGAACCCCATGCAGGTCGGGCAAATCACAGGCGCGATTTCGACGTCCTGATGATGCTGTACATAAGCCGGCATCTCGGTTCTCCTTCGCAGGCGACCACCAATCCCCGCGCGAAGGCTACTGCCGGTGGCCCGAGAGCCATCATCAACTCTTTCGAACAGACGCGGAACGGCGGGCGTTTGTGGTTCGCTGTGACATTCTTGCGACGGCTCTGTACTGTAACGGGCGGTTCAAATGCCTATTTCTTCGGCCGATCGGGTTCTCTGACCTTCACTGCAACAATAAGGGAGCAACGCCCATGACGCATGCCATTCGCTTTCACAAAACCGGCGGTCCGGAAGTCCTGGTTTGGGAGGAGGTCAATGTCGGTAAGCCCGGACCAGGCGAAGCGCGCATCCGCCACACCGCCGTCGGTCTCAATTTCGTCGACATCTACAATCGCTCCGGCGTGTATCCCGTGCAATTGCCGAGCGGACTCGGCAGCGAAGGAGCCGGTGTGGTCGAAGAAGTCGGGCCTGGTGTCACCGATCTGAAGCCCGGCGACCGTGTCGCCTATGGTGCTTCGCCGCTCGGAGCCTATTCCGAGGCGCGGCTGATCCCGGCCGATAGGCTGCTGAAGCTGCCCGACGGCGTCGACGACAAGACCGCGGCGGCTATGATGCTGAAGGGGCTCACCACGCAGTATCTGATCCGGCAGACCTATCGCGTGAAGGCCGGCGACACCATCCTGCTCCATGCCGCGGCCGGCGGCGTCGGCCTGATCCTGAGCCAGTGGGCCAAGCATCTCGGCGCGACCGTGATCGGCACCGTCAGCAGCGACGAGAAGGCAAAGCTCGCCAAGGCGCATGGCTGCGATCACGTCATCATCTACACGCGTGAGGATTTCGTGAAGCGCGTCGACGAGATCACCGGCGGCAAGAAAGTGCCGGTGGTCTACGATTCCGTCGGCAAGGACACGTTCCTGAAGTCGCTGGATTGCCTCGCGCCGCTCGGCGTTGCCGCGCTGTTCGGTGCGTCCTCAGGTGCGGTCGAGCCGCTCAATCTCGGCCTGCTCGCCCAGAAGGGCTCGCTGTACGTCACCCGGCCGACACTGTTCACCTACGCCGCCAAGCGAGAGGCTCTGGTCGCGATGGCGAACGAGCTGTTCGACGTCGTCAAATCCGGCGCGGTCAAGATCGAGGTGCACCAGACCTATCCCCTGAAGGACGCCGCCAAGGCGCACGCCGATCTCGCCGCGCGCAAGACCACGGGATCGACAGTTCTTACTGTGTGATCTCGGATTGAGAGCCGTTCCGATTCCATCGGAACGGCTCTCAAGGCCGGCGTCACGCTTTCTCGTGCTTGCGCACGTCGCGGGCGTGATCGAGGCGGATCGCCTGGAGATCGACGTCTTCGGGCGGAATCTGGGGAAGGGCGGCCTCGGTCAGGATCGCCTCGGTGACGTCCTCGACCGAGTTCTCCGCGATTTCGTGGATGAACGAGATGTTCTGGTATTCACCGGAAGCGATGCGGGAGACGACCTCGCGCCTGGTGACTTCAGGATCGACGACGGCCTCGCGACCACGCCGCCCGTAATCGATCATGACGACGAAATATTGCATGAAACGGTCCTGCCGCGCACCCGGAGTCGGGAGCGCGGCAGAGTATTTCCGAAAAACGAAATCAAGTCAAGCGCGATTTCTGTAAATCGGAAATCGGGCGTCTACTTGCCCTTCTTGCGGGGGCGGGCCGACTTGGCGCGCAGCCGCTCGAGTTGGCCCTTGGGCATGGAGAGGCAGATTTCCCCGACCCAATCGAGCTTGACGCCGACGATCGGCTTGGCGTTGAAGCTATTGAGATTGACCACGGATGGTGATTTGCCCCGTTCGATGGTCTTCAGATAGCGCTCCCCGGTCTTGAGCCGGACCACGGCCTCTTCGCCGTAGAAGCTCGACAGCGGATGGCGCTGGTCCTTGTAGACCACGATCACGTCGCCGCTCTCGTATTTGGGCAGCATCGAGTCGCCCACGATCTCGAATGCGATCGTCTCTTCCATGATCGGGAAGGGCAGCGCGATATCGCCAAGTCCTTCCGGCGGAACCTGTTCATAATCCGGCTCGATTACTGCGCCGGCGCCGACCCTGCCCATGATCGGCGCGAGGTTGAGCTCAAGGTATTCCATAATCGGAATAATTTCGGACGCCTTCACCAGGCGCTCGCCGCCGAGGATCTCCGACACTGCGCCGGGCCGCACGCCCATCGCCGCCGCGAGCCCGCCTTTGCTCTTGCCGGTCTTTTCCAGGCCCCGCTCGATCATCGCAACATCCAACATGGTGATTCCCTCGATTGCCCATGGTCTGCCCTCTTATAATCCGAAATTCGGAATTGATGCAATTATGAATATCAGAAATAACGGCTTGACTAACGCTTCGGAATACCGGAATGTGTGTTTCACCTGTCGGTCGTTCGACCGGCGGAACGCGCATCACAGGACAGCAGCATGGAACCGGGCCATTGGCCGTCGGAGCACTCCGACGCGCTTCGCGACCATTTTCTCAAGGGATTGTCTTATGCGGAGATCGGTAGAAGGATTAATGCAAGGTTTGGAACGGCTTACACGCGCAGCGCGGTGGCGGGCCGCGCCAAGCGGCTCGGGCTCATTGGCTCAGCAGTGGAGACCAGCCCGTCGATCGTGCCGTCTTTGCCGGGAGAGCCCTGTTCGTCTTCGACGCATCGCGCGGCGTTGCCGGGCCTGAATCTGCCGCCGAAATCCGCAATGAAGCCGGCGGCACCGGTCAAGTTGCGCTGCGTCGGTGTCCAGCCGCGCCTGATCCCCCTCGCCGAACTCGCAGACGGCGACTGCCGCTACCCCTATGGCGGCGACAAGGACGGGGAGGAGATCGCCTTCTGCGGACATCCGCGCCAGCAAGGCTCGAGCTATTGCGGGCCCCATGCACGCCTGACGCGCCGGTCCGGAGCCGCGTCGGCCCGTGCCGTCGGTCCAGTCATGTTGAGACTGGTCTTCGCCGCCTGAGGCGGGAGCCATCACCTGTCCAATCGTCAACTTTGCAAGGAGTATCCGAGTGGCGCGCCCCCGACGGAACAAATCCTACAAATTGACCGGGATCTACGACCGGCGATCGCGCGAGATGCCGTTCAATGCCGACGTCGCCGAAGTGGAAGTCGACAATCCATTGGCGCTCGACCCCGGCGAGAAGATCATGGCCATCCGCTCGATCCGGAGCGATCCCCTCGGCCGGCTGCACGCGCACCACCAGATCGACGAGGCGCAATACCGCGGTGGACGTGCCTTTCAGAACGACTGGGAGCGGGCAGAACGGGGGCCGCAGGCGGTGGATACGACGCGCGAATATGTCGATGGCACCAGCACGCGCGAGCCCGTCACCGAAAGCCAGCGTCAGGCGGTGCTGCGGCTGAACCGGATCGAGCGCGAACTCGGCACCGACGGCGCCGCGCTGGTGCACGATGTGCTGGTGCTGGGTCTGACCATGGACCAGATCGGAGAGCGTCGCGCCGTCCGCACCCAGCGCTGGAACGACTATTTTGCGCGGCGTTTTCGCGAATGCCTGGACCGGCTGGCTCTGATCTACGGCTTTGCGACGGAAGCGGGGACACAGCGTGCAGACCGCTGCAAATGAATGACGGCACGCCTGCGGCCTCGGCCGCGGGCGTGCCGGTCCGCCGCTTACGGGTGCGGCACGATCTGGTAAGGCGTCGCGTAGGGCTCGACACGGAGCGAGGCGTTGGCCAGAAGCCCGATCTTGGCGGTCGGCGCCTGCTGCAATTCGCCGCTCGGGCCGCGATGCACGTTGTATTGCCAGACGGTGAGATCGCCCTTCTGCGCCAGCGCATGCGCGACCGCGCTCGCATCAGTACCGCCGAGCGCCTGCAACTCCTCCGCCGACAGTCCGACGACGATCTCGTCCTTGACGGTGATGATCTTGAACAGGTTCATCTTGGCCTCCTGCGCCCATGCGCCTTTTATCGAGAGGGTGAGAAGCGCAACCGCGGCGCCCTTGATGAGATCGCAGCGAGAAAGCATGCCGTCGTCCTTTGGTGCTGAGGCGCGCCCGAATCGATTGAGTCCGTCAGCCATGGCGCCCGTGTCTGCGTGGCCGTTTCGCAACCGCTTTGTCGCTCGGTCTTGAACGGCGGTTCAACGATACAACCGCCGAGAGGAGACTCAACAATAACGTGTGTAAGCTCAAGAAGCGGTAGATCGCCTCCAGCAATGTTTGTTCGCATCGGGAAATGAGGCGAAACGCTGAGCCGGTTGAGAACGGAGAGGGCCGTGTGCGTGATTGATGCTGCTTCTTGACGCAGGTGGGTGACGACGGTCGATATTCCTGTTATCCGGAATTGCCGTGGCGCGATGCGGACGAAGCATCGCTAGGCCGATGGTCGGACTTGCCGGAGGGGTTGTTCCTTGGCATAGTTGCAACCTGCTCCGTTGGGGCCGTCCGTCCCGACATGTCGTTCGGCGTGCTACCCTGCCGGGGCCACCCGGCCCGAGAACTGATCGTCGCCATCGCGTCCGATTCTGGCGTTCGGTTCTGGAGTGGGGCCTCGATATCGGATCACGAAGGCCGATGCTTGTCATAGGTGCGAGATGAAGAACCTCAATTTCGCGGCCGAATTGCACCTCAAGCTCGGCGCGCCTGCAAGCGGCACCGTCGAAAGCCTGCGCCTCCTCCGCGCGTTTCTGAAACTCGCGCCTCGACAGCGCTTCGAGGTCATCAAGCTCGTCGAAGACCTCGCCACCGAAGAAACCCTCCCCGAACACCCCCTGTGCTGAGCCAGGCCGCGCCCCGGCCTCACGCCTTGCCTCGTTTTTCCTACCAGAGCGGGACCGCCGGTGCGGCGTTTGTCCGGGGCTGGCCGCTGGAAGGCGATCCGGCAAGTGTGGTAATCAGCTAAAAAAGGGAGGAGTGCGACCATGATCGAACCGAAGCTCGAAGTTCCGGCCGAACTGCGCGACCTGGCCGAGAAGACGATTGACCAGGCCGAAAAGGCATTCGGCATGTTTTTTGACGCTGCCACCAAGTCGATGACGTCGGTTCCCGGCGCAGGTACCGAAGTGTCGAAGCAGGCGCTCGCTTTCACCGAGCAGAACATGAAGTCGGCGTTCGAGCATGCACGCAAGCTCGTCCATGCCACCGATCTTCAGGAAGCGATGCGAATCCAGTCGGACTTCCTGCGCAGCCAGTTCACCAGCGCCGGGGATCACATGCGCCAGATGACCGGAAGCTTCATGCAACCGGGCAAGGGCAAGTCGTAGTTCTCAAGTCCTGATTCTCAAGTCCTGATCCACCGCGTCCGTGCGGGGCGTGCCCACAAATTGATCTTGCCTGGTGCAGCGATCCGCATTTCGATGTTGATGCAGGTCCATGACGGGCCACCGAATCGACCTCATTCGCCGTCCGTCATCCTTTCTGCTGATCCCTGTCGGTCCTCCGGCAGGGATTTGCATTTGTGGCAAGTGTCGCGGAGCTGCCTTGCTCTGCGGCAACGCGCTCCCGGCTAAAGCGCGATGAGATTGGGATGAATCGTCACCGCGCTTTAGGTTTGTTGTTTGAGCATGATCTTTTCGGAAAACCGCGGCACACTCTTCCGGATCATGCTCTAGTAGTCGCCCGGATTCATGATCATCGGGCTTTTCGTATCGGCCGGCGCGAGCGCACTGCTGGCGCTGTCACGCAGGAAGCGGTCGAGCGTCGCCTGGATCTTTTCCTTGACCGCATCGGGACCGCGATCGCTCATCTCGGTGTGCTGAGCGCCGGTGTGGACGATGTCGATGCCGCGCGCCTTCGCCTCTTCCGGCGTCGGCAGCACGCCGGGATCGGTCTGGAAATGTGGATCCTTGGAGCGGAACGACAGGATCTTCAGGTGGTCGCTGAGCACGAAGGGCACCCGCAAATTGTCGAGCGTGATCACCTTCGACACCAGTTCCGGATGCTGATGGGCGACATACATGGAGACGTCGCCGCCGTTGGAATGCCCGACGAGGGTAATGTGGTCGTAGTCGACGTTCTCCTGCCGCTTTTTCAACTCGGCCAACGTGAAAAGAATGTTGGCCTCGCAGCGGATGTAGACCTCGCGCCGGCCGACATATTTCTGGCCGACATGGGTTATGAGCGGCGGATCGCTCGGCAGGTCCTGCTGGATGCTGGCCACGAGATAGCCGCGCGCGGCAAGCACGTTGGCAAGGAAGGAATACTCGGTGGCCTTGACGGTGTTGCCGTTGCTGATGATGGCAAGCGGGAGCTTCCAGAGGCCGAGATTGGCCTTGGTCTCGTAATCGCGCCGCACGGCGAGCTCGACCGAGATCGGCCGCTGCCGTGAGGCGTCGAATAGGGACAGCGTCTCATGGCGGATCGCGAACCGGCTGACGACGACATACTGGCCGACGCCAAGGACGCACAGGAACGCCAGGATTGCAAACACCCTTTTCATGGACCGGTCTCAAATCACTTTCGGCTGAAGATGGTTATGGGAATCCCCCGGATCGAGCGATCGTGAGCAGGTTAGGGGATTAAATTTAGGCAAGTCTGTGAGAAGCGCCGCAAAAGGGCCTCATCAAGGCGCGCGGCAGCGACAGTTCATGCGGCTAGAGGCAGCCGCCCTTGCCGCGTTCGGGGCACAGCCGGAACGCGCTCGACAGCGTGAACAGGAAGCGCGGGCTACGGCGCTCATTGTCCGGCGCCCGGTAGCCCAAGGGGACGGCCACGCCGAAATCGGCCAGGAAATCGTCCGGCAGGAAGAATCGCACGCCCGCTCCGGCCGATGTCAGCGCCAGGCCGTCGCTCAGACGGTAGCCATCGTTCCAGACTGCGCCGGCGTCGCCAAAGGCATAGAGTTGATAGCCTGTCCAATAGCGGAAGTTCAGCTTCTGGTCGAAGCGTAGTTCGAGCGAGCCGGCAAGACCGTTGTCGCCGCTGATCTCGGCTGCGCCATAGCCCCGACCGAAGGCCGCGCCGCCGAGATAGAATTGCTGCGAGGTGAACAGCGGCCGCGATGCCGTCTGGCTCGCCGCGGAGAGCTTGAACGACCAGGCGTCGTTGAGCGTCTGATAGCGCGTGAACCAGAAGTTCAGCACAGAGAAGTTCGAGGACGCGCCGTCGCGCGACAGCAGATCGTCGTCGAAATGCGAGGCGCCGAAGATGTCGAGGCCCTGGCGGTAGGTCATCGTCGCGAAATTGGTGCCGCCGAAGCGATCCTGGAGCCGATAGTCGGCGGTCAGGCTCGCGGTCCTGATGTGGTCGTTGTACCAAGGGCCGTAAAGATCGTGCTCGGAGACGTTGCTGAAGGTCGTCGCCGCCGTCAGCGTCAGCGTGGAGGATTGCGACTGCAACGGCACGATGCCGGCACGCAGCTCGAACGCTTCGGTCGTGGTGATATCGCTGTCGAGGCGGCGCATGTCGCCCGGCCGGACCGCGCTGTACAGGACCGAAGCGCCAAGCCTGACACCGTCGATGCCGACAGGCGCGTCATAGGACAGGCGCGCGAATCCGAGTTCGCGCGGATCGTTGGCAATCGTCGACAGGTTGACCGCCAGCGTGTCGCCGGGCGCGAGGTAGGAGTTGAACGCGCCGGTCGCGTAGGTCTGCCAGGGGCCGACCGAGGACGAGCCGAGATTGTCCACGCCGAACGAGGAGAAGACGTGCCAGGTTTTCAAATAGACCGTGAGACGGAAGCGGCCGGTCGCGCCGCCGATTTCCTCGAGCGCGGTATCGGTGATGCGGACGCCCGGCCTGCCGTTGACGAGGAAGAGCTGGCGCTCGAGCGTTGCGAGGCGCGATGGCTGTTCGGCCAGGACCGGGGCGAGCATCGGCCTCACGCCGAACTGCTCGGCGCCGTCGCCTTTCAGCTCGGCCTCCACGATGGCGCCTTCGATCACCTGGATCCGGACGCGGCCGTCGGCGATGTCCTGCGGCGGCACGATCGCGCGGCTCAAATGGAAGCCCGCAGCGCGGTAGAGATCGCTGATCGCGCCTGCGATCGCGGCGAGGTCGGCCTGCGAGACCTGCTTGCCGAGATAGGATTGATAGACCGCGGCGAACCGATCGCCGGAGATGGCATGGGCGCCGCTGACGTTGACACCGCGCAGCACGAACTGCGGCCTGGCGTCACCGCCGGTGGCGTTGGGCTGGCCGACCGTCGGCAGCCTGACCGCAGGACGTCTCAGCGATTCCTGCTCGGTTTGGTTTTCAAAGTATTTCTCGGGCTGGCGCGGATCAAAGCCAGGCGCGTTCGCCTGCTGCGCGAAGGCCGGCGGAATTCCCGTGAAAGTCGGTGCCAGCAGCACCAGCGCGGTAAGCAGATGCCGCTTCTCCGTGCGCGCAACGAGCCGTTCTCCGTAGTTTGACGGAGAAGCTCCCATGCGCCGGTAAGGGTTCGTTAGCCGCATGATTTTTCATAGTTTTTTATGGTCAATGAATCGTTAACGGCAGCTTCCGACTGGCCGCTTTCCGCTAAGTCTATGTTGAATGATTTCGGATACCCCTCAGGACTGGCTGTAACGCGGACTGAGGATCGTCATGCTGGGCAAAATTGGAATGCGGTGCGCCTTCGCGGCAGCACTGGTCCTGGGAACGGCTTCCGGTGCATTCGCCGCCGATGACGGCGTCTGGTCGGTCAGCAAGTCTTCAGGCGAGGTCTGGCTTGCCACCTCCGGTGCGCAGCCTGTGTCCTTGAATCAGGACGGGACGCTCAAGCCCGGCGACACCATTCGCACCGGCCGCAACGGGCGCGTCCTGCTCGTCCGCGGCGAGGAAAGCATTCTGATCTCCCCGAATTCGGTGGTCGGTTTGCCGGCCGAGAAGAAGGAGGGCCTCTCGACCACCATCATCCAGCAAGCGGGTTCAATCCTGCTCGAGGTCGAGAAACGCAACGTCAAGCATTTCGAGGTCGAGACGCCCTATCTCGCGGCCGTCGTCAAGGGAACGCAGTTCAGCGTAACCGTGGGCGCGGGCAGCACCAAGGTCGGCGTCGTCCGCGGCCAGGTCGAAGTCTCCGACTTCAAGACCGGACAGATCGCCCAGGTCATGCCCGGACAATCCGCCACCGCCTTCGAGCACGGCAAGCCCGGCCTCAGCCTGAGCGGTGCCGGGACCTTTAATCCGATCGAGCAGGGCAAGCCGCGCGCTTCGACGATCGAGCGCGTTCCCGTGCCGAAGTCCGGCCTGTCGGCGCCGCGCAATGCGGCGAGCGGCCATGCGATCCATGCGCTTGGCCCGATCGACAGGGGGACCAAGGCCGCCGGCGCGCCGAAGCAATCGCATCAGGCGAGCGGAGCGCACGCGCCCAAGGCCGGCGTCGTGCGCATCTCGAGCTCGCTCGGCGAGGTCAAGCTGAACTTCCACAAGGTCACGCACGGCCTCGCCCGCGGCGCCGCTGCTCCCGGACAGGTGCGCAATGCGAACACCAGCAGCAGCACCGAGACGGTCTGGAGCGATACCAAGGCGAGCACGACGACAACGGCTAGCAACAGCTCCAGCGTCACGGCTGTCACCATGAGCAGCAGCGCATCTGCGGCCAGTGCGACATCCTCGTCGTCAAGCGCGACGGCGACCGTTGCGACCAGCGCTGGATCGACCAGCGACGCGTCGGGCAAGAACGGCAACAACGGCAACGGGAATAGCGGCAATAGCGGCAACGGCAATGGAAGCGGCAACGGTAGCGGCAATAGCGGTGCCACCGGTAACGGTAAGGGCAACAACGGTAACGGCAATGGAAATGGCGGCGGCAACGGCAGCAACGGTCACGGCAACGGCCGGCACTGACGCGAATTCCGGGGGATGAGGGGACGCACCCGATAAAGCGGGGGCGCGGGAGGATCGGGTGAAACGCTATCGGCCGCATGTTCTGGTCGTGATCGCGCTGGCGGTCGTGCTGTCCACGGGATGGCATGGCGCGCTTCGCAATGTGCTCACCGACCTGCGTTTCGCCTGGCAATCGCGTGCGGCCAGCGGCGATGTCGTCGTGGTGGCCATCGACGCGCCCTCGATTGACCAGATTGGGATCTGGCCGTGGCCACGCCGGCTCCACGCCGAACTGCTGCATAGGTTAGAGGCGGCGGGAGCGCAGGACGTCGCCTTCGACATCGATTTCAGCACGCCGTCGGATCCGGCCTCGGACGCGGCCTTCCTTACCGCGCTTCGCGAGGTCGGTGGTTCGACGATCCTGCCATCCTTCAAGCAGCCGGCGCCAAACGGCGGCGCGGCTCACATCAATCGCCCCCTGAAGCCGTTCAGCAACCAGTCCTGGCCGGCTGTCGTCAATGTCGCGATCGAATCCGACGGCCTCGTCCGCCGTTATCCGGTCAGCGAGAGGCTCGGCGACTCCCAGCTGCCGTCGATGGCCGTCGTGCTGGCCGGACAGGACGCCAATCGGCGGCCGCCCTTCCTGATCGATTTCAGCATTCGTGTGGCCTCCATCCCGACCGTCTCCTATTCCGACGTGCTGCGCGGCGATGCTGCGACGCTCGCCAAGTTGAGAGACAAGAAGATCATCGTCGGTGCCACCGCGCTCGAGCTGGGCGACCGGTTCAGTGTTCCGAATGGCAAGATCATCTCGGGGCCGGCCCTCCAGGCGCTCGCGGCGGAAACCATCCTCCAGCACCGGATGCTGCGCTGGACGTCCGATGTCGGCATGTTCTTTGGCTTGGGCCTGATCTGTCTCCTGATGATGTATTCGTGGCGCCGTCTCTCACCAGGCGTCCGCGTCGCGGTTCTAGTCGCGACGGGGGCGGGCGTCGAGCTGACCGCTGCCCTGGTGCAGGCAAAGTGGCCGCTCATCATCGACACTTCGCTGTTTCACATCGCGATCATCGCCTATCTGGCGGCGATCGCGCTCGACGAGATCGATTTCCGCAGTCTTCTGGGGCGCATCGCCGAGAGCCGCTTTCATCGTATCGCGATGTCGCTCGGCGATGGCCTGGTCTGCACCGACGAGGATCACCGGATCACCGTGTGGAATCCCGGCGCCAGCGCGATCTTCGGCTACATGCCGACCGAAGTGATCGGACGTCCGTTCGAAATACTTTGCGCCGTGCCCACGGACAGCGGTGCAAAGGCTTTCGCCATTCGCGATGCTGCGCGCCAGTCGCTGCTGGTGCCAGGTGGCGCCGTCGTCGTCGAGTTCGAAGGACGGCGCAAGAATGGCGAGACGTTTCCCGTCGAGGCGAGCTTCTCTGGCTGGCAGGGAACGGACGGATTCCAGTGCGGAGCGATCCTGCGCGACATCTCGGTTCGCAAGCGAGAGGCCGAGCGTGTCAGATATCTCGCCGAACATGACGCGCTGACGGGGCTTGCCAACCGCAACATGCTGCATGCAGGCCTCGCTGACATGATTGCGGACGCAGAGCGGCGTTCTTGCGAGGTCGCGCTGCTTGTGATCGGACTCGACGGCTTCCAGCGCATCAACGACATGCTGGGGCACTCCGCCGGCGATCTGGTGCTACAGGCGGTCGCCGTTCGCCTGAAGGAGCAGGTCGGAGATGGAGCGATCGTTGCCCGGCTCAGCGGAGATGAATTCACCATCGCGCGCGAAAGCGCCGACGGCGGCGAGCCGATCGCGGAGTTGGCCGAGCGAATCGCGCGCGCGTTCGAAGCGCCGCTCGCATCGGGCACGCGTCAGCATCGCGTGCGGATCAGCATCGGGGTCGCGCTGTATCCCGAAGGCGGGCACACCGCCGATGATCTCCTCAGCAACGGTCACCTCGCACTGACCAAGGCCAAGCTGACGCGGCGCGGCAGCCATGTGATCTTCGAGAATGCAATCCGGCAGGAGCTGGAGAACCGGCTGATGCTGGAGGGCGAACTGGCCCTTGCCGCCGATCGCGGCGAGTTCGAGCTGTTTTATCAGCCCCAGGTTCGGCTGGTCGACGGCAGCCTGGTCGGAGCCGAAGCGCTCATCCGCTGGCGGCACCCCGTGCGCGGCTACGTGTCGCCCGGCGAGTTCATGCCGGTGGTCAACACCTCGGCGCTGTCCGAGCGGATCGCGAACTGGGTGATGGAGACCGCCGCTCGTCAGGCGCGCGCCTGGGAATTGTCAGGCAACAATGTGCGCGTTGCGATCAATCTCTCGCCGTCGCAGCTGCACTCCGGCGATCTCGCGCATTCGGTTGCGGCACTGCTTGAAACGACCGGACTCTCACCCTCGCTGCTCGAGCTCGAGGTCACCGAAGACATCCTGCTCCATGACGAGGCCCGCGTGCTCGACATGTTCGAGCGGATCCAGCGGCTCGGTGTCCGCATCCTGTTCGATGACTTCGGCACCGGCTACGCAAGCCTGAGCTACCTGAAGAAATTCCCGCTCGACGGCCTCAAGATCGACCGGTCCTTCGTGCTCGACCTGCTCTCCGATTCCGACGACGCGGCGATCGTCGGATCGACCATCGGCCTCAGCAAACAGCTTGGTCTCACGGCCGTGGCTGAAGGCATCGAGGACCGCGCCACGGCCGATGTCCTGGTCAGCATGGGATGCGAGGAGGGGCAGGGCTATTTCTTCGGCCGCCCGATGCCCGCCGCGGCGTTCGAGAAGCAATTTCTCACGGAGGAGCTCGACGTCGTCAGCGCCGCCTGAACCGCCTCGCTAGCGCCGGCGGGCGATGGCCACACCAAACAGGAACGCGACGAACAGGCTGGCGAGCGGCGCTTCGCGCGTGATCGCCGCAACAGTCGCGAGCGGTCGTCCGGGCTTTCGCGCTTCATCGATGGCATAGGTGAGGCGGTCGACGGCGGTGCGCAAACCTCCCGCGACCTCTCCGACGGTGTGAGACACGTCGGTCGCGACGTCGATGGCGCGTTCGGCCATGCCGGGCTGGGGATTGGGCTGCGGTGTTTCCGTGCTCAAGTGCGCGACCTCCGAACCTGACAGAGAACTCGAGACCGGCACCTTTGGCTATCCGCGCGAGCGCTCGTTTTGGAACAGCGGGCCCGAAGACCTTTGGCTATCCGCGACAGGCGCCGTTTTGAACGGCGGGTGCCGGCCTTGCAGGGAAAATGCGCCATGGCGCAATTAGTTCCGGCCGAATCCATTTCGCCGCGAACTCCCCGGGAAACGACGGATGCGAATCTCTGTTAGGCTGGTGCAGCCTTGCTGAACTCGGGAGATTGCCGTGACCGACCGGACCATGACGGATCGCGCCCGGCGTATCGCGCTGCTCGGCGCGCCGATCGACATGGGGGCCTCGCAGCGCGGGACCTTGATGGGCCCTGCGGCGTTGCGCACAGCCGGCCTTGCGACGCTGCTCGAAAGCCTCGATTTCGAAGTCGTCGATTACGGTGATCTCTCCGTGGCGGAGGTCAGGGACCTCGCCGACAAACCACCGGAAAACGCCAATCACTACCGCGAAATCCAGCGCTGGACGCGCGTGCTGAGCCGCAGAGGCCACGAGATCGCGCAAACCGGCGCGCTGCCGATCTTTCTCGGCGGCGATCACGCCTTGTCGATGGGCTCGGTCAACGCGATGGCGCGCCACTGGCAGGAGCGCGGCCGGGACTTGTTCGTACTCTGGCTGGATGCGCATGCCGACTACAATACGCCGGAGACCACGATCACGGCCAACATGCATGGCATGTCGGCGGCGTTCCTGTGCGGCGAGCCCGGCCTCGACGGTCTGCTCGGCGATGATCCGCGCGCCTCGATCGATCCCGACAGGATCGATCTGTTCGGCGCACGTTCGATCGACAAGCTCGAAAAGGAACTGATGCGCGCGCGACGGATCAGGATCGTCGACATGCGCCAGATCGACGAGTTCGGCGTTGCTGTCTTGATCCGCCGCGTCATCGAGCGCGTCAAGGCGCGCAATGGTGTGCTGCATGTCAGCTTCGACGTCGATTTTCTCGATCCTTGCGTGGCGCCGGGCGTCGGCACCACCGTGCCGGGCGGAGCGACCTATCGCGAGGCTCACCTGATCATGGAGCTGCTGCACGATTCCGGCGTGGTCGGGTCGGTCGACATCGTCGAACTCAATCCCTTCCTCGACGAGCGCGGCCGCACTGCGCGGACCGCGGTCGAACTGATCGGCAGTCTGTTCGGCCAGCAGATCACCGATCGGCCGACGCCGAGCAACGCGATCGCACCGGGAGAATGAACCTGGCAAGTGAACCTAGCGAGTGAACCGGGCTGCCGGCGCTTGTGCGCTGCAAGGAAAGGAACTCCTCCTGCGGCCGCTGGATTTAGAGCAGTCCCTATCGAAATCGCCTGGCTTTGAAACAGCTGCGATTTGCAAATGCCGCGCTCGGGCTGTTTGATGCGGGCTCAGCGCCAGCCGAGGGCCCGCAATGAGCACGCATCCCGACGACAATCCCGTGACGACTACGCGCCGCCGCCTTCTCGCCGCCGGTTCGGCAGCCATTGGAGGTGCCGTTCTCGCCGCGGGCGCTTCTGCTGCCGCGGAGACGGATAATCTTCCGCCCAACATTCCCGAATGGATGAAGGCGCCGGGCGAACCCATGGGAAGCCAGCCTTACGGCGCGCCTTCGCCGTTCGAGAAGGGAGTCGTCAAGAACATCTCGAAGACCCTCAAGCAGTACATCTCTGCGTCCGGCCGAACCCCCTTGCAGGAGCTCGACGGCATCATCACGCCGAACGGGCTGTTCTACGAGCGGCATCATGGCGGTGTTCCCACCATCGATCCGGCGCAGCACCGGCTGATGCTGCATGGATTGGTGGATCGTCCGCTGATCTTCACGATGGACGATCTCAGGCGATTCCCATCGCAGTCGCGCATCCACTTCCTCGAATGCTCCGGCAATCCCGGCTACAGCAAGCCCTATGGCAAGACGGCGTCGGACCTTGTGGGTCTCGTGAGCTGCGCCGAGTGGACCGGCGTGAGCTTGAAGCTGGTGCTGCAGGAGGCCGGGCTGAAGCCGGAGGCCAAGTGGGTGGTCGCCGAGGGCGCCGACGCCGCAGCGCTAACGCGCAGCATCCCGATCGAGAAGTGCCTGGAGGATGCCATGCTGGTCTACAGCCAGAACGGCGAGCGGCTGCGCCCGCAACAGGGCTATCCGCTGCGGCTGTTGCTGCCGGGCTTCGAGGGCAACATGAGCGTGAAGTGGCTGCGGCGCCTGCATGTAGCCGCGGAGCCCGTCTATTCGCGCGAGGAGACTTCGAAATACACCGATCTCTTGCCGGACGGTACCGCGCGCGAGTTCTCCTTCTACATGGAGGCAAAATCGATCATCACGCGGCCGTCGGGCGGCCAGCGCCTGAGCGCGGCCGGCTTCCACGAGATCACCGGCATCGCCTGGAGCGGGCACGGCAAGATCGTGCGCGTGGACGTGTCTGTCGATGACGGCAAGAGCTGGCAGGAAGCCCGCTTGCAGGAGCCGGTGCTGACGCGTGCCCTGACGCGTTTCCGTCTGCCATGGCACTGGGACGGCAAGCCTACCGTGATCCAGAGCCGTGCGATCGACGAGACCGGCTATGTGCAGCCGACGCTAGCCGAGCTGCTCGCAGTGCGCGGCGAGAATTATTTCTACCACAACAATGCGATCTGGCCCTGGCGCATTGCTCACGACGGCGAGGTGACGAATGCACTGGCGTAAGACTTGCGGTGTCGTCTTCGCGATCCTTGCCGGCATCTGTGCGAACGGAGCGCGAGCACAAGGCTCTTATGGTATCGGCCGCCCGGCAACGGCCGCCGAGATCGCAGGCTGGAATATCGATGTCGGACACGACGGCAGCAATCTGCCGAAGGGAAGCGGCTCGGTCGGGCATGGGCGTGAGGTGTACGCTCAACAATGCGCCTCGTGTCACGGCGACAAAGGCGAGGGCGGCGTGGGTGACCGGCTCGCCGGCGGACAGGGCACGATCGGAACGGCAAAGCCAGTCCGAACCGTTGGCAGCTACTGGCCTTATGCGCCGACACTGTTCGACTACATCCGCCGCGCGATGCCGCAGAATGCGCCGCAATCGCTGAGCGACGACGACGTTTACGCAGTGTCGGCCTATATCTTGAACCTGAACGGGCTGGTGGGAGCGGATGCGACCCTCGACGCCAAATCGCTGGCGGCCATCAGAATGCCGAACCGGGACAAGTTCGTGGGTGATGCGCGCCCGGATGTGAAGAAATAACCCATGGGAACATCAAGTTCCGCACACCGGCTGGAACTTGCTCGAGCGCTTGCCGGAACTTGCGGGACCAAGTTGAATTAACCCGGGAGAGGAAACAGTGGGGTCTTTCGATGACAGCGGATCGTTTCGCGAACTCCATGTCCTCGGCGCTTCGCCATCCCGGCGTGATTGCGCTGATCGTGGCCGGCTTGACGATTGCTGCAATGTTGATCGTCGATCACGGACCGTGGAACCGCGCCAGGACGCAGCCGGCTCATGTTGCCATGTATGCAACGACCGGCGAGGCCGCGCGCGCCGTTGGCGCCAAGGTGCTTCCCACCGAAACGAAATCGCCGGTCGAGCCGGAACGGCCCGGGCCGAAGACATCCCCGACCGTCAATCCGGTCACGCCGTAATTCCCGTCAGCTCTTGCGGCCGGCCCGGAATGACCAGATGAACCATTCGCGATCTCGGCTCACATTACTCAATCTCTGGGCGCACTCAATCTCTGGGCGCGCTTGTTCGAACGCAAACATTGGAAGCGCTGCGTCAACTGAGTAAACTACTCAACCGGCTCAACTTTCGCAGCCAAAATTAATCTTCTCAATCTAACAAATGATGAGATTCGCCGCCAGCACAAGGCATAGGCTTGACCTGTCACCGCAAGGCCCGAGGCATCGATCGGTGATGAGAACGCCAGTTGCGCTCCCGCCCACTCCAACAAGGGAGCAGCGCCATGCTGAAGCGCCGCCGTGTCAAACAGACGAGGACACTCACGGAGCGGCTCGCCGACGAAGCCGCCCGCCTCCGCGAGGAAGCGCACGCTCTGACGCCCGGGCGCCAACGCGAGATGCTGCTGCGCCGGGCGCGGCAGAACGAGGCGGCCATGCAGATCGACGCCTGGCTGCATTCGCCCGGCCTGAGGGCGCCGACATGAGCCAGCAATACCGTGCCTATCTCGTCGGCGAGAACGGCGTCTTCCGCTCCGCCGAAGCGTTCGAGGCCTCGTCGGATACGTCCGCGCTGACCTTCGCGCAGCAGTTCACCCGGCATGGCAAGGTCGAGGTCTGGCAGCTCGGCCGCAAGATCGCCGTGCTGGAGCCCGAGCAGTCGCCGCGGACATTGCATACACGTCAATGATCGCGTGAGCGCGATCGCATCTTGAGATTCTCGAGCTCGAACGAGAACGTTACCTGCATCACCGGGCCGCTGGTGTCGCGCACGTCGATCGCCATGGTCTGCCTGTCACCCGCGGGCGAGGCGGAGAGGATGGCGTCGCGCGCCATGTCGGCAACTGACTTGGCAGCCTCGGCCTGGACGGCGCGCGGACCGGACAGTTCCAGTCCTTCCTCGTCGAGCGCTATTCCGGTCTCGTCGCGAAGGTCAAAATAATATCTGGGCATCGCCGCGGTCCTTTGCCTTGTTAGGCTCGAGGCGGCCAAAGGTTTCGAACGCGGCGCAAATTTGTCCGGGAATCCGTTGGGTTCCGGACGGTGCCGACGAGCGGGGCAGCGCCGCGCCCCCTGCGCGGCGTTAGGTGCCGCGCTCGCCTCATTCCTCGGCGAGCTTGCGCTCGATATACGCATCCACCGTTTCGGCGAATGAGCGCTGCACGCCGACCGCGGCACTGTGCTGGTCGAGCGCATCGCGCTGGAGCACGCGCAGGCCGCGCCCGCTGAGCGGCGCCGTGTTCAGATATTGGTCGATGGCGCCTTTGGCGAGCGGGATGGCCTTCGGGTCCCCCCTCGCGATCAACAGGCGCAAGAGGTTCTGGCATTCGGCCAAACCGGGCATGCGCGCTCACCCTTGCTGCGATTTCGGCTTCGGACGCTTGACTGCCTGAGCATGCGTGCCGAACAGCATCAGCAGAAACGCGACTTCTTCCTTCGAGCCGACCTGGATCATGATTGTCTCCTTTGCGCTCCGTTGGTCGGGGCGAGCTCGAAAGGCGTTCAGGACAATCAGGTTTCAGGACTGTTTCAGGCGCGTTTCGCCGGCCAGGGTCCGTTCAACGCCAGCCGCTTCGAGGGGGCGGCGCTGCCTGAGCGGAGTGTCGTTGCCCATGTGGCACCTCGCCGCGTTTGCTTCGGCACGCTCATAGGAACGAAGCCTACAGCGGCCGGTTGCAAGCAAACTTCAATAGGAGGACATGACCATGAAAATGACCAGAATTGCTCTTGCCGCGGCGCTTGTGTTCGGATCGATCGCAGCCGCCTCGGCACAGGGCGGCGGCGCGGGTGGAGGTGCAGGCGGTGCAGGCGGTGCAGGTGGAGGCGCGGGCGGAGCCGGGGCCGGCGCGGGCGCCGGATCGGGTGGGTCGGCTGGAGCCGGCGGCGCAGGTTCGGGATCGGCCGGCAGCGGCAGCGGCGGCGGCGGCAATTCTCCAGCGGCAGCCACCGGTCAGGGCGCATCGAGCAGCCCGCGTTCGGCAAATCCCGGAGCGACGATCAACGATCCCAAGATGAAGGGGAAGTAGCCGAAAGAAATGGTGCGCAACATCCCGCGGCCATCTCGCTTTTGCATGGTGCCCGAAATGCATCCCCACCATTCTCACTTCACATCCAGAATACCCCGAAAGCAAACCCGCGCGGATTGCGCCGCGCGGGTTGAACCTGCCTCGCGAGGCACCGGCCGCGCGAGGGTCCGCCTGAAATGGGCGTAGCGGAACCAGCCCAGACGGTGCGCGTTCGTATTCGCAAGGAGGGATGACCTCGCGATGACCCACACCGTCCTGGTTGTTGACGACGACAGCAGCGTTCTCGAAATGCTCGTGAACATGCTGGAGGATCTCGGCTGTGACGTGGTGAGCGCACGAAGCGGCGAGGAAGCTCTCGCTCAACTCGGGCAGAACGAACGCATCTCGATCCTCATTACCGACATCAACATGCCGGGCATGGACGGACATGAACTGGCTGAGCTCGCAACACGCGTCCGTCCGAACTTGAAAGTGCTCCAGCTGTCGGGCCGCGAGCCGCGTCGCGGAGGCTTGCCGATGATCCGCAAGCCGTTCTCGTTCGAGGACCTGGCGAACGTCATGAAACAAACCACGGGCGTTTGCTGAGACCTGCGCGGGATGCAAAGGCTCGATTGCCGGTATCTTGCCCGACGTGTCAAACTTTAACTCAAATACAGCAAAGCGGATTCGGCCAAACGAAATCCGTTCGCGTCATGCTGAGACATGTCGGGCGGACATGAGGTCGCCTGGACCTTGGGCGCGCTGGAGAGATTGCCGATGTATTACGTCTCCGCTGCATTGCTGGTGCTGTCGGGACTGTTCTACTCAGCGAGCCATCACGAGCTCGGCCAGTTCGGCGCGAACATGTGCAGCTATGGCAGCGCGTTCTGCGACAACCCGCTGATCGTCTTTTCCGGCGCGGCGCTGGCCGCCGCCTGGGGCATGTTCGTCAGCGTCAAGTAGACGCGAGCGTTTCGACCGCTCACTTCTCGTTACTCTCATAGCGCTCGCAAGCTGCTGCTGGCGACACAGAGCACGGCGCGTGCGGGAACTTTGCGGCTAGGATCGCACTTGGAACACGGATTCGCCAGTTCCGGGAGGTCAGTCCTGTCGAGCCGATCGAAACAACGTCCCGCCAAGCACGACGGCAGCGTCGCGCCACCGAAGTCGGGGCCGATGCTGCTGAAGCGGCTCGGCCCGGGCCTGATCACCGGTGCGGCCGACGACGATCCATCGGGCATTGCGACCTATTCGCAGGCCGGCGCGCAATTCGGCTACGGGCTGCTCTGGACCGTCTTCCTGACCCTGCCGTTCATGATCGCGATCCAGCTGGTCAGCGCGCGGATCGGCCGGGTCACCGGCAAGGGGCTGGCCGCCAACGTCATGCAGCTCGCGCCGCGCTGGATCGTGCTGGGACTGGTCTCGCTGCTCGTCATCGCCAACACCTTCAACATCGCCGCCGACATCGCCGCGATGGCGGAGGCGCTGTCGCTGGTGATCGGCGGGCTCAATCACGAGCACGCGCTGATCTTCGCGGCCGGCTCGACCCTGCTCCAGGTGTTCGTGCCCTATCGCCGCTATTCGCCAGTGCTGAAGTTCCTGACGTTGACGCTGTTCGCCTATGTCGCGACCGCCTTCACCGTGAATATCCCTTGGAGCACCGCGCTGCTCGCCACGGTGTGGCCGAAGGCGAATCTCAGCGCCGACTATTTCCTGATGGTCGTCGCCGTGCTCGGCACCACCATCAGCCCGTATCTGTTCTTCTGGCAGGCCTCGCAGGAGGTCGAGGAGATGAACCAGGGCAAGCATGACAAGCCGCTGCGCGACCTTTCGAGCGGCGGCAATCCCGAGATCATGCGCATCCGGGCCGATACCATCATCGGCATGCTGCTGTCCAATTGCATCGCGTTCTTCATCATCCTGACGACGGCGTCGGTGCTGAACGCCAACGGCGTCACCCGGATCAACTCGGCGACGGAAGCGGCCGAAGCGCTGCGGCCGCTCGCCGGCGAGTTCACCTTCGCGCTGTTCGCGCTCGGCATCATCGGCACGGGGCTGCTGGCTATTCCCGTCCTGGCAGGCTCGGCGGCTTACGGTGTTGCGGAGGTCTTTGGCTGGCGCGCCACGCTGGAGGCGAAGCCGGAGAAGGCGGCCGGCTTCTACACCATCATCGCGGCCGCGACCATCATCGGCTTCGGCCTCGGCTTCACCGGGATCGACGCCATCCACATGCTGGTGTGGAGCGCGGTGCTCAACGGCATCGTCGCGGTCCCGATCATGGCGATGATGATGCTGATCGTCTCGAGCGAGGCGATCATGCGCCGCTTCAGGGCCCGCCCGTGGCTGGTGGCGCTGGGCTGGCTCGGCACCGCGCTGATGGCGCTGGCCGTGCTCGCCTTGCTCGGTTCGTCGTTGCTTGGCTGATCAAACCGGCGGCGGCGCCGCCGAGACATGCAAGGGTGCGGGCTCCGGCCGAATGCTCGAGGTGCAGAAACTGGGCGAAGGCGCTTGCCCGGTCACTGCCAAAGGCCTCGCGTCGGCCGCTTACATTCACGGGCTTACCGGATGGCCTTGCAGCATATCGGAAGACGAAGGCGCGAGGTATGCATTGACAATGTTCTTGGTTTGTTCTATATAGCAAAGAGTTCAACCTGTGCGCGAGCCGCAAATTAGCGGCCGTGTCTCGACGGGGCAGTCAATGAGTAAGTCATTTCTTGCGCTGGTATTGCTGGAGACCCCTGCGACCCCCGACATGACCGCGCTCGCCGAGGCGATCCGAGCGCGACATCCTGAACTCCCGATGGAAGTAGACGGTCGCGGCGAGGACGCCGCCCGTCAGGATTCGCCGCTCATTCGCTGTGGCAACGAACTCGTTGCGGTGATGTCGATGCCGGCGCCGATTCCGGAAGATTCCGGACTGTGGTCGCGCGCTTCCACGATATGGCCGCAAGCCAAGGCGGTTGCGGCGCGGCACCGGGGACATCTGATCGTTTCGGTGCTTGGCCACAACCAGCAGCCGCTACCCACCGCTCGTCTGACGACTGCCGTCATCGGGGCGTTGATCGCGACCATGCCGCAATGCTGCGGCGTGGTCTGGAACGGCAAAGTCGCGCGGCCCACCGATCTCTGGCTCGAGATGTCCAGCCGGTCGTTTGCGCCGTTCCCCGACTATCCCGTCTCGCTGTGGGTCGATATCCTGCCATTCAGATCAGAGACGGGCATCGGCGCAGTGACGATGGGGCTGTCGGCATTTGCCGAACGTGAAATTCAGTTCGAGACCCACAAGCTGCCGCTTGCAACATTGATGTCGAAGGTGGACGGACTTGCCGTCTATCTCGTTGAGCACGGACCCGTGGTCAAGGACGGCGATACGTTTGGCGGCGACGCACGCGAGCGCTTTTCCGTGCGTTACAAGAACTCCGATCAGTTCGGCGGCTTGCCCGTGCTTTTCTGTAACGACAGCTCGGCCTAATAGGGCGTGTGTGACGATGCGCGAAAGACTTGTGTGCAGCCCGTTTACAATTCATCATTTGACACGTCGGGCAAAACACTGGCATAGTGGCATCATCGAAATGAATTCGGATCGAGCCCGCGGCAATGCCGCGGGCTTTTTTGTTGGCTGTTGATAGTCGTTCTACGTCGCGCCCTTGCGGGCATAATGTTCGATCGAGCGCGGTCATGGGCAAAGAAACGGCAGCTACGAAACGCCTGAAGCGCGAAAGCGCCGCTATCACGCGATGAACCGAGGGTATCTTCGGCGGGAGCAATAATTGTATGGCTATGTCTCGTAATTCAAGGAGAAAGCCAAAGGCGCGGAAACTCTACAGTGTCGGCCTGGATTTCAGAATTCACACGCCCCCTGGTTTGGAAATGGAGAATATGGCCACCCTTGGCGCCGGGCGCGTGCTGATGTCACCACGGGGCAAGCGAAGCTTTCCTCCACTCTGCGAAACGCCACGGCTGCTGATCGACAAATCTCTGGGGCGGCCGCCGGTCGATTGGGAGCTATTTGACGACTTTTGGCTCGTGTCCGATCGGATGAAGAGCGTTCTGGAGGCCGTGGATAGAGACGGTGTGGCGTTCCTGAAGTGCGAAACGCGGTCGCTGAGTGGAGGTGCGCCTGTTTATTGGCTTTGCGATATCGTGCGCCAGCTAGATGTCATAGACGAGGAAAAGTCGAACGTTGAAATCCTGGATGATGGGACAGATTTCAGGCGATACAGTAACGTGGCGATTTCCAGCTTTGTCTTTAGAGAAGAGGCCATCGGTTCGGCTCATATTTTCCGGCCACGCTTTCTGGAGACGAGGATTATTTGCGACCAGTCCTTGAAGGATGCTTGTAAGGCTGCCGGTCTTAGAGGCCTGAGCTTCGGAGATCCTTACGGCAATTATAAGAGCCTTCGTCCCTAGTTTCTTCACGTTGAGATCGTGAAAGATCTGGCTTTGTCTGTTCGCGAGCCGGCGCAAAATCGCTCTCTTGACAAAGACATTTGCACGATTCCCGCCAGACAGGCGGATGTCCCGATTCAATTTCAGTGATGCGGAGCGCTGCCGTAGCTACGCCGACCTAAGGGCGACAACCTCTTAGGCGCTGTGTGCCGGTGCAGCGTCCGCATGGATATCTAGCGCGCACGCAAAGAGGCCGGCTTTTGCTGTCGGCCATCCGTCAGGCATTTCAAATCAGACCGGCCGGCTGCGATCACCAGCAGCTCGGATGCCGGCCTGCGCCAGAAAGTAGCAGTTGCATGTTCCAAGAACATCACATTTTGCCGCAGAAATTTGCAACCCATCCGGTCATCCGTCTCTTGGGAGAAAGGTTCAGTCTTGATGCGATTCGAAATCTAATAACGTTGCCGTCTAGGCAGCGGCTGGCCACGGAGCTCAATTCGAGTCCGCATACTGGGGGACACCTCGAAACGTACTACAAGGGATTTTGCGAGCATCTGAAGGAGCTCAAAGCGTCTCCGAGCTTCGATGCGGCTGGCGCAGGCGATGCACGTGCACTGGACGAGGTCGCTTCCGACGTAAACGCGCTTGTAGCCGCTGCGAAGTACGCGCTAGCGAACGGCCATCTGTTTCCCAATACGCCAAAGGGAATGACCGCGGATCAGGCAAATGATACGAACGACAGATGGTTTTCAAACTGGAGGAAATATGCCGCGGACAATGCAGAGCAAATCCGGCAGATGCAGGAAACGGTCGATCAGTTTTACAATGCCGGTCAGCGGAATGCGGCCTTGGATTTTCCGATTCTGTCCCCGACAAGTGATCTCAGCATGGCAGAGAGGATCGAAATCTTAAAGCGCTTCCCGAAAGGCTCCCCAATCTCGCTGCAGTCTACCGTTGTCGGCCCTGTTCCTGGTCTTCAGGGACTCATTCCCTCCCTTGTCGACACTCGCCTGCGAGGCTTCTCGCCACCCGCTCGCTCCGATCACGACGAAAAAGAAGGGTTTACGCAGAGTGATCCGCGCTTCACAGGTGTGGTGCCACCTTTTCCTGCGCTTGGTCCGAATGAACAACAGTTCGGCCAACTGCCTCCGACCACCGCTGCGCCGTCAGATCCATTGGTTCTTAGATTTGACCCGATGACTGGTGCGCCACTGCCATTCTACGAAAATCCGCTAATGCGTGATGACTCTGGCAACGGTTCGTCTCTGGCGCACGATATTCTTCCTTGGTTGGCGGGCGCGGCTGCACTCGGTATCGCAGCCCCGTTCATTCCGGCGTGGTTGGCCGCGATCCTAGCGGGCGTTGCAGTAACCTCTCGGGTTGCCAATGCGCAGGAGCCAAGTTCCGGAGCCGCGAGGGACATCGCAACTGATAGTGGAAGAGTATTCTCGACGGGCGCGCCCGCGTACAACGCGTTCATCAACGAGAGTATGGCAGGCAACACGACGAGCAATAGTGCTTCTATGTCGCCGATGCCGGAATTGCCGCCGAGCCAGCGCGCGCCGCTTGGTCAAGACGCTGGGTCCGGTGGTTCCTTTTCTGATCGCTTCGGGAACTGGACTGACATGCCAGTTGGCGCCAAGCCTACCGCGGCGTCGAACGCGCCGGCAGCACCGCCCACTCATCCTGCCAACGCTGTCGAGCCCGAAGAGGTTCGACGTCTCACCCGCGTGAACGCATCGAACGCGGCAAGTGTGTTTACGTCCGGGAGTGCGCCGGTCCCATATCTGCCGTCCGATCGGTTTGGCAACTGGACCGTGCCGACCGCCGACAGTCGGCCACCGCAGACGGGCGGGCCGATCGGCGAGCTCGCGAACGAGCCGAGCTACCTCATTCCACCGCCGATTTTCGGAGCGGATGATCCGGGCAACGCGCGCAACGAGGCCGAAGAGTGGTTCTCTCGCTGGATAAGACCGTTTCTTCGGCCGGAGTGAAGGCTTTGAAGCCTTGCGCGCGCAGCACGAGTTCGTTCGGGGGTCGCGCAATGGAGGGCGGCATCATCGCGACGAGTTTTGGATCAAGCCGCGGGATGCTGCGGGCTTGATCGTCTTCTACCGCGCATGAGTTGAACGTGCGCTACGCAGCAGCTGCTCCGAACCAGGTCGTGAGCGCCTCCGCAAGTCTGTGTTGGCTCTCATCGCCTACCCATGCCACATGCCCGTCGGGCCGCACCAGCACGGTTTTCGGAGCTGTGACACGTCCAACGGCCGGGAGCTCCCACGAACCGTCGTAACTGGCATCGACGCGTTTGATGCGATCCGCCCAGGGTGCGACGCCGAGGCTCTGCGGCGCGCCAAAATTGATCAGGACGCCTCGCGCGCCGTGCAGCAGCGTGAACAATCGCGTGGGGCGGCCATCGACCACCAGATCGAGATCGGGCATGCGACGGCCGACCAGCGCGTGGCCTTCGCCGAGATCGTAGCGGATGTCGAGCCCGCTCATCATCGCGCCAAAGCGTCGTCGCGGCGCGTCCATCGCGAGCAGCTCGGAGACGATCTCGCGCGCGGCGTTGAGGCCGTCGTCGGCGCGGCGGAGCAGGGCGATTTGCGCCATGGTGTTGCGCAGCACGCGCGCGGCAACGGGATGGCGCTCGGCGTGGTACGTGTCGAGCAGGCCGGCGGGCGAGATGCCCTTAACGACCTGCGCCAGCTTCCAGCCGAGATTGACGGCGTCCTGCACGCCGGTGTTGAGGCCGTGGCCGCCCACGGAGTGATGGACATGCGCGGCATCGCCGGCGAGCAGCACGCGTCCTTTGCGATAGGACACGGCCTGCCGCGTCGCATCGGTGAAGCGGGAGATGAAGGATGGGCTGTGGACCCCAAAGTCCGTGCCGTAGACGGCGATGAGCGCATCGCTGAGATCGCGCAAGCCGGGTTCGCCGCTGCGCGCGAGATCTGGCTCCGTCACGAGCACCCGCACGCGTCCGCTCTCGGATTTGCTGAGGCCGTGAAAGCCGAGCGCGTCGTGACGCAGGCCCCATGCCGGCTCGCCGCGCATCTCGACCTCGGCCATGAGGTTGCTGAGCGTCGGGCCGGAGCCGGTGAAGCCAATCCCGGCCGCTTTGCGCACCAGGCTGCGGCCGCCGTCGCAGCCGACCAGATAGTTCGTGCGCAACGTCTTGCCGCCGGAGAGCGCAACGTCGACGCCGGTCTCGTCCTGGACGAAGCCAGTGATGTCCGCGTTGCGATAGATCGGCACCGCCAGCTCCTCGACCCATTCGGCGAGAATGCGCTCGATGTGGCTTTGCGATAGCGCGAGCCCGTAATTGTGCCTTGTGGGGAGATCGCTGATGTCGAGCCGGGTCCAGGCAAAGCCGGCGAGCTGGGTGATGTGTCCTTCGCGCAGGAAGCGATCGGCCACACCGCGCTGATCGAGGATTTCGATGGTGCGGGCATGCAGTCCGCCGGCGCGCGGCTCGACGAGGTCCTGGTTCGCGCGCCGCTCGACCACGGCGACATCGATATTCGCGAGCGCGAGCTCGGGGGCCAGCATCAGCCCGGTCGGGCCGCCGCCGGCGATGATCACCGCGTGGTCGCCTGCGGCCGCGCGATTTGCGTTGGCTCGGCCGCGCGGCCGGGACGTCGGAAGCAGTACAGGCATGTCGTGACCCCCTCGACTTGTTGCTTTGGATGTTCCTTGGGCCGGGGGTTCTACGGCAGGAGCGGGGACTTGAAGCAAGCCCCTTGCGCATCACATATCAACCTGGGAGGAGGGGCTTATGCGTCAGCGCTCGCCGCGTTGCGGCCACTAGTCGTCCTTCGACACATCGCCGGGCTTGGCGGGAGCATCGATGGTGCCGCCATCGCCGTGAACGAGATCGCGGCCCCTGTCCTCGCTCTCGCCGGCGTCCTCGACGATCGCCTCTTGTGTGTCGCGCTCCTTTTCGATGCGCGGCTTCGGTCCCGGCAGATCTCGCGATGTCTTCGGTGAGGATGTCTTCGGTGAGGATGTCTTCGGTGAGGATGTCTTCGGCGAGGTTGTCCTGCGCGAGCTGTCGACCATCATCGGCGGTCCTCCTGATCGGCTAACGCGGGCCCTGGCAATTCGTTCGTTTGACACGTCGGGCAAAACACTGGCATACTGGCATCGTCGAAAGAGTTTGGTTCAGCCCGCGCGGACAATCCGCGGCGGGCTTTTTCATGTCCGCTTCGCAAAGCCGATTTCGCCGAAATCGAAATGCGGTTTGACACGTCGGGCAAAACACTGGCATACTGGCATCATCGAAAAGAGTTTGGTTCAGCCCGCGCGGACAATCCGCGGCGGGCTTTTTCATGTCCGCTTCGCAAAGCTGACTTCGCCGAAATCGAAATAGGGTTTGACACGTCGGGCAAAACACTGGCATACTGGCATCATCGAAAAGAGTTTGGTTCAGCCCGCGCGGACAGTCCGCGGCGGGCTTTTTCATGTCCGCTTCGCGAAAGCTGACTTCGCCAAAATCGAAATAGGGTTTGACACGTCGGGCAAAACACCGGCATAATGGCATCATCGAAACGAGTTTGTTCAGACCCGCGCGGAGACATCCGCCGCGGGTTTTTTCGTTTCGATTCCGCAATCGGACGGTGGCCCACGCATCACGGCCACGCACTCGCTTGATACGCGTTCATGGAGCGCCGCTCGGCGTGCCGCCGTCCGAACCATTGCTGGCCGCGCACGCGCGAACGTGCCGGCCTCGCGGCGCCGGGCGCTGTTCGCCCGCGCCGCTGCGGTCTCCGGGACCGGAGATAGGGTTCGCGCCCGAAACGATCGCGCCTCATTGCGCGATCTGCCGCGCATTTTCTTTCGTGGAGGGAGACGATGACCGCCTACCTGATATCGCTCGCGCTCGCGGGCCTCGTTGCCATCGTGCTGTGGGAGACGTTTGCATGAGCGAGGAAATGGAAATTACGCTCGTGAGTGAGCCGCTCCGCGTCCCTGCGCGAAAGAAGACGTCCAGCGCGCGCACCCTGACCGAGATGCGGCTCGCGGCGTGCCGTCGCCTTATCTCTGGTCGGGCACCAATCAATATCGCGCCGGCAAGTACGTCCGTGACGGCGTCTACGACCCAGGCAAGGTCGATCCGCAGCTGGGATGCGCGGCGCTCATCGTCGCGCTGATGGAGCTCGATCCCGAGATCAGCTTTGCGGGAGCAAAGATCGCAAAGAGCCCGGGGGCCGGCGATTCCAAGCGGCCTTCGCTGACGAACCCGTCGAAAGGCTCGATCGGCGCGTTCGTGGTCAACCTGGTCAGAGCAATTCTTGGAAGGAAATGAACATGTGGACGATCTTCGACATCATTCTCTTCGCTGCTGGATTTGCTGGCTGCTGGTTTTGCAAGGATCCGGTCATCCGGTTCGTAACCGGGACCGAGGCCCTGATCAAATCGCTCGAGGTCAAGCTCGCAGCTTTGCGGGCCAAATCGTGATGCTCGCAAAGATCAAGGCGGCCTGCCTGCACTCCATGACCATCGCCTGGAGCTATTGCATCGCGCTCGCCGGTGCGCTGGCTTCGACCATCGATGACCTCGCCGATGCGCTCGGCGATCCCGGCGTCAAGGATCAGATCAGCTCCGCCATCGGCGACGTCAAGACGACGGGACGCATCCTGCTGGTGATCTCCATCGTCACCATCATCGCGCGCCTGCGAACGCTCAGGAGAAAAGACCAATGTGGATGACGATCATTTCGTTTCTCGGCGGCCCCGTCGTCAAGGCGCTGATCGATGCCTACAGCGCGAAGCTGAAAGCCGAGAATGTCGACAGCAAGATTGCGGCGGATCTCGCCGTGAGCGAGATCGCGTCGCAGACGGCCGAAACCAAGGCCGTGATGCAGTATCGAATCGCGGAGCTCGGCTATTGGTACGAGCCGGACAAGTTGATCGGTTACTGCGTGACGATCTATTTCTCGAAGCTCCTTGTCTGGGATAAGGTTCTCGGCCTCGGCACCACGGACGCATTGGCGGGATTCGCCGCTACCACGGCCAACCTCGTGGTGTCCTTCTATTTCGCCAAGCGCGGGTTCGAGAATGTTGCAAGGATCATCAAGCGGTGAAGGTTCAGGACCAAGAGATTCGAGCGATCGTCGCCGAAACGCTGGCCGAGCAGCACAGGATGCAGCAGGAGAGCGTCGATGCGATCGTGTTGAAGGCGGTTGCGTCGGTGCTGGCTTCCTTTGGAATCGAAGATGACGACCGCAAGGAGCTGAGGGCTGACTTCCAGCACCTGCGGAGATGGCGAAAGAGCGTGGAGCAGGCGCAGAGCTACACATTCAAGGCCGTGATCACAGTGATTGCTACCGGTCTGATGGGAGCCGTCTGGCTCGGCGTCAAGGTCGTACTGGGCAAGTAAGCCTCCACTACGGCGACATCGCCGCGCTTTCATTCACGTCATTTCTCGCCAGCGGGCGGTCTCATGTACAGAATTCGTATCGTCGATGTGTCCGATGACGACATTGCTGACACCCTGGCCGATCTGCATCAACTGACGTTCTTCGATGCGGCGGCCATGCCGCAGTTCGAGCTTGGAGCGTGGTGGCTGGCCTATCATGGTCATGAGCCGGTCGCGTTTGCCGGCGTCGTGCCATCGACGCACGCTCGCCATGGCGGCTACTTCTCCAGGGTTGGCGTGTTGCAGCGGCACTGGGGGCGCGGCCTTCAGTGCAGGTTGATGCGTGCAATCGAAATGCGGGGGCGGCGTATAGGGTGGGATAGCATCGTGTCCGACACCACAGAAAACCCGGTCTCTGCCAATAATTTCATCCGGGCGGGCTATCGGCTCTTCGAGCCCGAGGCGCCCTGGGCCTGGTCGCACAGCCTTTATTGGCGCAAATGGCTCCGCTGATAGGAGCGGGTTTCCCGTGATGCGGAAGGTAACCCCCTCAACGTAGATAAGGGCCCGGCAGCTTGACGGCTGCCGGGCCCTTTTTGCGTATTGAAGCGATGTGGGTGAAGCACTTGCGAAGTCGGCGGCGCCGGGCTTTAAGTTGGCCCTGCAGGATAATTCGGCGACCATAAGCCGATGTAAGGGAGTGCTGTCGATGCCCACCAAGCCTCAATTGCCGGAACGTTCGCCGCGGGCGGCGGGAGGGCCGAGCGCGCTCGATGGTCTTCTGGTCGTCGACTTCACGCGCGTCGTGGCGGGGCCGGCCTGCACGCAGACGCTCGCCGATTTCGGCGCGCGCGTCATCAAGATCGAGAATCCGGACGGCGGCGACGATACGCGGGCCTACGAGCACGCCGAAATCGGCGGCGAAAGTGCAGCCTATCTCAGCCTGAACCGCAACAAGCGCGGCATCGCGCTCGATCTCGCCGTGCCGGAGGCGCGCGAGATCGCGCTCGATCTGATCCGCAAGGCCGATGTGGTGGTGGAGAACTTTTCCAGCGGCGTCATGAGGAAATTCGGGCTCGACTATGAGTCCGTGGCGCCGCTGAACCCTCGGCTGGTTTATTGCTCGATCTCCGCCTACGGGCGTACCGGGCCGTTCGCCTCGCGGCCCGGCTTCGATCCCATCACGCAGGCCGAAAGCGGGTTCATGTCGCTCAACGGGTTTGCCGACGGCCCGGCGGTGCGCACCGGCCCGCCGATCGTGGACATGGCGACGGGAATGTCCGCCTGCAACGCGATCCTGCTGGCGCTGTTGGCGCGGGATCGGCTCGGCCGCGGGCAGCATGTCGAAGTCGCCCTGTTCGATGTCGCGATGGGCATGACGGGTTTCTACGGCATGGCTTATCTGATCAGTGGTGAGAACCCTGGCCGGTTCGGCAATTCGCCAAGCGGGTCTCCCACCGTTGGCGTTTACGAGGCAGCCGATGGGCCGCTCTACATGGCCTGCGCCAACGACCGGCTCTATCGCCGCCTTGTGGTCGAGGTGTTGAACCGGCCCGATCTGATCACCGATCCGCGCTTCGCCTCGCGCAAGGCACGCTCCGAGAACAAGGAGCTGCTGCGTGCAGCGATCGCGGAGGTGTTTGCGAGCGATACGCTCGAGAACTGGATGGCGAAGATGAAGCTGGCCAACATTCCGGTTGGCTATCTCCGCACCGTTGAGGAGGGCTTCAACGCGCCGGAGGCCCGGGAGCGCAATCGCTTGAGCCGGATTCCACACCCTACGGCGGAATGGGTCCCCAACATCGAACCTCCAATCAATATGAGCTTGACCGGAGCCATTGATCCCGTGGCTGCACCCCTGCTGGGTGAGCATACTGAAGACGTCCTGCGTGATACGCTCGGATACGACGAACGGCGGGTATCGGAGTTGGCACAAAGGGGAGCTTTTGGATCAGGCAAGCCATCTGCCCTGCCTTGAACCTGCTTGATCGGTCCGAGAGCAATCAGGCTCACGCGCCCGGCGCCGCAATCGCTTGATTTGGCAATGCTCCCGCCGCATAACTATGCGACAGCGAGAGGCAAGAATGGCGCCTGATCAGGAGCCGAGCATGAACCAGCCAACGGGGCCGGAAGCCAGCGCCTATGCGGCCATGATTGCGAAGGCCCGTGCGCTCCTGCCGCAGCTGCGCGAGCGGGCGGCGCGGACCGAGGAATTGCGGCATCTTCCGCCGGAAACCGAAAAGGATCTCCATGACGCCGGTTTGTTCCGGATGCTTCAGCCGAAGCGCGTTGGCGGTGCCGAGCTCGACTACGTCGCGCTCGTCGACTGCGCTGAGCTGCTCGGACGGGCAGACGCCTCAGTTGCGTGGAATCTCGCCAATCTGGCGAGCCATCACTGGATGCTCGCCATGTTCGAGCAGAAGGCGCAGGATCTGGTCTGGGGCCGCGATCCAGACGCGCTGATTGCGTCCTCATTCATTTTTCCGGCCGGCCGCGCCGCGCGGGTCGAGGGTGGATATCGGCTCCGCGGAAGCTGGCCGTTCTCCTCGGGCGTTGCCTCCTGCGAGTGGAACATGCTTGCGAGCGTTGTCTATTCAGACGACGAGGCAGACGGCATCGAGTATCGAATCTTTCTCCTGCCGAAAGGCGATTACACGGTGCTGGACACCTGGAATGTCGCGGGACTGCGCGGCACCGGGTCCTCCGACGTCGAGGTCAGAGATGCCTTTGTGCCCGACTACATGACCATTGCCGTCGGCGATCTCGCCGGCGGCCCGACGCCTGGAAGCGGAGTCAATCCGAATCCGTCTTATACGCTGCCCGTGTTTTCACTGTTTCCCTATGTCCTGTCCGGTGTTGCGCTCGGGAATGCACAAGCGTGCCTCGATGATTATGCGGAGGTCGCGCGTCATCGCATCTCGACCTACAACCGCGCCAAGCTCAGCGACTTCCAAAGCACGCAGATCAAGATCGCAGAGGCTTCGGCCAAGATTGATGCTGCGCGCCTGATCATGCGTTCAGCCTGTATCGAGGCTGTGGAGAATGCGAGACGCGGTCGTATTCCCGATATGACGACGAAGACCAGATACCGGCGCGACGGAGCGTTTTCGGTCAATCTCTGCACCGAAGCGGTCTCGATGCTGTTTGCAGCGAGCGGCGCGCGGGGCTTGTTCACCACAGGCGTGTTGCAGCGGCAGTTCCGCGACGCCCACGCCATCAACTCGCATCTTGCATTCAACTTCGATGCGGCCGGAACAAATTATGGACGCGTGGCCCTTGGCTTGCCGTCCGAGAATCTTACGCTGTGAGGCCGGCCGATGACTGACCTGCCGAAGCAGCCGGCTGTTCTTGATTCAGCCAACGAGTTCGCGAGCGACAGATCGCCGATCGACCCCCGCGATTTTCGCAACGCGCTCGGCACATACGGAACGGGCGTGACGATCATCACCGCCACGGCCGCCGACGGAAAGCCTTATGGCATTACTTGCAATTCGTTCGCGTCGGTCTCCTTGAATCCCCCTCTGGTCCTCTGGAGCCTCGGGACCTATTCGTCGAGCCTGACCGCATTTCAGAACGCCAGCCATTTCACCGTCCATGTGCTCGGCACCTCGCAGCAGGAGCTCGCGAACAAATTCGCAAAATCCTCCGAGGACAAGTTCGCCGGCGTCGATTGGACACCAGGCCTCGGCAACGCACCGGTGCTCGCCGAGAGCGTTGCCAATTTTCAATGCCGGTCTGTCAACCGCTATTACGGCGGCGACCACGTGATCTTTCTCGGCGCGGTCGAGGCCTATGCCTACAATGCCAGCGAGCCGCTGTTGTTTGCGCGGGGCACGTACGGCCGGTTTTTGGCGGACGACGAGCGCAAGAAGTAGCCGCAGCGCGCTGTAAGGTGCGCGACGGCTCAACGCTCCGCCGCCGAAAGCTTGTAAATCTCCAGGGCATCCGCTTCCGCGCCACGCGCGGCCTTGGCCAGCCTGAACAGCTGCCCGGCCAGCGACGCCATCGGCACCGGCGTCGATGTCGCCCGCGCGACGTCGGCGACCGTATCGAGGTCCTTGAGCATCGTTGCGATATGCCCCAGTGGTGGTGAGTGAATGCCCTGAACCATCCGCGGCACGAACAGCTGAAGCGGAATGGAATCCGCAAAGCCGCCCGCGAGCGCTTCGGGCAACCGGGTTGGCGTCGATGCCGGCATTCACCGCAAGCCGTGTTGCTTCCGCAAGCACGGCCATCGCGCAACCGACGATCACCTGGTTGCAGAGCTTTGTGGTCTGGCCGGCGCCGGTCGGGCCCATGTGGGTGAACCGGCGGGCCATGGCCAGCACATAGGGTCGCGCCCGCTCGATGTCAGCGGCTTCGCCGCCGGCCATGATCGCGAGCGTGCCTTCCTCGGCGCCCTTGGTGCCGCCGGACACGGGCGCGTCGATCCAGCCCGCGCCATTCGCGGCCTTCAGTCGCGTCGCAAGGTCGCGCGCGGCGTCAGGATGGATCGACGAGAAATCGACGACGAGCTTTCCTGCGCCGGGCGCCGCACAGAGGCCTTCGGGCCCGAAAATCACCTCTTCGACGGCAGCGGCATCCGTGACGCACATGAAGGCGATGTCCGAGTTCGCCATCACGTCACGAGGCGTGGCTGCACGCTTGGCGCCGGCTTCGACGAGCGGAGCTATCTTGCCCTCTGAGCGATTCCAGACGCTGACCTGATAGCCTGCCTCGAGCAGACGCCGGGTCATCGGTGCCCCCATCAGTCCAAGGCCGAGATAGCCGAGCCTCTCGACGCCTTGCGGGTTCGTCATGCTCGCATCAGCCATAGGTTGCCTCTTTCTGTCGCAGCGCAAACGCCGCGTTACCATACATTGCACGCCGGGCAGTGAAACCGTCCAGCCCGCATGGCTTGCTTGATTGTTTGAACCATGAAACATTTGCGGCAGTCGGGTTGGATGGCGCCGGTCGGCGCCGGAGCAGCGGAGTGGGCACGATGCGGACCGTTTCGAGGTGGAGCGTTTCGAAGTGGATCCTGGCTCTGGGAGCGGCAGCAGCCGTGAGCGCTGGCGCAAGCCCGTCGTGGGCGCAGCAGACCATCCGCGTCGGCTGGACGATCCCGGCCGAGGAATCCAAATACTGGATGATGCGCCGTCCGGTTGAATTTCCCAACCTCGGCAAGGCCTACAACGTCGAATGGACCCAGTTCCAGGGCACTGCGCCGATGACGCAGGCATTGGCAGCCGGCGCGCTGGACTGCGCGACGCAGGCGCCGCTATCGCTTGCCAACGGCGTGGTCGGCGGCAATCTCAAGGCCTATATCGTGGCCCAGCACGTGTTCGAGAAACCCGGCGGCTTCTCGGTCTATTGGGCGGTGATGGATGCCTCGCCGATCAAGACGATCGCGGACCTCAAGGGCAAGACGGTCGGCATCTCCGTGATCGGCGGCGGCACGCAAGGGCCGTTCAACCTGCTGCTGAGGCAGAATGGCGTCGATCCGGCCAAGGACATCAAGCTGGTCGAGGTCGGCTTTGCCGTGTCCGAAGATGCGCTGCGCCAGGGTCGCGTCGACGCGGTCAACATGAACCAGCCGTTTGCCGCGCGTGCAGAGGCGAAGGGCGGAACAAGGAAGCTGTTCTCGTTGTCGCAGGCAATGCCGAACATCGTGCACATCCTGGAAGCCTGCCGTGCCGATTTCGTCGACAAGAACCCCGAGACGGTCAAGGCCTATGTCCGCGACATCACGTCGGGCATGAAGAAGGCGCTGGCGAACCGGGAGGAGACCCTGAAGGTCGTCAATGAAGTCTTGAAGGCGCCCATTCCGGTGCTGGAGACCTATCTGCTCAAGGACAATGATTTCGGCCGTGATCCCGGTGCTGCTCCGAACTTCCCGGCGATCCAGAAGATGCTGGACATCTATGCGGAGACCGGAATGCTGCCGAAGCTCGACGCCGCGCAGTTCAAGCACCCGACGATCGTCGCGCCGCTGGAATAGGCGAACGCGAAATTATGCTAAGCAAGGAGATCGCAGCGTCCCGAATGATCCGGGACGTTGCATGAAGAAGATGCACGCATGAAGAAGCTGCGATCACGAGTCACGACAGACGGCCTCGACCGGGCGCCGCACCGCGCGTTCATGCGCGCCATGGGGCTCGATGATGCGGCGATCGCAAAGCCGATGGTGGGCGTCGTCAGCATGAAGGGCGAGCAGACGCCCTGCAACATGACTCATGATTTCCAGGTGGCGGCGGCCAAGACGGGAATTGAGGAGGCCGGCGGTACGCCGCGCGAATTCTCGACCGTCTCTGTGTCCGACGGTATCAGCATGAATCACGAGGGAATGAAGTTCTCCCTGTTTTCGCGCGAGCTGATCGCCGACTCGATCGAGGCCGTCGTCCATGGTCTGGCCTACGACGCGCTGATCGGCTACGGTGGATGCGACAAGACGCTTCCGGGCGTGATGATGGGCATGGTCCGCTGCAATGTGCCGTCCATCTTCATCTACGGCGGCAGCTCGCTGCCGGGGCGCGTAGACGGACGAACTCTGACGGTGCTCGACTCCTATGAAGCCGTAGGCAGCTTCATGACCGGAGAGATCGACGGCGCGACACTCGAACGGATCGAGCGCGCCTGCCTGCCGACCATCGGCGCGTGCGCCGGCCAGTTCACTGCGAACACGATGGGGATGGTCTCGGAAGCGATGGGCCTGACCATTCCCAACGTGTCCATGGTGCCGGGTGTCTATGCCGAGCGCGCGCAAATCTCGCGTCGCGCAGGGCGGCTGATCATGGAGATGCTGGAACGCGGCGGCCCGCTACCGCGCGACATCGTGACGCGGAAATCCCTGGAGAACGGCGCAGCGATCGTCGCCGCCACAGGCGGTTCGACCAATGCCGCCCTGCATCTGCCGGCGATTGCGAACGAGGCGGGAATTGCGTTCACGATCGATGACGTCGGAGAGGTCTTTGCCAGAACGCCGCTGATCGGAAACCTCCGCCCCGGCGGAAAATACACGGCAAAGGACGTCTACGATATCGGCGGCGCTGCCGTCGTGATCCGCGAGCTGATCGAGAGCGGGCATATCGATGGCAGCTGCATCACCATCACAGGCCGCACCCTCGCTGAAGAATATGGCGGCGCCAGCGCTCCCGATGGCGAGGTCGTCTACGCGTCTCGTGCGCCGATCATGCCTGATGGCGGCCTGGCGGTGCTGAAGGGGAACCTCTGTCCTGATGGTGCGGTCATCAAGGTCGCTGGTTTGAAGAGCCAGTTCTTCGAGGGCGTGGCACGCGTGTTCGAAGACGAGGAGGCTTGCGTTGCCGCGGTTCGCGACCGCAGCTACAAGGCCGGCGAGGTTCTCGTGATCCGCAATGAGGGGCCGGTTGGCGGCCCGGGCATGCGCGAGATGCTCGGCGTCACGGCGCTGATCTATGGGCAGGGCATGGGCGAGAAGGTGGCCCTGATCACCGATGGCCGGTTCTCCGGCGCGACCCGCGGCATGTGCATCGGTTATGTCTCGCCCGAAGCGTTTGTGGGCGGTCCGCTGGCACTTGTTTGCGACGGCGACAGGATTCGGATCGATGCCGCAAATCGGCGCATGGATATGTTGGTCGACGAGCAGGAACTCGCTTTACGCCGAGAGGCTTGGAAACAACGCCCGCCGCGCCATCGCGCAGGCGCGCTGGCAAAATATGCGCGACTGGTCGGGCAGGCGCCAGGCGGGGCTGTCACGCATGAAGGCCCGGCGGAATGGCCCTGGTTCGAATGAGGCGCCGCTGTCCTGCGAAAACGTCCGCCGGTCTGGCAGGTTTCTTGCTAAGCTCGTGCCGCTGATGGAGCACATTCAGCAGATCCGCCGCGCGACGTTCGCGCGCGAGTGAAGCGGGAGACGGGATGACGGTCGTGGCTCCGAGATCGAGCGAATGGGTGGGACCGGTGACGTCACAAAAGCCGGCTTCTGCAATCATCGAGATCGACCGCGTCTCGCAGGTCTTCCAGACGTCGGCGCGCAAGGACCATCTGGCGCTATCGGACATCTCGCTGACGATCGAAGAGAGGGCCTTCGTCTCCATCCTCGGCCCATCCGGCTGCGGCAAGTCGACACTGCTTTACATCGTCGGCGGTTTCGTCAGCCCGACCAGCGGCGCGGCGAAGATCAAGGGACAGGCGATCACCGGGCCTGGGCCGGATCGTGGACCGGTGTTCCAGGAGTTCGCACTGTTTCCCTGGAAGACCGTGCTCGGCAATGTGATGTACGGCCCTCGCCAACAGGGTGTGCGCGCCACCGAGGCAGAAGCACAGAGCCGGGCCCTGATCGAGATGGTCGGCCTCAAGGGTTATGAGAATTTTTACCCTAAGGAGTTGTCCGGCGGCATGAAGCAGCGCGTCGCGCTGGCCCGAACGCTTGCTTATCATCCCGAGGTCCTGCTGATGGACGAGCCCTTCGGCGCCCTGGATGCTCACACAAGGACGCGCCTGCAGAACGATCTCCTGAATATCTGGGAACGCGACCGCAAGACGGTGCTGTTCGTCACTCACTCGGTCGACGAGGCGGTGTTCCTGTCGGACAAGGTCGTGATGATGTCGGGATCGCCCGGCCGCATCCGGCAGGTGATCGACATCGATCTGCCGCGGCCGCGCCGCCGCAATGAGCTGTTGCTCGATCCGCGCTACCAGAAATACGTCGTCGACATCGAACGCATGTTCGACGAGAGCGACGAGGCCGGGTCATGCTCATGATGACGCCGGCCGCCCTGGTCAGACGCGCTGCCCCGGTGCTCGCATGCATCGGGTTGCTGGCGGTGTGGCAGGTCGCCTCGCTCGCGCTGAAGAACGACAGCTTTCCGACGGCGCTCGAGGCGATCCGTGCGATACCGGACATCCTTGGCGACAGGGAATCGTTGATCAACATCCTGGCCTCGCTCCGCCGGATGGCGATCGGGTTCGGCATAGCCGTGCTGCTTTCGATTCCGCTCGGGCTGTTGATGGGCCGCAGCCGCGCTGTCACCGCTTTCTTCAATCCGCTGCTGATGGTGATCTACCCCGTGCCGAAAGCGGCCTTGATGCCGATCATCATGCTGTGGCTCGGCGTCGGCGACGTCACAAAGACGCTGGTGATCTTCCTCGGCGTCAGCCTGCCCGTGATCTATCACAGCTTTGAGGGTGCCAAGGCGGTCGAAGAAAAGATGCTGTGGTCAGGCGCCGCAATGGGGCTCTCGCCCCTGCAACGCCTGGTGCGGATCGTGCTGCCGGCGGCGCTACCGGAAATCCTGACGGGGTGCCGCACGGGCTTGGTGCTGGCGCTGATCACGATGATCACGAGCGAAATGATCGCGCGCCAGTCCGGCGCCGGCAACATCCTGTTCAACGCGCTCGACATGGGACAATATGACACCGTCTTTGCGATGATCATCATCGTGGGAGCGATGGGCATCTGCCTCGATGCGATCTTCGAGCGGATCCGCGCGCGGCTCGTCCGCTGGTCCGAACCTCAGTTCGACATGCCCCTGAGCTTCTCATGACAGCGCGCCTTTTCCCCACAAGCTTCATTCTCGGGCTCGCGCCGATCGCGCTGGTGATCGCCCTGTGGCAGGGACTGGTGTCATTCGGCTTTGCGCCAGTCGTCCTGCTCCCGCCGCCGGGATATGTCTTCGGCCGGTTGGTGCAGCAACTGGTGACGTGGACGTTTCAGCAGGAGATCGCCGCGACCCTGATCCGGCTGTTCTCCGGCTTCGCGATTGCGGTCGTCCTCGGCGTCAGCATCGGCATCGCCGCTGCCGCCAGTCCCGCGATCAATGCCGTGGTTCGGCCGATCGTGCGCGTATTGGCGCCGTTGCCCAAGGTTGCGCTCTATCCGGCGCTGCTGCTCCTGCTCGGCTTCGGCCACGGATCGAAGATTACGCTGGTGGCGGCGGATGCGCTCTTTCCCATCCTGCTCTCCACCTATTATGGCGCCTCGACCGTCGAGCAGAAGCTGATCTGGTCGGCCATGGCGGCGGGAACGCCGCGCTACGGAATCCTGTTCAAGGTGGTGCTGCCGGCGGCGATGCCGTCGATCCTGACCGGCTGCCGGATCGGCCTTGTGATTTCCTGCATCGTGGTGTTTCTGGCCGAGATGATCACGTCGACCGACGGACTTGGCCATGCGCTCGTCACGGCGGCCCGGACCTTCCAGGCCGTCGATATGTTCGTGCCGCTGATCACGATCTCGCTGCTGGGCTTGATCCTGAATGGCCTGCTCGGGGCGGTGCGCTCGTACCTGCTGCGCGGCTTCCCTGAAGCGTAGGCTGGCCAGGAAGAAACTAGAAGACCGGGAGTAAACCATGCTGGCTGATCGGATCGAGGCAAAATGGATCGACGCGTTTTGCGAGATCTTTGAGCGATGCGCGGTCAAGGCCGGCGATACTGCGGCGATCCTCTCGGAGACGCAGTCGCGTGCGTTGAACGTTCATCTGGCCGAGCTCGCGCTGCTGCGCATGGGCGCGCGGCCGTTTCATGTGGTGATGCCGACTCCGCGCAACCGGAATGTCGTGCCGGTTCGCTCGACGGGAGCGAGCGAAGCGATCCAAAAACTTGGTCCGGTCATCACGGCACTTCAGCAGGCCGGCTTTGTGGTGGATTGCACCATCGAGGGCCTGATGCATGCGGTGGAGACGCCGGAGATCCTCAAGGCCGGCGCGCGCATTTTGGTGATCTCGAACGAGCATCCCGAGGCGCTGGAGCGCATGGTGCCGGATCCCGCGCTGGAGAAGCGCGTTCGCGCAGCGGCGAAGATGCTGCGCGGAACCAAGCGGATGCGGGTCACGTCAAAGGCTGGCACGGCGCTCGACGTCGACATGGTCGGTGCCTCCACGGTCGGCGTGTGGGGCTGGACCGACAAGCCGGGCACGCTGGCGCATTGGCCCGGCGGCATCGTCGTCAGCTTCCCCAAGAGCGGAACGGTCAACGGCACGCTGGTAATGGCGCCCGGAGACATCAATCTGACCTTCAAGCGTTACCTGGCGTCGCCGGTGAAAATGACACTGAAGGATGATTATGTCGTCGAGCTGGAAGGCGAGGGCGCGGATGCCGCGATGATGCGCGCGTATCTTGCCGCCTGGGGCGATCGCGAGGCCTATGCAGTCTCGCATGTCGGATTCGGCATGAACCCGGGCGCGCGCTACGAAGCGCTGTCGATGTACGATCAGCGCGACACCAACGGTACGGAAATTCGCGCCGTCTCCGGCAACTTCCTGTTCTCGACTGGCGCCAACGAATTCGCCGGCCGCTATACGGCGGGCCATTTTGACCTGCCGATGATGGGAACAACGATCGAGCTCGATGGCGTCGCAGTCGTGCGGGAGGGCGTGCTCCAGGACGTCTTTGGCTAGTTGCGGTCGAGCACGGGTGGGCGAGCCAGGTCGAAGTGCCGGAGCAGGTCCACCATGGCCTGGAGCCGTTTTGCGCGATAGGCGTCGACGTCCAGGCCGGAATAATCGAGGAAACCCGCACCCGTTCGCAAGCCGATCCGGCCCTCATGCATGTTGCGCGAGATGACGTCCGGCGCGCGATAGCGATCACTGCCGAGTGCGCTTTCGAGATAGCGGCTGGCATAGTACAGGATATCGCCGCCGCCCCAGTCGATGAATTCGAGCAGCCCGAGGACGGCATAGCGGAAGCCAAAGCCGTAGCGGATTGCCTTGTCGATCTCTTCGGCGCTGGCGACGCCTTCCTCGACCATGCGCGCGGCTTCATTCATCGCCAGCGCCTGGATGCGCGGGACGATGAAGCCGGGCGTTGCCGCGCAAACCACCGGCACCTTGCCGATGCCCTCGAGCAGCGCCTTGACCCCGTCGACGATGGCTCGATCAGTGGCCTGGCCGGGAGAGACCTCGACCAGCGGGATCAGATAGGCTGGATTGAGCCAGTGCACGTTGAGGAAGCGGCGGGGATTCACGACCGCGCCGGAGAGATCGTCGACCAGGATCGTCGACGTGGTCGATGCGATGATCGTATCGACGCCGACCTGCTTCGAAGCCGCGGCCAGCACCTCGCACTTGAGCTCGACGACCTCAGGGACGCCCTCGAAGACCATTCCGGCTTCGGCCAGTGCCACGCCGCTCTGACTGGCTGGCACCACCGACACACGCGCGATGAGCAGATCGACATCCGTCTCGGTCAGCAGCCCCAGTTTCGAGAGGCTTGCAAAAGTCTTCCTGACCTCGCCGAGCGCGTCCGTCTCCAGCCTGCCGAAATCCTCCGCGGAACGGGCCTTGATGTCGATCATCGTGACCATGTGGCCCGCGTAAGCGAACGCGACGGCGATGCCGCGCCCCATGCGGCCGGCCCCGAGACAGGCGATGTTGGCGCGAGGGGTCATCGATCAGAATCCATTGCGAAGCAGCGTCTGCAGTTCGGTCTTGCCGAGCTTGCCAAGCCCCAGCGTCTCGAGCGTTCGTCCGCCTCGGACAAAATCCTCGCCGCAGATGGCGCCGCCAATGGCGAGGAAGGCCTTGGCCAGCGGCGTGGCCACGCCGGCGAGGCCCGCGATGGACACCAGCAGCGACAGCCCCAGCCGCAGATCTTCACGCATGTAGCGGTGCTCCGTCAGCACGAGCCGCTCGCGCCAGTCGCCGGAATCCGTCAGCTGGTCATGCGAGCCGCGGCCATACATCCAGATTTCGCCCTCCCTCGCGTAATGATGGGCAAGCGGGAAATGTGGCGCGCCGTATCCGAGCGCTTCACGCACGGCGATCCGTTCCGCGTCGAGCGCGTCGGTCACCCGGCGGATCACAGCCTGCGTGCCCTCCTTGTGGATGTCCCACTTTTCGAAATGTTCGATCGGGCCAGCGTTCATCACGATCAGCGGCGGATGAATGATCGGACCCGCATTCATGAGCGCGCCGGAGAGCGCGTCTCCGCAGGGTTCGATCGCATCGGGGAAACCGCGGCCGATGATTTCGAGTGCGTGCGATGCCTGGTCGAGCGGGAATACGCCAACCGGCAGTCGCTTGGCGCGGATGGTGATCGCGACCTCGAACGCTCCGTGCTTGCGGGTGAGCCAGGGCAGCGTTCCGGTTTCCGCAAAACTTACCTTGGCGCGGTTGCCGGCATCACGTGCGGCCTGCGCGAAGATCATCGACCCGAACGTCGCTGGCGGCAGAAACACGACTTGGCCATCCCGCAGATGCGGGGCGAGCAGGCGGGCTATGTCCGGCTGTGCGAACGCGGGGGCAGGACACAGGATCAGCTCGGTGCCGTTGACGGCGTCAGCGATATCGGTCGTCACCAGCGCGAGCTTGATGTCGTGGCGCCCGTTGTGGTCCTTCACCAGAATGCGCGAGCCGGCGGCGCGATGTGCAGCGACCTGATCGGCGTCGCGGCGCCACAGCCGGACCTCATGTCCCGACAGCGCAAAATCGCCTGCGGCCGCGAAAGAGCCGTTTCCCCCACCCAGAACCGCAATCTTCAAGATGCTTCTCCTTGCGCGCGCGACTGTGTATCAAGCTGCTTCAGCAGGAAATGCTGGACCTTGCCCAGTGCCGTGCGCGGCAGGTCGGTGACGAAGACGATGTCGCGCGGAACCTTGTAGCGCGCGAGCTGCGTCTGAAGGTGCGCTCGCAATTCATCCGCTTCGAGCCGGCATCCGGAGCGCGGGATGACATAGGCAATGGGCACTTCGTCCCAGCGCGGGTCCGGCCGGCCGATCACGGCGCATTCGCTCACATCGGGGTGCTCAAGCAGGACGCGCTCGACCTCGGCCGGGTAGACGTTCTCGCCGCCGGAAATGATCAGGTTCTTCTTGCGGTCGCGGACCCAGAAATAGCCGTCGGAGTCGCACAGGCCGATGTCGCCGGTGCGATACCAGCCTTCGTTCAGAGCATCGCGCGTCGCGTCCGCATCGCCCCAATATTCGAAGAACACGTTGGGCCCGCGCACTGCGATCTCGCCGGGCGTGCCCGCGGGGAGCTCGCCGCCCGCCTGATCGATCACCTTCGCCTCGCAGCACAGGCCTGCAAGTCCTGTCGACCCCGCGCGCGAGAGATCGCCGCCGAGCCGGGTGTAGACGGCGATCGGGCAGGTCTCCGTCGAGCCGTAAACCTGGAGCACTGGCACGCCACGCGCGACGAACCGGTCGATCAAGTGCGGTGGCACAACAGTCGAACCGGTGGCGACGGCCTTGAGCGAGGAGAGATCGGTCGTCGCCCAGGCGGGATGCTCGCTCACCGCCTGGATGATCGTCGGTACCATCACCGTCAGTGTCGGCCGCTCGCGTTCGATCGCGGCGAGCGCGGTATCCGGTGTGAAGCGGGCATGGATCGTGACGGTCGCGCCGAGCTGGAGCGCTGCGGTGGTCTGGATGTTGAGCCCGCCGACGTGGAAGAATGGCAACACCGTCAGGACGTGATCGTCCGACGTCATGTTGTGCATGTGCTGGCTCATGACGCCATTCCACAGCAGCGCCTCCTGGCGCAGTACAGCGCCCTTTGGCCGTCCGGTCGTTCCGGAGGTGTAGACGATCAGGAGCGGGCAGCAGAGATCGGTATGCGGATTGCGGCTTTTGCCTTCGCTGCGAGCCAGCAGGCCCTCGAATGTCGTGCCGCGCGACGGCGCGAAATCGAATCCGACGACGGCGGTTCTCGCCGCAAGCTCGGGAAGCACGCCTTCAAATGCCTGCTCGAGCACCAGGACCTTGGCGCCGGCATCAGCGAGAATGAACAGCTGCTCGGCGACGGCCAACCGCCAGTTCAGCGGCACCAGCATCGCACCGAGCCGCGCGCAGGCATAGAGCAGCACCAGATAGTCCGGCCGGTTCAAACTCAGGATTGCGACGCGGTCGCCTCGGCCGACCCCAAGCTCCTGCTTCAGGGTCGTGGCTGTCCGCTCGATGCGCGCAGCAAATGCAGCGTAGCTCAGCCGCTCCCCTTCGAAGGCGATCGCGGTCTTGTCTGGCGAAAACGCCGCGTTGCGATCGATCAGGCTACAGAGGTCCACCGTCAGTCGTCCGTCTCGCCGGCCTCGTACAGCGCCTCGCGCCCGATGCGGTCGAGGCAGAGCTCGGCGGTCCAGGGCAGCATCAGTGAGCCGCAACGGCTATCACGATAGATGCGTTCCAGCGGCAGCGAGCGGAGCATCGCCTGGCCGCCGCAGGTGCGGATCGCGAGCGCCGCGAGCTCGTTGGCGCCTTCCATGACGGAATATTGCGCGGCATAGGCGCGCAGCACCTGCTCCTTGCTCGGATTCGCACGCGCCTCCGTGACCGCCTGGAACCAGATCGCCTTGATCTGCTCGAGCTTGATCTGCATCTGCGCGACCGCGATCTGCTTGGTCGGGTACATCCGCCGTTTGACCGGCGGCATGCCCGGCACTTCGCCGCGCAGGTAGCGCACGGTGAAGTCGTAGGCGGCTTGTGCGAGGCCCATATAGGTCGGCGACAGTGTCAGGAACATGTGCGGCCAGCGCATTGCCGCCTGGAAATAGACGCCGCGCGGCATCAGCGCAGAGTCGTCCGGCACGAACACGTCCTTGAACAGCAGCGTGCGCGAGACCGTCCCACGCATGCCGAGCGGATCCCAGTCGCCAACGACCGAGACGCCTTCCGATTTCGCGGAGATGGCGAGGTAAAGCGTGTTGCGGCGCGAAGCCTTCTCGCCTTCTTCGATCTCTGTACAGAGCACGCCGTAATAATCGGCATGGCCGGAGAGCGATGCGAAGATCTTCTTGCCGTTGACGACCCAGCCGCCTTTTACGGGTCTTGCCTCCGTGCCGAATGCCACGCCTCCTGCGGCCGCAGCGCCACCCTCGGAGAACGGCTGCGAGTAGATCGCGCCATCCTCGACGATGCGCTTGTAGTGGACTGCACGCCGCCGCTCATGCTCGGACCGCGTCGCCGCGTCCATGTCGAGATCGTCGGCAAGCGGGCCCGACCACAGGGTCGAACAGACATGCATGTTCCAGGTCAGTGCGGTCGCGCCGCAATAGCGGCCGATCTCGGCAGCTGCCAAGGCATAGGTCTGATAGTTCGCACCGAGCCCGCCGTGTTTCTTGGGCACCGCGATACCGAGCAGGCCGACGCGGTGCAGGTCGCGATAATTCTCGGTCGGGAAGATCGCTTCGCGATCGTAGATGGCGGCGCGGCCGGCGAACACGCTCTGGCCGATTTCGCGGGCGCGCGCGATGATGCCGACCTGCTCGTCCGTCAGGCGGAATGCGACGGGATCGAAGATCGGCGCATCCAGCGCGACTTTGCCGGTTACGCCGATGGTCTTGCTGACTTGCATGGTCATGGCGCAGTCACCCGTGTTTTACAGCGATAGAGTCGAGGAAGCCCCCGAGAACCTTGTCGAAGGCATCGGGACGCTCAAGGTTGGCGAGATGTCCCACGCCGGGGAGCTCGACGTATTCAGCCGAAGGAATGTAAGTCGCCGTCTTGGCCATCATTGGCGCTGGCGCGTTGTTGTCCCTGGAGCCGGACAGCAAGAGGGTCGGCACGGAAATGTCCTTCAGCGTGCTGCGCTGATCGAACCCGATCAGGGCCAGCATCATGGCGCGATAGCTTGCCTCGGGCACGCTTGACATGCACTCGCGTGCGAGCTCCATTCCCTTCGGGTCTGGATCATCGCCGACGAGCTCCTTCACCAGCGAAGGCGCCAGCGATTTCATCGTTTCGCCGCGATCGAGCGGCCCAAGTCGTGCCGCGATGAAAGATTTCTGCCAGTCGCCGTGGGCCTTGCCGAACGCCGGGCTGGTTTGCGCGAGCACCACCGCGCGCGCGAGCTTCGGCGATTGCACCAGCCATTTCTGGACGATCATGCCGCCGATCGAGTGGCCGACCAGGACGGGCCTGCTCGCGCCGATCTGTTCGATGAATTGCTGGAGCGCATCGGCCAGGGCAGCGATGCTGACGCTGGCGAGAGGCACTGATCCGCCATAGCCCGGCATGTCCCACGCGATCGTACGGAAGCGGCTGCCGAATGTGGCGAGCTGCTGCCGCCAGGCCCGTGCCGCGCCCCCGATGCCATGCAGGAAAATCAGGGGTGTTGCGCCAGGATCGCCCGCGGCTTCGTAGGCGAAGCGCCCGTCCCTTGTTATCATTGGCGCAGGCTGCGACACGCGACATCCTTTTGCTTGACCCAGCGATGCTAACAGGCCTGTCGGGGATGGAAAGCGATAATTTTATGCTTAAAGCAATTTTCAGGCCGGTCCCGCGGCAGGCGTTCGCGGCACTGATCGGTGCTTTCGTTGCAAAAATTTGAAGGTTAAAATATATCGGAGGTACGATCAGCAGATCCCAGGGAGCAAGCGCATGTCCGGATTGCCGCATTCGCCGCACGCGCTGGTGACCGGTGGTGGCCGCGGCATCGGCCGTGCGATCGCGACGTCGCTTGTCGGGGCCGGCGCCACCGTGACAGTGCTGGGCCGGAATGCCGCCACGCTCGAAGAAGCGGTTAACGCGGGCGCCGCGCATTTCGCAGCCGTTGTCGACGTCTCGGACGAAGCTGCGCTGAAAGCTGCGGTCACTGAGGCGCATGCACGAAAACCGATCGACATTCTGATCGCCAACGCCGGCAGCGCCGAATCCGCGCCGTTTGCGAAATCGGACAGTGCGCTGTTCGCGCGCATGATGGATGTCAACTTCATGGGCGTGGTTCATGCCGTTCAGAGCGTATTGCCGGGGATGAAGGATCGCCCGTATGGGCGTATCATCGCGATTGCATCGACGGCCGGGCTCAAAGGTTATGCCTATGTCAGCGCGTATGCGGCGGCGAAGCACGCTGTGGTCGGTCTGGTGCGTTCGCTGGCCCTGGAGATGGCCGGCAGCAACGTGACCGTGAACGCGGTCTGTCCCGGCTTCACCGACACCGATCTGGTCGCCGGCAGCATCGAGAACATCATGAAGAAAACGGGACGAAGCCGCGAACAGGCGATCGCCGAGCTCGCAAAGCACAATCCGCAGGGACGGCTGATCGCGCCGCAAGAGGTGGCGGATGCCGTGCTTTGGCTGTGCGGCGAAGGCGCTGGCGCGATCACGGGGCAGGCGATTGCCGTGGCCGGTGGCGAGATCTAACGCACGAAAAAAGGCACGGAACGAGGAAAGTAAGGAGATCGCATGAGCAGACCAGCCAATCCCGTCACCGTGCCGCTGGCGGATTACTCGCCGCAGCATTTCCTGCTGGCGGTGGTCGATGGCGTTGCCTCGGTGACGCTCAATCGGCCCGAGCGGAAGAATCCGCTGACGTTCGAAAGCTACCGGGAACTGACCGACTTCTTCCGCGCTTGTGCGTTCGACGACGCGGTCAAATCGATCGTGGTCACCGGCGCCGGCGGCAATTTCTCATCCGGCGGCGACGTGTTCGAGATCATCGGCCCGCTCGTGAAGATGGATACCAAGGGGCTCACCGCGTTCACGCGGATGACCGGCGATCTCGTCAAGGCGATGCGGGCCTGCCCGCAGCCGATCGTGGCCGCGGTCGAGGGCATCTGCGCCGGCGCCGGCGCGATCATCGCCATGGCATCCGACATACGGCTCGCAGCGAGCGGCGCCAAGGTAGCGTTCCTATTCAACAAGGTCGGCCTTGCCGGCTGTGACATGGGCGCGTGTGCGATCCTGCCGCGGATCATCGGCCAGTCCCGCGCCTCCGAGCTGCTCTACACCGGCCGCTTCATGACCGCGGAGGAGGGCGAGCGCTGGGGCTTCTTCAGCCGCATCGTCACGCCGGAGCAGGTGCTGCCCCAGGCGCAGCTGCTGGCCAGGCAGATCGCGGAAGGGCCGACCTTCGCCAATACCATGACCAAGCGGATGCTGGCCATGGAATGGGCGATGTCGGTTGAGGAGGCGATCGAAGCGGAGGCCGTTGCCCAGGCGCTATGCATGACGACGGCCGACTTCGAGCGCGCTTTCGAGGCTTTCGCCAATAAGATCAAGCCGGTTTTCAGGGGCGACTGAGCAGCGGCTCTCGATCGCCTCCGATCTCGGGAAACGGGGACTTGCCAGAAATTATTTTAGGCTTAAAATAGTTTCATGGCCGGGAAGATTGGCGAGGCTCCCATGAAAGTCGCGATCATCGGTGGCGGACCTGCAGGTCTCTACGCAGCGATCCTGCTGAAGAAGCAACGTCCGGGCGCTGCGATCACGGTGTATGAGCGCAACCGCGCCGACGACACCTTCGGCTTCGGCGTGGTGTTCTCCGACGCCACGCTGGACAATTTCGAGAAGCAGGACCTTCCGAGCTATCGCCGCATCACCCAGGAATTCGCCTATTGGGACGACATCGCTGTGCATTTTCGCGGTACGGTGCATCGCGTCGGGGGCAACGGTTTCTGCGGCTGCTCGCGGCAAAGACTGCTTCTGATCCTCCAGGAGCGGGCGCGCGAGCTTGGCGTCAGCCTGCATTTCGAGGTGGACATCGACGATGAGGCGCGCTTTGCCGATGCCGATCTGATCTTGCTTGCCGATGGCGTCAACAGCCGTTTCCGCGAGAAACATGCCGAGCACTTCCAACCGGAAGTCGATCTCCGCACCAACAAGTTTGCCTGGATGGGGTCGACCAGGCCGCTCGATGCCTTCACCTTCATCTTCCAGGAGACCGAGTGGGGGCCGTTCATCGCCCACGCCTACCAGTACGAGGCCGGACACTCGACCTGGATCTTCGAGACCGATCCGGAGACGTTCGCGCGGGCAGGGCTCATCGGGCTGAGCGAGCAGGAGTCCGCCGCGCGGATGGCGGACATCTTTGGCTGGTTCCTCGATGGGCACAAGCTACTGACGAACCGCTCGATGTGGCGCAATTTCCCGATGATCCGCAGCAGGCGCTGGGTCAAGGATAACATGGTCCTGCTTGGCGACGCCAAAGCGAGCGCGCATTTCTCGATCGGCTCCGGGACCAAGCTTGCGATGGAAGACGCGATCGCGTTGGCCGATGCCATGGAGAAGGCGCCCAGCATCGAAGCCGCTCTGGAGGTTTATGAGCATGGCCGCCGCGAAGAGGTCGAGAAGACCCAGCACGCTGCCGACGTCTCGCTGGTCTGGTTCGAGCATGTCGACCGCTTCTGGGATTTCGACCCCGTGCAGTTCGCCTTCGGCGTCATGACGCGCTCAAAGGCGATCACCTATGATAATCTCAAGCTCCGTGCGCCCGATTTCGTGGCCGAGGTCGAGAAGTCGTTTGCCAGGCAGGTTCGCGACCGCGGGTTCAATGTCGACACCGATACGCCGATGGTGCCGCTGTTTCAGCCCTTCCGCTTGCGGAAGATGGAGATCGCCAACCGCGCCGTGATGTCGCCGATGTGCATGTACTCGGCCAGAGAAGGTGTGCCGACCGATTTCCATCTGGTCCACTACGGCTCGCGCGCCATCGGCGGCGCCGGCCTGATTTTCACGGAAATGACCTGCGTCAGCCGCGACGCTCGGATCACGCCCGGCTGCGCCGGCTTGTGGAATGATGAACAGGAAGCCGCGTGGCGGCGCATCGTGGATTTCGTCCACGGCAACTCGGCCGCAAAGATCTGCCTGCAACTCGGGCATGCCGGCCGCAAGGGTGCGACCAGGCTGATGTGGGACGGCATGGACCGTCCGCTGGAGGAGGGCGGCTGGGACGTGATCTCGGCATCGCCGCTGCCCTATTTCCCGGATAGCCGGGTGCCGCGTGAGCTCGATCGCGCCGGCATGAGTGCAGTGAGGGATGCTTTCGTCGCTGCGGCCGAGCGCGGCGAGCGCTGCGGCTTCGACATGCTGGAGCTGCATTGCGCCCACGGCTATCTGCTGGCGAGCTTCATCTCGCCGCTGACCAACACCCGCACGGACGAATATGGCGGCTCGCTCGAAAACCGCTTGCGTTTCCCGCTGGAGGTGTTCGAGGCGTTACGCGCGGTCTGGCCGTCGCACAAGCCGATATCTGTGCGTATCTCCGCGACCGATTGGGCCGATGGAGGCATCACCGGCGATGATGCGGTGGCGATCGCGCGCGCCTTCGCCGAGGCCGGTGTCGATCTCGTCGATGTCTCGACCGGGCAGACCGTGCGCGATGCGCAGCCGGTCTATGGGCGCATGTTCCAGACGCCGTTCTCCGACCAGGTCCGCAACGAGGCGCGCGTCGCCACGATGTGCGTCGGCAACATCACGACCGCGGACCAGGCCAACACGATTTTGGCCGCTGGCCGGGCGGACCTCGTTGCGCTGGGGCGGCCGCATCTGGTCGATCCCTTCTTCACCATGAAGGCGGCGGCCTGGTACGGCGCGAACGATGCGTTCTGCCCGCCGCAATATCTGCCCGGCAAAGACCAGATTTTCCGCAACAGCGTCCGCGACAGGCAGGATCTCGAGGAGCTGCGAATTAAGGCTAAGCCCAAGACCCGGGCCGAGCTCAAGGCGGAAGCGACAAAGCCGCTTGCGGCGGAGTGACCGCCTATGCGACGTTGACCCATTGCCTGACGTGTTTTGACTGGAGTTGAGGGCGATGAAGGCGATTATCGTCGGTGGCGGTATCGGTGGTCTCACCACGGCATTGATGCTGCGCTCACGTGGCCTGGACTGCGAGATCTTCGAGCAGGCCGATACCATCCGCGAGCTTGGCGTCGGCATCAACACGCTGCCCCATGCGATGCGCGAGCTCGCCGGCCTCGGCCTGCTGCAGAAGCTCGACGACGTCGCGATCCGCACCGACCAGCTCTATTATCTTAATCGCCACGGCCAAGAGGTCTGGCGCGAAGCGCGCGGCATCGATGCCGGTCATGATGTGCCGCAATTCTCGATCCATCGCGGTCGCCTCCAGGGCGTCATCCATCGCGCAGTGGAGGAGCGGCTCGGGCCGGAAGCAATCCACACCGGTTGCCGCCTCGGCGCCTTCACGCAGGACGAGGGCGGCGTCACCGCCTATTTCTTCGATCGCGCCGGTGTGCACATCCACACCGCGCGGGGCGATATCCTGATCGGCGCCGACGGCATCCATTCGCGCGTCCGGGAAACGTTGTTCCCGAACGAAGGGCCGCCGTGCTGGAACGGCCTGATGCTGTGGCGCGGCGCGCGCGACTGGCCGCTGTTCCTCACCGGTAAGTCGATGATCGTGGCCGGCGGCCTCGATGCCAAGGTGGTGATCTATCCCATTGCGGAGGGATCGAGCCCGGCGAGCCGTCTCACCAATTGGGCGGTGCTGGTGAAGGTCGGCGAGGGCAATGCGCCGCCGCCGCGGAAAGAAGACTGGTCGCGCCCGGGCCGGCGCGAGGAACTGATGCCGCATGTGGCGCGCTTCTCCGTGCCGTACATCGACGTGAGAAGCCTGATCTCAGCTACGCCGGAATTCTACGAATATCCCACTTGCGATCGCGATCCCTTGCCTTACTGGTCGTCCGGGCGCGTCACGCTGCTCGGTGATGCCGCGCATCCCATGTATCCGGTCGGCTCCAACGGTGCTTCGCAGGCGATCCTCGATGCGCGCTGTCTCGCCGACGCGCTGGCGCGGGCCGAGCATCCGCGCCAGGCGTTGGTCGAGTATGAGAAGAAGCGCCTGCCGATGACCGCGGACATCGTCCGCTCCAACCGGCGCGGCGGCCCCGAAGGCGTCATCGATGCCGTCGAGCAGCTCGCGCCCGACGGCTTCGACAACGTCGATAACGTCTTGAGCTATTCTCAGCGCGAGGCCATCGTGCGCGGCTATGCCACCAAGGCCGGCTTCGCGGCCGTGCCCGGACTTGCGGCGGTGCGCGCTTAAGGCGCTTTTGATTGAGCATGCCCTTCCGGAAAACCGCTTCGCAGTTTTCCGGGGGCATGCTGCTAGCCGGCGCCGGGCGGCGGCGGCAGGAAGTGGATGTTGAACTCGGCGGCCATCGCCACCACGTCCTCCGGCTTCTGCTCCTTCATATTGTGAAGGCCCCAGAACAGGTCGAACAGTTTCTTGGTCGGCGAGACCCAGAACAGCACTTTTGCGGTCTGCTCCGACTTGTTGAAAATGCCGTGCGGCACGCCCATGCCAAGCCGGATCAGATCGCCCGGGGTCGCCTGCGCCTCGGAGTTGCCAAGCATGAAATCGAGCTTGCCTTCCAGCATGTAGAGATACTCATCCTGATCGGGATGGATGTGCGGCGGCACGAATGTGCCGGGCGGCAGTGTCGCGTGCCAGGAGAAGCTGTGCTCAGTCTTGCTCTTTGGCACATAGGTCTGGCCGAGGATGTTCCAGCAAATGCCCTGGATCCCCTCGTTGGCCCGCGTGATACCGGTGATTTCGCTGTTCATTGCAGTCCTCCCTTAGCGCGACGCTTAGTTCGCCGCCTTGCAGTCCTTGGCATAGCGGTCGCCGTAATTCTCGAACACCTTCTGCACGATCTCGGTCTGGAATTTGCCGTCCGGACGCTTGGCGACCTTGGTCAGGTAAAAATCCTGGATCGGATAGCCGTTGGTGTTGAACTTGAACCGTCCGCGCAGCGACGTGAAGTCCGCCTTCTTCAGGGCAGCCGCAACGGCGTCCTTGTTGGTGAGATCGCCCTTCAGGCCTTTGACTGCGCTGTCGATCAGCATCGCCGCGTCGTACGCCTGCATGGCATAGGTCCCGGGCACGCTGTTGTAGGTGGCTTCATAGGCCGAAACGAACTTCTTGTTCTGTGGATTGTCCAGATTGGGCGCCCAGTTCGCGCCGCCAAACATGCCGACCGCCGCCTCCTGTTGCGCCGGCAGGGTCGATTCATCCACCGTGAAAGCCGAGAGGACCGGAATGCTCTCGGCAAGGCCGGCCTGCTTGTACTGCTTGACCAGATTGACGCCGAGGCCGCCCGGCATGAACGTGAACACCGCATCGGGCTTCTGCGACGAGATCTTCGACAGCTCCGGCTGGAAATCCAGCGTATTGAGCGGCATGTAGGATTCTTCGACGATCTCCCCCTTGTAGTCGAGCTTGAAGCCGGCTACCGAATCCTTGCCGGCCTGATAGTTCGGCACCATCAGGTACATGCGCTTGTAGCCGCGATCCTGCGCCACCTTGCCGAGGATCTCGTGAACCTGGTCGTTCTGATACGACGTCACATAGAAGAACGGATTGCAGTCCTTGCCGGCAAACGTCGATGGGCCGGCATTGGGGCTGATCAGGAACACCTTGGATTCCGTCACCGGTCGATGAATCGCCTGGAGAATGTTGGAGAAGATCGGGCCGACCACGAAGTCGACTTTTTCGCGCTCCAGAAGTCCCTTGACCTTGGTCACGGCCGCGTCAGGCTTGAGCTCGTCGTCGACCACCACGACCTCGACATCGCGGCCACCCATCTTGCTGCCAAGGTCCTTCACCGCGAGCGCAAAGCCATCGCGCACCTGCTGACCGAGCGCGGCCGCGGGCCCCGACAGGGTCACGATCACACCAAGCTTGATCTTCTCCTGGGCGAGGGCGGGGCTCGTTGCGGTGCCGAGCAGTAAGGTAGCCGCGGCCAAAGTCATTTGCGTCTTCATGATCTGTCCCTCGTGACACCGGGGCGTGCGCAGCAAGCCGCGTACTCCAATCCAAGCTTATGCCGATGACGGCGCTCGCGGCAAGCAAAGCTCAAGGCGCCGCCATCCTGCGGCCAGCAGCGCATGCAAGCGGCGCGCCAATTATTTGAAGCCTAAAGAAATCGACGTGCGGTCGATTGCTGCAGCTTTGGACTTGCGGCCGGCTTCAATTTATTTGAAGCTCAAAACGTTGGGGAATCCCTGGCGGCCCAATGCCGGGCGTGACTGACTGCACCGAGATGCTCGATTCCGAGACCAAGGCCGTCGAAACACCGGAGGACCATGCCGAAGAGCTTCGGCTGTGGCTGCGTCTGCTCACCTGCACCACCCTGATCGAGGGCGAAGTCCGCGGCCGGCTGCGGCAGCGCTTCGACGTCACGCTGCCCCGGTTCGATTTGATGGCACAACTCGACAAGGCGCCCGACGGCATGACGCTGTCCGACGTGTCCAAGCGCATGATGGTGTCCAACGGCAACGTCACCGGCCTTGTCGAGCGTCTCGTCGAATCCGGTCATCTCGACCGCCGCACCTCGGACACGGACCGCCGGGTCCAGGTGATCCGCCTCACGAAGCTCGGGCGCGCCGAGTTCCGCAGGATGGCCACAGAACACGAGACCTGGATTGCCGATCTCTTCGCCGACCTCACGCCGAAAGAGGTGCGCGAACTGATGCGGCTGCTCGCCAAGACCAAGGCGTCGGCGCAGAAATCGGCTGCGCGCCGCCGGCCATAGGTCCGCGGCCGGACAGCCGCCAATTCCACTTTGCCGCAGCAAAATGCACGGGATGCTCAAAATCCGCTATTGCGCCAAATTGTTTTAAGCCTAAAATGTTTATCAGTTCGTGCTGCCGGGTGCTTTCCATGCGCAAAGGAGCGTGCGATGGCCAACGCCGCCAAGGTTCAAGTCTCGGGCTCGCATGACGGCAACGCCGCCACGGCCCATGTCGATACGTTCGCGCGGCAGCATCTGCCGCCGCCAGAGTTGTGGCCCGAATTCATCTTCACGCGGCCGGAGCTGCACTACCCACAGCGGCTGAACTGCGTCAGCTATTTTCTCGATCGCTGGGTCGAGCAGGGCCATGGTGACGCGCCCTGCGTCATCAGCCCCGCCGTCAGCTACAGCTATCGCGAGCTGCAAGCGCTGGTGAACCGCATCGCCAATGTGCTGGTCGGCAAGCTGGGTCTCGTCACCGGTGAACGTGTGCTGCTGCGCTCGGCCAACAATCCGATGATGGTTGCGACCTATCTCGCGGTGATCAAGGCGGGCGGCATTTGCGTCGCAACGATGCCACTGCTGCGCGCCAAGGAGCTGTCCTATCCGATTCAGAAGGCGGCAATCACGCTGGCCCTCTGCGACGGAAAGCTGTCCGGCGGGATGGAGAAGGCAAGGCTGGCTGCGCCCGCCCTCAGGCACGTGGTCTATTGGGGCAATGGCGCGGCCAATTCGCTCGAGGCGCTGATCGCCGATGCTAGCGCGGAGTTCCAAGCTGTCGATACCGCCTCCGACGACATCTGCCTGATCGCGTTCACGTCGGGCACGACAGGCGATCCCAAGGGCACCATGCATTTCCATCGGGACATGCTGGCGGTCTGCGACGGCTATGCGCGCAACATTCTGCGCGCCGAGCAGAAGGATCGCTTTGTCGGCTCGGCGCCGCTCGCCTTCACCTTCGGTTTCGGCGGCGTGCTGTTTCCGATGCATATCGGCGCGTCCTTCGTCGTGCTGGAGAAGACGACGCCCGACGACATGCTGTCGGCGATCGAGCAGTACAAGACCACGGTCTGCTTCACCGCACCGACCGCGTACCGCGCCATGATCGGCAAGCTTGCCGGCCGCGATATCTCCTCGCTGCGAAAATGCGTTTCCGCAGGCGAGGCATTGCCAAAACCGACATTCGACGCCTGGCTCAAGGCCACCGGCATCAAATTGATGGACGGCATCGGCTCGACCGAGATGCTGCACATCTTCATCAGTGCGACGGAAGACGAGATCCGCCCCGGTGCGACCGGCAAGCCCGTTCCCGGCTATGAGGCCAAGATCGTCGACGATGACGGCAATGATTTGCCGCCGGGCATGATGGGGAATCTTGCGGTGCGCGGGCCGACCGGCTGCAGGTATCTCGCCGATGAGCGGCAGCGCAAATACGTCCAGAACGGCTGGAATATCACCGGTGACACCTATCTCATGGATAGCGACGGCTATTTCTGGTACCAGTCGCGCTCCGACGACATGATCGTGTCGGCCGGTTACAACATCGCGGGCACGGATGTGGAGGCAGCGCTGCTCACGCATCCGGCAGTCGTCGAGTGTGGCGTCGTCGGTGCGCCGGACGAGGCGCGAGGCATGATCGTGAAGGCCTATGTCGTCGCCGCGCCCGGCGTGACGCCGGACGCCCAGCTCGCAACCGAGTTGCAGGAGCACGTGAAGCGCGAGATCGCGCCCTACAAATATCCGCGCGCGATCGAGTTTGTGACGCAGCTGCCGAAGACCGAGACCGGCAAGTTGAAACGCTTCGCCTTGCGGCAGCTTGCGCAGACCGCAGCGACGTCCTCGGGCGTCGCCGCGCAATGAGATGAGGATCAGGAATTGTCCGTGACGACGCCGAAAGGCCCAGAGCTCGCGGTGCTGCCGACGGCAGCCGAGGGCGACACCCGTCGAGGCGCGCAGGTGCTCCAGCCCTCGGGCTGGCCGATGCCGAAGGGTTACGCCAACGGCATGGCCGCCGAGGGGCGCATTGTCGTGACCGGCGGGGTGATCGGCTGGGATGCCGAGGAGCGTCTCGCCGACGGTTTCGTCGCGCAGGTCGCTCAGACCCTGAGCAACATCGCGGCGATCCTGGCGGAGGCCGGTGCCGGGCCCGAGCATCTGGTGCGTCTAACCTGGTACGTCGTTGACATGGACGAGTACCTGATGAACCTGAAGGAGCTCGGCAAGATCTACCGGGCGGTCTTCGGCGCGCATTATCCGGCGATGGCGCTGGTTCAGGTCGTCCGGCTGGTCGAGAAGGCGGCGCGCGTCGAGATCGAGGCCACCGCCGTCATTCCCCGCTAACGTTCACACCTCATGCTCCGGATCCGCATTCGGTGCGAGGTCGGCGGAGCGGAACGGCTTGGCTTTGTTCAGCTTGCCGTAGGCTTTCGACGCGGTTTGCAGCAGCTTCTTTTCCCGCTTGCGGTTGAGGAAGCGAATATGCGCCTCGGGAACGGCCTCGTTCAACGACGCCGCCAGCGTCTGTCCCCGCGCATCGTCATTCAGCTGGCCGAGCGATTTTTGCGCCTTGCGCAATTGCTTGAGGATCGACCTCTGCTTCGTCAGCGATTCGTCGGCGAACAGGTCCTGCAGCGACTCGATCGAATAGGTCAGCCGCTTGTTGAGAAGCCGCAGCTTGTGCCGCTTCTCGACGTCGAGCTTGCGGAGCTTGCGCGCTTTCTTGAGCAGCGTCTTCTCCCATTCCGTCAGTCTTGCCGTGGCATGGTCGGCGAGCGAGCAGCGGCGCAGCCTGATAGCTTCCTTACTGCGTCGGGTCGACCACGGGCCGCTCTTGATCCAGACCGAGGTCTGCTCGACCAGGCGGCGATAGCGTGCCGATTGCAGCGCACGCGCCAGCAGGCGGTGGCTTTCGGCGCGCTTCTCGTCCCAATGCTGGAGCTCGGCGATCACGGCGAGCTCCTCGCCGCTTTCGGCGACGACGCGCTCGATCGCCACGTCGAGGTCTCGCACCATGCCGAGCTGGTTGTTGAGCCATTTCAGCTCGGTCCAGACGCTGGGCCGTAGCGCGTCATCGACCATAGGTGCGAAAAAGCGGATCGTGGTGCGCAGATGCGTTAATGCGATCCGGATCTGATGCAGCGCCTCCGGGGCGCCGCGGCATGTGCCCTCATGCTGGGCGAGGACGGCATCGAGGTGACGGCGCGCGATGATCCGGAAGGCCGTGTCGCAGGCCATGCCGGGGCTCAAGCGGCCCGGCAGGGCATTACGCCTCGCCGCAGGCTGGGCGCGAGCGGTCGCCGCCGAACTCCTGGTGGGTCGCGCCATCCTTGCCCGCGCCAATCAGATTGCCTTATTTCCCCACAGCGATCGCGTCCCGGCAGCGCTGCAGCGTCTGCGCTTGTGTCCCGGATGCATCGATCGTTTCCCAATCGACATGGCCGATATTATAGTGCTCTTGCAGCGCGGCAACCTCTTGCGTGGCGTCGGACGCATCGGTCTGGCGGCCGCCGATTCGGGATTGGCGGGTGGCGAGGTCCGCGACCAGGAATAATCCATCGAGCGGCACGCCGCAGGCGCGGGCCAGTGCGGCGACGTCGTCCCGTTCGGATTCGCGGGCAAAGACGGCATCGGCAACTGCCGAATGGCCTTGCGCCAGCACCTGCCGGGCGCGCTGCATCAGCACCTCGTAGACACGTGCAGTGACCTCTGGCTGGTACGCGGACGGCGGCAGCCGGTCGGTATGCCCGATCTGAAACAATTGCTTGCGAATGACGTCGCTGCGCAGCACGACCGCCCCCGGTTCGGGCGCGACGATAGGCGCCAGTGCGCGGGCAAGGACCGACTTGCCGGTGCCCGACAGTCCGCCAACCGCGATCAGGCGAGGGGCGGGCGGATGAATCACCGCCCGGGCGAGGTCGAAATAACGATGCGTCTCGTCGAGAATTCCGGTCCGGTCGGCATCTGGTCGGTTCAAGCGCGCCAAAGCCACCTGAGCACGTATCGCCGCGCGGATGGACATGAACAGCGGCAGCGCGGCCAGCGCGTCGAGGGTCTCGACAGGCGCCGTCGCCAGATATTGGTTCAGGACGGCGTTGGCCGCGTCCGTCTGGTCGTGGCGCAGCAGGTCCATCAGCGTGAACGCGAGATCGTAGAGCACATCCACGGTTGCCATCTGCGCATCGAACTCGATCGCGTCGAACAGGATGGGCCGGCCGTCGATCAACACGATATTGGCAAGGTGCAAGTCGCCATGACAACGGCGCACGAAGCCACCGCGGGCGCGTTGCTCGAGCGTGATGCGGAGGCGCAGGAAGGCTTCGTGGCAGGCATTGGCAAGCTGCTCGACCGCCGCCTCGAGATGGCCGCCGGCGCGCAGGCCGGTGCTGTTGCCGTCGATCAAGGCGGGAATGGAATCGAGCCACACAGCGCCGTCCGCGATCGCCGCCTGTGCATGCGACGCCGCGATCGCATCCGCGATGGCAGGGGCCAGCTCCGCATCCAGCGGGCCCGCCTGTGCCAGATGATCCAGGGTGCGGCTTTCGTCGAAGCGGGACATGTCGACCGCATATTCGATCGGCCGGCCGTTGCCGCCGACGTCCACCAATCCGTTCGCCTCTTCCGTGATCGCCACGACGCCATGATAGATCTGCGGTGCAAGGGGCCGGTTGATCCTGATCTCCTCCTCGCAGGCCGCCTTGCGCCTTTCCAGCGTTGAATAGTCGAGAAACGGAAGCTTCACGCCGCGCTTGATCTTCAGCGCGCGCGTCCCGTCGAGGAACACTGAAGCTGCGTGCGTGTCGATCCGTTCCACGCCAGGGCGCGCGCTGAGCGCTTGGAAGACACGTTCCTGGGTTGCTGAATCGTCCGTCATGTCGGTGGGCAGGTCCAGTGAAGACCATCTCGGGCGACGTGCTCCAGGTGAACACCGTGATGCTCGAAATGTGCCGCCAGCTCGGCTTTGAGGTGAAGCCGGATCTGGCTGAGCCTGATATTTGCGTCATCATGCTCAAGCTCTAAAGCCGAGGCGTCGATGCTTGGCGGCGGCGCTCTCGGATTTTTGATCCCGATCAACGACCGTCTGTCATCTGCTCCTGAGATCATCGACCGGGCTGATGGACCGACTGCCCAATGCCCGGCCGGCGGGCTCTTGGCCCCATACGGCAGCGCCTCGACGCAAACACGGCAAGCGGCGCTTGCAACTCTGCATCGCTCCAAGGCATCGAAGCACCCTTCGGATGCGGACTTCCGGCATTTTCGCGGCATTTGCATCAAACCATGCGTATGCTTTCCGGTTGAAAAGCCTGATAACGTTGACTACGCAGGAACCCCTGCCTTGCAGTCTTAGGAGCCCCGCGGCGTGCCTCAGGACAAGACCGGCGACCCCCGACAGTCGGCGGGCAACAAACTATCGGTCCTGCGCAAGCATCCGATCTTCGCGGATCTGGAGCCGGACGCGCTCGATCAGCTCTGCCGCTATGCCAAGCACACCACAGTGAAGCGCGGTGCGACCATCGCCGCCAAGGGCGATCCCGGCAACAACCTGTTCGCGGTGATCTCGGGGACAGTGAAGATTTCCTCCTCGTCCCCGGATGGACGGAACGCCATTCTCAACCTGATCGGTCCCGGAGAAATCTTTGGTGAGATCGCTGTTCTCGACGGTGCGCCGCGCTCGGCGGATGCGACCGCCAACACCAATTGCGAGCTCTACATCATCGACCGCCGGGACTTCCTGCCGTTCGTGAAAAGCCAGCCGGCACTGGCGATGAAATTCATCGAGCTGCTCTGCGCGCGGCTGCGCTGGACCAGCCAACAGGTCGAGCAGGTGATCCTGCAAAATCTTCCGGGACGGCTTGCAAGCGCGCTGCTCGGTCTTACCGAGGAGCGCAAGTTCGACTCTGGCAGCGGCACGCTCGCCATCACCCAGCAGGAGATCAGCGAGATGGTGGGGATGACGCGCGAGAGCATCAACAAGCAATTGCGCGCTTGGGCCGGCCGCAACTGGGTCCGTCTCGAGCACGGCGCCATCGTCGTACTCGACATTGATGCGCTGCGCGGGCTCGCCGAGAGCGGCCTCGACGGCGAGTGATAGCCTAATCGTCGATGATCGCAATGGCGCGGGTCCAGCCCGCGGACGCCCGCTCGATTTTCACCGGGAAGCATGACACAGTGAAGCCGGTCGAAGGAAGCTTGTCCAGATTGTGCAGCTTCTCGAGATGGCAATAGCCGATGTGCCGTCCCGCCTTGTGGCCTTCCCAGATCAGGCCGGCATCCTTTGTTTCTGCATATTTTTTTGCGGTGTAGACGAACGGCGCGTCCCAGCTCCAGCCGTCGGTCCCGGTCAGCCGCACGCCGTGCTCGAGCAGGTACATGGTCGCTTCATAGCCCATGCCGCAGCCGGAATTGACGTAGTCGGCCCGGCCGAATTTTGCGCCGGCGCTGGTGTTGACGACGACGATCTCCAGCGGCGACAGCGTGTGCCCGATACGCTTCAGCTCCTTCTCGACGTCGGCGGCCGTCACGACATAGCCATCCGGCAGGTGCCGGAAGTCGAGCTTCACGCCGGGCTGAAGACACCATTCCAACGGCACCTCGTCGATGGTCCATGACCGCTCGCCGCGATTCATGGTCGGATGAAAGTGCCAGGGCGCATCGAGATGGGTGCCGTTATGGGTCGACAGCGAAACCTGCTCGACAGCCCAGCCCTGGCCATCCGGCAGGTCCTGTGCCTTGAGGCCATCGAAAAACTGCAGCATGCGGGGCAGGCCCTGCTGGTGATCGATATACTGGATGATCGGATGATTGCCCGGCGGATCTGAGGTCACGTCGTTTCTGAGCGGCACGGAAATATCGATCAGCTTCCGCGGCATGGGCATATCCCCGAATTGGTCCATTCTGCGCGCCATCTTGAGGGCGCTCCCGCCGCGGCGTCAAGTAACGCGCCGGTGCGGCTGACTTCGGAAAAACGAAATCGTTCGCCGACTGTCTCCCCGGAGGACCGCGCGATCGATCGATGCAACTCCAGCATTGATCGATGCCGGATTTGGCTTGGACAGAGAATGCCGCCGGCACTAGGGACGACAATGGCGCTTGACTTCGCACCTGAAGTAGAGCGACCCAAGGTCGGCCCGCAACCTGCCCGATAACGACATAATCAACCCAGGAGGAAAGCCCAGATGAAGACACTGACCGGTATCATCGCAGCCGCTGTGCTGGCGGTCTCGGCGCCGCTGGCGGCCGCACGCGATTTCCGCTCCGCCGACATCCACCCCGCCGACTATCCGACCGTCGAGGCCGTCAAGTTCATGGGCAAGCAGCTCGCGGCGGCGAGTGGCGGCAAGCTCGGCGTGAAGGTGTTCCCGAATGGCGCCCTGGGCTCCGAGAAGGACACCATCGAGCAGCTCAAGATCGGCGCGCTCGACATGATGCGGATCAATGCATCGCCGCTCAACAATTTCGTGCCCGAGACCATCGCGTTGTGCCTGCCCTTCGTCTTCCGCGACACGCAGCACATGCGCACCGTCCTCGACGGGCCGATCGGCGACGAGATCCTGGCGGCCATGGAGCCCGCGGGCCTCGTCGGCCTTGCCTATTACGACAGCGGCGCCCGGTCCATCTACACCGTGAAGGCGCCGGTCAAGTCGCTCGCCGACCTCAAGGGCCTGAAGATCCGGGTCCAGCAATCCGACCTCTGGGTCGGCATGATCCAGAGCCTCGGCGCCAACCCGACGCCGATGCCGTATGGCGAGGTCTACACCGCGCTCAAGACCGGTCTCGTCGACGCTGCCGAGAACAACTGGCCTTCCTACGAATCCTCGCGCCATTTCGAGGCCGCCAAGTTCTACAACGTCACCGAGCACTCGCTGGCGCCCGAAGTTCTCGTGATGTCCAAAAAGATCTGGGACACGTTGAGCAAGGAGGATCAGGCGATGATCCGCAAGGCGGCCAAGGAATCGGTGCCCGTCATGCGCAAGCTCTGGGACGAGCGCGAGCAGGCCTCCCGCAAGACCGTCGAGGCCGCCGGCGTCCAGGTCGTGACGATCGCCAACAAGCAGGAATTCGTCGATGCGATGAAGCCGGTGTACGACAAGTTCGCCGGCGACGAGAAGCTGAAGGACCTCGTCAAGCGCATCCAGGACACGAAGTAGGGCCATAGGCGTCGGGTCCGGTGTCGCCGCGAGGTGACACCGGACCCTTCGCAACGAGGCGCGCAAGGAGACGCGGGAATGACAGACCCACATGTCGCAAGCCACGAGCAGGAGGTCGCCGGACGCCCATCGACCGGCCTGCTGTCGCGGATCAATGCGCCGATCGCTCGCCTCGGCATGTATCTGTCCGTGACCGGACTGCTCGTCATCGTCACCATCGTATTCTACCAGGTGTTCGGACGCTACGTACTCAATTCCAGCCCGACCTGGACGGAGAATCTCGCACTGGTCCTGATCCTCTATGTCACGTTGATCGGCGCCGCGGTTGGCGTTCGCGATGCGGGCCATATCGGCATGGATAGTCTGCTGGTGATGCTGCCGGACCATGTGCGAGAGAAGATCGAGCTCGTGATCCACGTTCTGGTCGCAGTGTTCGGCATTGCGATGGCCTACAACGGCTGGATCCTCGGGGCATCGGTCGGAACCGTGAAGATCCCCAATCTCGGCCTGCCCGAGGTGATCCGCTACGTGCCGCTGATCGCCTCTGGTGTCCTGATCGTCTCCTTCTCAATCGAGCACATCATTGCTCTTCTGCGCGGCGAAGAGGTCGTCCCATCATGGAATTGATCATTCTCGGCGCCAGCTTCTTCGGCTTCCTGGTCCTAGGCGTGCCGGTCGCCTTCGCGATCGGTCTCTCGGCGATCTGCACCATCCTCTACGAGGGCCTGCCGGTGGCCGTCATCTTCCAGCAGATGATGTCGGGGATGAACATCTTCTCGTTCCTCGCCATCCCGTTCTTCGTCTTCAGCGGTGAGCTGATGCTGCATGGCGGCGTCGCCGACAAGATCGTGCAGCTTGCCAAGAATCTCGTCGGGCACATCCGCGGCGGGCTCGGCATGTCGAACGTGGTCGCCTGCACGCTGTTCGGCGGCGTCTCCGGCTCGCCCGTGGCCGACGTGTCGGCGATGGGCGCGGTGATGATCCCGATGATGAAAAAGGAAGGCTTCGACACCGACTACGCCGTCAACGTCACCACCCACGCCTCGCTGGTCGGAGCCTTGATGCCGACCAGCCACAACATGATCATCTATGCACTCGCCGCAGGCGGCAAGGTCTCGATCGGTGCGCTGATCGCCGCCGGCCTCCTGCCGGCGCTGGTGCTGATGGTGTGCATGCTGGTCGCCGCTTATGCGGTCGCGGTGAAACGCGGCTATCCGGCCGGTAAATTCCCCGGCTGGGCCGAGGTGTTCCGCTCGTTTGCGGCCGCACTTCCCGGCCTTCTGATCGTCGGCATCATCCTCGCGGGCATCCTCTCCGGTGTCTTTACGGCAACCGAATCCGCCGCCGTCGCGGTCACCTACACGATCCTGCTGACTTTCTTCATCTACCGCACCATGACCCTGCCGAACTTCCTGCGGGCCGCTGCCAAGGCCGTGAAAACGACCGGCGTGGTGTTGCTGCTGATCGGCGTCTCCACCATGTTCCAGTACCTGATGGGACTCTACGAGGTGGCCGATCTCGCCGGCGAGATGATGAGCAAGGTCTCCACGGAGCCCTGGATGATCTTCCTGCTCATCAACGTCATCCTGTTCGTGCTCGGCACCTTCATGGACATGGCGGCGACCATCCTGATCTGCACCCCGATCTTCCTGCCGATCGCGATGAAGGCGGGCATGGATCCGGTGCAGTTCGGCATGCTGATGCTGATCAACTGCGCTCTGGGGCTGAACACGCCGCCGGTCGGCACGACGCAGTTCGTCGGCTGTGCTATCGGCGGCATCTCGGTGGGCGCGGTGATGCGCACCATCCTGCCGTTCTACGCCGCGCTGATCGCAGCCCTGATGTTCGTGACCTACGTCCCCGCGTTCTCGTTGTGGCTGCCCCGCCTGCTGATGGGCTACAAGGGATAGCAGCAACGCAGGGAGAATTCGTCCGTGACCGACTATCGCAAGCTGTTCGATCTCACCGGCAAGACGGCCGTGGTGCTCGGCGCCGCCTCGGGTATCGGCAAGTCGTCGGCCGAGGCGCTGGCCGGGCTCGGCGCCCGCGTCGTCTGCGCCGACCGCGCGCTTGATGCGGCGGAGACGACCGCGGCCGGCATTCGCGACAAGGGCGGCTGGGCCGAAGCCGCAAGCTGCGATGCAGCGAGCGCTGCGGACGTCAATGCGCTTGCCAAGATCGTGATGCAGAAACTCCCGCGGCTCGATATCGCCGTGACGACGCCCGGGCTCAACATCCGCAAGACCATTCTCGACTACACCGAGGAGGATCTCGACCGCGTCCTCAACCTCAACGTCAAGGGCACCGTGTGGTTCTTCCAGGCCTTCGGCCGCATCATGGTCGCACAGAAGGGCGGCAGCATCATCGCCTGCTCCTCGGTACGTGCGGTGACGATCGAGCCGGGCCTCGGCGTCTACGGCTCGACCAAGGCCGCCATCGGCCTTTTGGTCAAGGGCTTTGCCTCCGAGGTTGGACACGCCGGCGTACGCGTCAACGCGATCGCGCCGAGCATCGCCGAGACCGCGCTGACCAGCCCGTTCAAGCAGCGGCCTGATATTTACAATCTCTATGCCGGCCACACTGTGTTCAATCGCTGGAGCAGCGCCGACGAGGTGGCGACCGCCGTGGCCTATCTCGCTTCGGATGCCGCAAGCTATGTCAGCGGCAGCACGCTGTTCGTGGACGGCGGCTGGACCGCGGTCGATGGTCCGCCGACGGGCCTCACCCAATTGCACAAATAGCGTTCGCATCTAGCCGGCAAAGCCGACGCGCTGGCGCAGCTCCTTTTGATCCGTACCGGTCAGCAGCGCGGCCAGCATCGCGGCCTCCTGCGGATGTGCGGCCCGCCCGGTTACGCCGGCCGTATACATCGTCACGAGTTCGCAGCCTGCTGGCAGCGATCCTGATAGCACGATGCCGTCGGTCGCGATGATCTCGGTAGCCTGCGTGCAGCCGATCGGCCGTGTCGCGGTGGACGCCGCAAGCTCCCGCATCGCGGTCGCACCGTTCGGAAATATCTTGAGGCGCGAGGCGACCTCGTAGGCAATGCCGAGCTGATCCAGCACCTTTGCGACGTGCTGGCCCGCCGTCGATGCCGTTGTGTCCGGAACGTAGATCGCGTCTGCGGAGCGCAGCACCTCGCGCAAATCGGCCTCGGTCTTCACCGCAACTTTCGGGTCGCGGCTGCGGACTGCGAGCGCGGTCTCGACCCGGCCGACATCCGCGATCGAGGAGGGGGTGACGAGCTTCTCCTCGGCAAGCTTTGCGAGCAGCGCCTGTGTCAGGATCACGATATCGGCCGGCGTGCCCGCACGCAGCTTGTCGGCCATGATGCCGACCGCGCCGAACTCGCCGTCGATGCCGAAGCCGGTCTTTGTCTTGAAGGCGTCGGTGAGGCCGCGCACCAGGCCTTGCGCCGCGCCGCCGCTCAAAATTCTCAAACTCGTCACGATGCAAGCTCCATGGCTGCAATGATGCTGTCGCGCGTGATCGGCAGGTCGTGGACGCGCACGCCGAGGCAATCGTAGACGGCGTTCGCGATCGCTGCCGTCACCGGACCATGCGCGGCTTCGCCGGCGCCGACGGGCTCGATCTCCGGCCGCTGGATGATCTCGACATCGACGATCGGCACCTCGCTGAAGGTCAGGATCGGATAGTCTGTCCAGGAGGTCGAGGTGATGCGCACAGGATCGAAGCGGACGCGCTCTTTCAGCACCCAGCTCGCCGCCTGGATCGCACCGCCCTCGATCTGGTTGATGACGCCGTCCGGATTGATCGCTTCGCCGACATCGACCGCGAGCGTCAGGCGTCTAACACGGATGTCGTCATCGCCTTCGATTTCTGCAATCGCGGCGCAATAGGCGCCGGTGTTCTTGTAGCGGGCAAAGCCGATGCCGTGACCGATGCCGGCTTGCTTCAGCGGCTTCCACCGTGCACGTCGCGCAGCGGCGCGGATGACATCTTTCGCGCGTTCGTCCCGTAGATGCCGCAGGCGAAACGCGACCGGGTCCTCGCCGCGCAGGGCGGCGATCTCGTCAAGCAGGGATTCAATGGCGAACACATTGCCTTGCGCACCCAGAGTCCGCAGCGCGGAGGTGCGCACCGGCATGGTCAGCAGCCGGTGGCTCGTGATCGTCCAGGCCGGAAAGTCATAAAGCGGAACGGAGTTGCGATCGCTGCCGCCGCCATTGGCGGCCGGCGGATTCGTCGAGATCATGCGCGGATAGGGATTTGCGATCTCGGTCGCCGCTAGCAGCGCCGGCTGTGCCGCGCGGCCAGGCCGCGCCGCGTGGCCGTTGCTCCAGATCGCATGGCGCCAGCCGATGATCTCGTTGCCGGCATCGAGATCTGCTTCGATCGCGATCGCCATCGCTGCGCCGAACGGCGCGTGGGACATCTCGTCGTGGCGCGACCACTGCACCCGCACCGGACGGCCTCGGGCCTCTTTCGCCAGTAACACCGCGTCGAGCGCGACGTCGTCAGCCGCATTATGTCCATAGCAGCCAGCGCCCTCCATATGCTCGACGACGATGTTCTCGGCCGGCAGCTTGAGCACGATCGCGAGATCGGCGCGCAGCAGATAGACACCCTGGCTGTGCGTCCAGACCTGGACACGATCGCCGTTCCATCGGGCCATGGCGCAGGACGGCGCGATCGAGGCATGGGCGATGTAGGGGCGGGTATACTGCCGCCGAAGCGTACGCGCAGCTTTCGCTGTCGTTGCCGCCGCTTTGGTGTCGATAACGGTCGTTTCGACCGGCTGACTCTTCAGGAACTCCGCGAGAGCATCTTCATCGGGCAGTGCCTCGCCGGCCGACCATGTCGCGCCCTTGCGCAAAGCCGTCAGCGCCGCTTCCGCGGCTGCCTCGCTATCGGCGACCACGCCCGCAAATCCTCCATCGCGGACTATGGCGATGAGGCCTGCAATGGCGCGCGCAGCCTCCTCCTCAAGCCCGACCAGCTTGGCGCCCGAGACGTCCGGCCGCAGCACGCGGCCGTGCAACAGGCCGGGCAGCATACAGTCATGAATGAAGCGCGGCCGCGCGAACACTTTGTCGGGAATGTCGACACGCTGGACTGAATGTCCAGCGAGGTCGCGCGTGGCGGCGCTCTTGGCGACCATGCCTGCCGTGGCGTCTTGGTCGAGCGAGACGTCGCTTGCGAGCTCCCAATAGCTTGTCTGGACATTGCCCGGACCGGAGATCGTGCCGTCCTCGACACCGAGCAACGCTGCATCGACGCCGAGACGTTCCGAGGCAGCAGTGAGGAAGCGCCGGCGCACCTCGGCACAGGCGTGCCGCAGCGCGCGGCCGGATTGCTGGATCGACAGGCTGCCCGAGGTGACGCCCTCGTTTGGGCTGGCTGCCGTCGAAGCGCGGATCATCTCGATGCGGGCGAGATCGACATCGAGCTCGTCCGCCGCGATCTGCGCCAGCGCCGTGATGATGCCCTGGCCGATCTCGACCTTGCCGGGCGAGATCGCCACACGGCCCTCGCTGATGATCTTCACCCAGGACGACAGCTTCGGATTGGCCGCGAGGCTGACCGGCAGTTTTGGAGCAGGGGGCGTCATGGCGCAGCCATCTTCGAGGCGGCCCTGAGCACGGCGCGGACCATGCGGTTATGCGAACCACAGCGGCACAGATTGCGATCGAGCGCGCCTCTGACCTCCGCCTCCGTCGGCGACGGTTTGCGCTTGAGCAGCGCCGCCGCGCTGATCAATATCCCGGAGACGCAGTAGCCGCATTGCATCGCTTGTTCGGCAACGAAGGCACGTTGCAGCGGATGCGGCTGCTCGACGGTCCCGAGGCCTTCGACTGTGACAACGTCCTTGTCCGCGACCGACCACATCGGCATGTCGCAGGAGGTCATTGCGCGGCCGTCGACCATGACGTGACAGGCTCCGCACTCACCGGCCCCGCAGCCGAAATGCGGACCGGTGACGCCCAGCTGGCCGCGGAGCACATCGAGCAGCGTCTGATCGGGATCGCTATCCACGGCAGTCGAGGCGCCGTTGAGCTGAAAGTGAATGGTGGGCATGACGAGTCGTGCCTCAGGACTTGTCGAATTTCTTGACGACATCAGCCCACTTTTCGATATCGCCGCGCAGGAATTTGCCGAATTCCTCGGGTGACATCGACATGGGCACCGCCCCCTGCTCGGTCCAGAGTTTTACGATGTCGGGCCGCTTCACCATTGCGTTGACAGCCGCATTGAGCTTGTCGATGACAGGTTTTGGTGTGCCGGTCGGTGCCATCAGGCCGAGCCAGATCGTCGCCTCATAGCCGGTCACACCTGCCTCGCCGGCGGTCGGCACGTTCGGCAGCACCGCGGAGCGCCGCTTGCCTGTTGTCGCAAGCGCGCGGACCTGGTTTTCGGCGATATTCGGCGCCATCGCCGGCACCGCGTCGATCATCATCTGCACCTGTCCGCCAATCACGCCGCTCCGGGCCTCGCCACTGTTGCGATAGGGAACGTGGACGAGGTCGACGCCGGCCATCGCTTTGAACAGCTTGCCGGCCATGTGATAGGGCGTGCCCTGGCCGGAGGAGGCGTAGTTCAGCTTGCCCGGCTGCGCCTTGGCGAGTGCGATGAACTCGGTGAGCGTGTTCACCGGGACTTGCGGGTTCACCACGATGACGAGATCGGAGTAGTTCACCGGCGCGATCGGCGCGAGATCGCGCATCAACTCGTATTTGCGCTGCGCAGGTGTCAGCAGCGACTCGTTCGCAGTCTGGGTGTTGGACATCATGAGCAGCGTGTAACCGTCGGCCGGCGATTTCGCCGCTTCGAGCGTGCCGATGAGGCCGCCCGCGCCGGTGCGGTTCTCGATCACGAAGGGCTGGCCAAAGCTCTCCTGCAGCACGTTACCGATCAGCCGGGCCGCGACATCGGCCGGGCCACCGGCGCCGAAAGGCACGACGATCCGGACGGCGTGGTTGGGATAATCCTGCGCAAAAGAGGGAGGCGCGGAGAATGCGGCGAGCAGGCCGGCGGCCAGCGCCGGCATCAAGCGTCGGCCTGTCATAGCCACCTCCCTGATGTCGTTCTCGTTGACCGACACTGTAGCGGCAAGGAATGCGGACTGTCGACGTCCCATAAAGGCGGTCGAGCCGGGAATATCAGCCCATTTTCGGTGTGACTGCGCCGCATTTCGCGCTTGCGGCAGGAACCTGCGGCGCATGCGGCTTGAGCAATTCGCATGGGAAGTGCCGGCAAAACGCTCTCGGCTGGCTGACATTTTGGTGTTACGAACTGGGACATGAACCAGCACGCCAAGCTTGAGATCCGCCATTCGACGTGTCCACACGATTGCCCGTCGGCCTGCGCGCTCGACATCGAGGTGGTCGAGGGCCGCAGCATCGGCCGCGTGCGCGGTTCGAAAAAGCAGACCTACACAGCGGGCGTGGTCTGCGCCAAGGTCGCCCGTTATGCCGAGCGCATCCATCATCCCGAACGGCTGATGTATCCGATGCGCCGCATCGGGCCGAAAGGCTCGGGCCAGTTCGCGCGGATCACCTGGGACGAGGCGCTCGACGAGATCGCCGAGCGCTTCAATCGGGCCGAGCGCGAGTTTGGCGCGGAATCGATCTGGCCCTATTTCTACGCCGGCACGATGGGTATCGTGATGCGCGACGGCCTCAACCGCCTCACGCATGTGAAGAAATATTCGCGTTTCTATCAGACCATTTGCGCCAATGTCGCGCGCATCGGCTTTGCGATCGGCACCGGCAAGATCGCCGGCGTCGATCCGCGCGAGATGGCGCTGTCCGATCTCGTGGTGATCTGGGGCACCAATCCCGTCAACACCCAGGTCAACGTGATGACGCATGCCTCCCGTGCCCGCAAGGAACGCGGCGCCAGGATCGCGGCGGTCGACATCTACGACAACGAGACCATGAAGCAGGCTGACATCAAGATCATCCTGCGGCCGGGCACCGACGGCGCCTTTGCCTGCGGCGTCATGCATGTCCTGTTCCGCGACGGCTATGCCGACCGCGCCTACATGGACAAATACACCGACTGCCCTGATGAGCTCGAGGCGCATCTCAAGACACGCACGCCGGAATGGGCCTCCGCCATCTCCGGCGTGCCGGTGGCGGAGATCGAGGCCTTTGCCAAGGCTGTCGGCGAGACCAAGCGGACCTTTATCCGCCTCGGCTACGGCTTCACCCGGTCGCGCAATGGCGCGACGCAGATGCATGCGGCGACCTGCATTGCCGCGGTGACCGGCGCCTGGCAGTATGAAGGCGGCGGCGCCTTCTTCAACAATTACGCGCTGTGGCGCTTCAACGAATCCATCATCGAAGGTCACGACGCAATCGACCAGAGCGTACGCGCGCTCGACCAGTCCAAGATCGGCCGCATCCTCACTGGCGATGCCGAGGCGTTGCGCGGCAAGGGGTCGGTCAAGGCGATGCTGATCCAGAACACCAATCCGATGACGGTGGCGCCGGAGCAGGCGCTGGTCCGGCAGGGCTTTGCGCGCGAGGACCTGTTCGTTGCGGTGCACGAGCAGTTCATGACCGAGACGGCTGCGATGGCCGACATCGTGCTGCCGGCAACCATGTTCATGGAGCATGACGATCTCTATTACGGCGGCGGTCATCAGCACATCTCGGTCGGGCCGAAGCTGATCGATCCGCCCGGCGAATGCCGCTCCAATCATGAGGTGTTGCAGGCGCTGGCACCGCGGCTTGGCGCCAAGCATCCGGGCTTCGTGATGACGCCGCGCGAGCTGATCGACGCAACGCTGAAGCTCAGCGGCCACGGCGACATCGCTGGTCTCGAAGCCGACATCTGGCGCGATCTGCAGCCGGATTTTCGCACCTCGCACTATCTCGACGGCTTCGCTCATGCCGACAAGAAATTCCACTTTAAGGCGGATTGGGCGCATCCGCCGTTCGGCCAGACCATGGGCGATATCGACAAGATGCCGTCGCTGCCGGACCATTGGGCGGCGATCGAAGACGCTGATCAAGCCCATCCGTTCCGGCTGGCGACCAGCCCGTCGCGCAGCTTTCTCAACACCACCTTCAATGAGACGCCGTCCTCGCAGGCGCGCGAAGGCAGAGCGAGCGTGATGATCCATCCGCTCGATGCGGCTGCGTTCGGCATCGCCGACGCTGACGCGGTGACGCTCGGCAACACGCGCGGCGAGACCACGCTGATCGCAACTCTGTTCGACGGCGTGCGGCGCGGCGTGCTGATCGCGGAGTCCGTTCATCCCAACAAGAACCATATCGGCGGCCGCGGCATCAACATGCTGACCGGCGCCGAGGCGGTGGCGCCGATCGGCGGCGCCGCGTTCCACGACAACAAGGTCTGGATCAGGAAAGCGGTCGCGGGTTGACCGCGCGCCTCCGTCGCCAACAATTTGTGTCGAGGCGCTAAAGGCGCACCTCTTCGCAGATTGCCCTTGCGCCTTGCGCCCGGGCTGCCGCAAATGGCTGCAAACGGGAGCAAGGAAGCGACGTCATGAGCGACACCACGGCCGTCATCACCGAGAAGCGCGGACAGGCATTCTGGATCACCATCAACCGGCCGGAGAAGCGCAACGCGCTCAATGGTGAGGTGATCGCCGGTATCGGACGCGGCTATCGCGACGCGCATGACGACAAGGACGTCCGCGTCATCGTGCTGACGGGTGCAGGCGACAAGGCGTTCTGCGCCGGCGCGGACTTGCAGAATTCCGGCGCGGCCTTTGCGATGGATCACTCCAAACCGAATGTCGACTATGCCGATCTCTTGCGCCTGTCGCAGAACGCGACCAAGCCGGCGATTGCGCGCATCAATGGTGTCTGCATGGCCGGCGGCATGGGCCTCTTGTGCATGACCGATATGTCGGTTGCGGCCGATCACGTCGTCTTCGGCCTGCCGGAGGTGAAGGTCGGCGTGTTTCCGATGCAGGTGCTGAGCCTGTTGCAGGAGATCGCACCGCGACGCCTCGTCAATGAATGGGCGCTCACGGGTGAACCGTTCGACGCGAAGGCGGCAAAGGATGCGGGGCTTTTGAACCACGTCGTGCCGACGGCGGAGCTCGATGCCAAGGTCGACTGGCTGATCGGCCGGATCGTCGACAAGTCTCCAACCGCGATCCGCCGCGGCAAATACGCCATGCGCGCCATCGCCTCGATGTCGTTCGACGAGAGCATCGCCTACACCGAAAGCCAGATCGCGCTGCTTGCGATGACCGAGGACGCGAAGGAGGGGCTGAAGGCGTTCAGCGAGAAGCGCAAGCCGGTGTGGACTGGAAGGTAGAGGGACGCTGCTCTCGTGCGCCGGACGCAGCGCAGCGCCTCTGCGGCGGTGCGCTGCAGAGCCGGGGCCCATCTCACCGCGTGGTCCCGTGCCGCTCTCCGGGTCCCGGCTCTACGCAGCAACGCTCGCGCGTTGCAGCGCGTCCGGGACACGAGGCTGTGCATTCAGCGAGCCCAAATTCGTTTCTCAAATAGAGGACGTACGTTCGCCTTCTCGCGGCGCATTGCGCCCGAGCTTTACTCTTCGCTTCGCACCCTCTCCAAGGAAAGGGCGCAGGGAAGGCCGGGTGCCGGCTGGCACCCGCAAGACTCCCGTGCAAGAATGATGCACACGCAAGGCACAGGAGCGATACAGGGCAGCCGAAACATCCGGCCTTCCCTGCGCAGTGGTTTGACGGCTTATGCGCGCTCTCCCCGGAGACGAGTTCTTTTTTGCCTCCGTCACCTCCGCAAAATTCACGGCCGCCGCCCCGGTTGAAGCGACGCCGCCTTCGCAAAGGCTTACCGTAGCAACGACGGCCAGGACCACACGTTTTCGCCGTACGCATCCGGCGTCGTCCGTCGTGTCGGTCCGCGCCATGCTCACGAGGTTCATCTCGCCCTGCACGCCACATTCCGCATCGACGCCGCCCGCGTCCACCGCAGCCCGATCCACGGTTCGTGACGACGTACGACCGCCCCTTTCCCGGATCGGGATGGCGATGCATACGACAAATCCGAAATTCGGTAAAGTGGAATATTTCAATTGCGGAGGCTTGACACGGGAACGACACAGGCGCGCAGGCCGGCGGTTCCTTCGTTGTCATTCCGGGGCGCGCCAGTTGGCGCGAGCCCGGAATCCATTTTTCCGCATGACATGCCGCATGTTGGATTCCGGGCTCGCGCTCCGCGCGCCCCGGAATGACGAGCTACCCCGCGTTGGCCTTCAGCCCCGCCGCCTGGATTCCTGCCACCGCGCAGGCCTCGTCATTGTCGGAGGTGTCGCCGGAGACGCCGACGGCGCCGAGCAGCGTCGCGCCGTCCATGATCAGCACGCCGCCGGGGACCGGCACCAGCGCGCCCTTGGCGATGGTGTTCACGGCGTCGATGAAATAGGCCTGCTCCTGGGCGCGCTGGAACAGCGCCCGCGAGCCCATGCCCATGGCAAGCGCGCCATAGGCCTTGCCGTGCGCGATCTCGGCGCGCATCAGACTGGTGCCGTCCTGCGCCGCAGCGATCTTGAGCACGCCGCGCGCGTCCAGGATGGTGACGACCAGCGGCTTCAGCTTCAGCTCGGTGGACTTTGCGAAGGCCGCATCGAGGATTTTGCGGGCGGTGTCGAGCGTGAGGTCAGCCATCGGTGGGTTCCTTTTCGGCGTGAGAAGTGGAATTGGTTTCGGCGCGGTCGAGGCTCATCGCCAGCACGCGCGCGACGTGAAGCGCCTCGCGCCGGGCGCCGTCGTGGATCTGGTGCCGGCACGAGGTGCCGTCGGCGACAACGAGCGTGCTCCGGTCCGCGCGCCGCACCGCGGGCAGCAGCGACAGCTCGGCCATCTCGATCGAGGCATCATAGGTGTCGGCGCCATAGCCGAACGCGCCGGCCATGCCGCAGCAGCTCGATTCGATGGTCTCGACCTCGAGGCCGGGCACGAGCCGCAGCACCTGCTCGACCGGCTTGAACGCGCCGAAGGATTTTTGGTGGCAATGGCCGTGCACCACGGCCTTCTCAGTGACGATGCCGAGCGGCAGTTGCAGCCGGCCGGCTTCTGCCTCGCGCACCAGAAACTCCTCGAAGGTGAGGGCATGGGCGCCGACCGCCTTGGCGTCATTGTCCTTGCGCAGCGAGGCGAGCTCGTCGCGCAGCGTCAGGAGGCAGCTCGGCTCGAGGCCGACGATCGGCACGCCGCGCGCGGCAAAGGGCGCGAAGGCGGCGACGAGACGGTCGAGCTCGGACTTCGCCTCATCAACCAGACCGGCGGAGAGGAAGGTGCGGCCGCAGCACAGCGGGCGGCTTCCGCTCGCAGGTTTTGGCATATGCACGCGATAGCCGCCGCCCGTCAGCACGCGCAGCGCTGCCTCGAGATTCTCGCGTTCGTAGATGCGGTTAAAGGTGTCGGCGAACAGCACGACTTCGCGGCCCGCCGTAGGTCCGACGCTCTCGGCTGGCGGCACGAACACGTCGCGGCGGAAGGCGGGCAGGGCACGGCGCGCGCTGATGCCGACAAAGCGCTCGAACAGCTTTCGGAGCAGCGGGCTGCGGTTGCGCAAATTGGCCAGCGGCGCGAAACGCGATGCAAGGCCGGCATAGCGCGGCAGATAGCCGACGAGGCGGTCGCGCAACGTCAGGCCGTGCGACGCGGCGCGCGCGGCCAGCACCTCGATCTTCATCTTGGCCATGTCGACGCCGGTCGGACATTCGTGGCGGCAAGCCTTGCAGGAGACGCAGAGTTTCAGCGTCTCCATCATCTCGTCAGAAGCGAGCGCATCGGGGCCGAGCTGGCCGGAGATGGCGAGACGTAAGGTATTGGCGCGCCCCCGCGTGACATCCTTCTCGTTGCGCGTGGCGCGGTAGGACGGGCACATCACGCCGCCCTCGCGCTTGCGACAGGCGCCGTTGTTGTTGCACATTTCGACCGCGCCCTGAAAACCACCGCCGGCGCCGGGATAGGCCGACCAGTCGAGCTTCGTCTTCAGCTCGCCAACGCGATAGTCGGGCTTGAAGCGGAATAGCGAGCGGTCGTCCATCTTCGGCGCGTCGACGATCTTGCCGGGATTGAGGACGCCAGTGGGATCGAAGCGCCGCTTGACCTCCCGGAAGTCCGCGACGAGGCGCTCGCCGAACATGCTTTCGTGGAATTCCGAGCGCACCAGGCCGTCGCCATGCTCGCCGGAATGCGAGCCCTTGTATTCGCGCACCAGCGCAAAGGCTTCTTCGGCGATGGCGCGCATCGCCTTGACGTCCTTCTCCAGCTTCAAGTTCAGCACGGGGCGCACATGCAGGCAGCCCTCGGAGGCATGCGCATACATCGTGCCGCTGGTGCCGTGCTTCGCAAACACCTCGTTCAGCCGCGCGGTGTAGTCGGCGAGATGCGGTAGCGGCACGGCGCAGTCCTCGACGAAGGAGACCGGCTTGCCCTCCTGCTTCATCGACATCATGACGTTGAGCCCGGCGGCGCGGAAATCGGCGATGCCGCTCTGTAGCGCCGGCTCGGTGATCTCGACCACGCCGCCCCATTTGCGCTTGTCGTTGGTCCAGCCGAAGCCGAGATCATCCATCAACTCGGTCAGCTGCTTGAGGCGCGCCAGATTGTCCGCCTGGTCTTCCTCGGCGAACTCCACCACCAGCACGGCGTCCGGATCGCCCGTGATCGCCGTGGAGATGATCGGCTTGAACATCGCGATGTCGCGGCCGAGTGCGATCATGGTGCGGTCGACCAGTTCGACCGCGATCGGCTTCAGCTTGACCAGATGCTGGGCCGCATCCATCGCCTCGTAGAAGCTGCCGAAATGGCAGACGCCAAGCGCCTTGTTGCGGATCACAGGCCACAGCTTCAGCTCGACTTTGGTGGTGAAGGCGAGGGTGCCTTCCGAGCCGACCAGCAGATGCGCCATGTTGTTGCGCGCATTGCGCGGGGTGAGCGCATCGAGATTGTAGCCGCCGACGCGTCGCTGCACTTTTGGAAAGCGTGCGGCGATTTCATCCGCCTCGCGCGCGCCGAGATCGAGCATGTCGCGGAATAGTGCGCGCATATTGTCGCCGGCGTCGGTATCGGAGAGATCGCGCGAGACATCGCCAAAACGGCTCAGCGTGCCGTCGGCGAGCGCGGCCTCCAGAGACAGCGTGTTGTCGCGCATGGTGCCGTAGCGAAGCGAGCGGCCGCCGCAGGAATTGTTGCCGGCCATGCCGCCGATGGTGGCGCGGGAGGCCGTGGAGACGTCGACCGGAAACCACAGGCCGTGCTTTCTAAGCTGGCGGTTGAGGTCGTCGAGCACGATGCCGGGCTCGACCACGCAGGTTCGGTTCGCGACATCGAGCGACAGGATGCGGGTGATGTGCTTGGAGAGGTCGACCACGAGGCCGTCATTGACCGTTTGGCCGCATTGCGAGGTGCCGCCGCCGCGGGGGGTGAGCTTCACGCCTTCGTCGCGGGCGATCGCCAGCGCCCGCAACGCCTCGTCCATCGTCTTTGGGACCACCACGCCGGCCGGCATGATCTGGTAGAACGAGGCGTCGGTGGCGTAGCGGCCGCGGCTGAAGCGGTCGAACAGGACGTCGCCGGTGATGTCCGCGCGCAGGCGCCGTTCGAGCGAGGAGGCGTTTGTCATCCCTGATCCCGATGATCCGGCGAGGCGCCCGAGGCCGGCCGGAGTATTCATTATTGGTTCTGACCGATTATATTATGAATTCAAAACGAGCAAGCTGACCGCCCTCAAGGCGAGGCCGGCGCGTCCTCTTGGGGCTCGGTCAGGTGCTCGATCGCCGCCGTCTGCTTGTTGCGCAGATGCAGGAACAGGATATCGCTGAGCTCGCTGCCGGCACGGCGGCGCAGCGCGTCGAGGATGGCCTCGTGCTCGCGCATCGCCTCCGCCCAGCGCTGCCGCTTGCGGGCGAAATTGGCGGAGTAGCGGACCCGGCGGATTCTCCCTGCGAACTTGGCGTAGGCCGTCTTCAGCGTCTCGTTGCGCGCGGCCGCGACGATGCTCTCGTGGATGCGCTGGTTGGTCTGGAAATAGCCGTGCATGTCGCGACGTAGGTAATGGCCGTACATCTCGTAGTGCAGTTGCTCGATCGCTGTGATCTCCGCATCCGTAATGGCCTCGCAGGCAAGGCGGCCTGCCAGGCTCTCCAGCCCCGCCATCACGTCGAACAGTTCTTCCAGATCGCGCTGGCTGAGCTGGCGGACCCGCGCGCCGCGGTTGGGTAGAAGCTCGATCAGGCCCTCGGCGGCGAGCACCTTCAGCGCCTCACGTAGCGGCGTGCGGGAGATGCCGAGCATCTCGCAGAGCTGGCGTTCCGGCACGCGCGCGCCGTCGGGGATGTTGCCCTCGACGACGTAGTCGCGCAGCCGCAGCAGGATCTCGCCGTGAAGCGAGGCCTCGTGACGGTTTTCCTGGCGATCACCGCCATTTTGAGCGGGCGGGGCGATCGGAACCCCGCTGTCGGGAATCGTGGATTTCATTTGCAGCACAGTAGTTTGCCCATTTGATCGCGTCGACGTCCACAATCGAATACCAAATTTCGATTGAAAGGACAAAAAATGAATGCAAAATGGCCGCCAGAGCTGGCCAGAATCCGCCGCCAGGGAGGTTTTCATGCATCAGGGACGCCATTTCCTTCAGATTCCGGGCCCGAGCCCGGTCCCCGAGCGCGTCCTGCGCGCCATGGACATGCCGGTGATCGACCACCGCAGCGCCGAATTCGGCGAGCTCGGCCGCACCGTGCTCGAAGGTAGCCGGAAGATATTCCAGACCTCAGGCCCGGTCGTGATCTTCCCGTCGTCGGGGACGGGCGCGTGGGAGGCCGCGATCGTCAACACGTTGTCGCCAGGCGACAAGGTGCTGATGGTCGAGACCGGCCATTTCGCCACCCTGTGGCGGCAGATGGCCGGGCGCTTCGGCATCGAGGTCGATTTCGTGCCCGGCGACTGGCGCCGCGGTGCCGATCCGACCGTGATCGAAGCCAGGCTCACCGAGGACAGCGCACACGCGATCAAGGCCGTGATGGTCGTGCACAACGAGACCTCGACCGGCGCCACCAGCCGCATCGCCGAGATCCGCGCCGCGATCGACCGCGTCTCGCATCCGGCGCTCTTGATGGTCGACACCATCTCCTCGCTCGGCTCGGTCGACTACCGCCACGACGAGTGGAAGGTCGACGTCAGCGTGAGCTGCTCGCAGAAGGGTTTCATGCTGCCGCCGGGCCTCGGTTTCAACGCGATCTCCGAGAAGGCCCGCGCAGCTGCAAAGACCAACAGGATGCCGCGCTCCTATTTCGACTGGGCCGAGATGCTCAAGCCCAACGCCAACGGCTTCTTTCCCTATACGCCTGCGACCAATCTGCTCTACGGCCTGCGCGAGGCGATCGCGATGCTGCTCGAAGAAGGGCTCCAGAACGTCTTCGCGCGGCATCAGCGGCTCGCGGCCGCAACTCGCGCCGCGGTCAATCATTGGGGCCTCGAAGTGCTCTGCCAGGAGCCGGCCGAGTTCTCGCCCGTGCTCACCGCGGTGCTGATGCCGCCGGACCATGATGCGGACGCGTTCCGCAAGATTGTGCTCGATAATTACAACATGTCGCTCGGCTCGGGCTTGTCCAAGGTCGCCGGAAAGGTCTTCCGCATCGGCCATCTCGGTGAATGCAACGCGCTGACGCTGCTTGGCGCGCTCACCGGCGTGGAGATGGGCCTGTCAGCGGCCGGCGTGCCGCATCGCTCCGGCGGCGTCGACGTCGCCATGAAGCTGCTGGAGCAGCGCCCGCAGGGCAATGCATCGCCGCACCTGAAAGTGGTCGGCACTTAAAGCTCGCGCAGGGCACGCGAGCAGCAATCATAAGAAGCGATCAGGAGGGTGGAGATGGGGATCAGGTTCAAGGCCACGCATGTCGTGCTGGCGATGCTCTGCGCGATGTATTTCATCACCTATGTCGACCGGGTGAACATCGGCACGGCGGCGAGCGAGATCCAGAAGGAGCTGGGCCTGTCGAACACCCAGCTCGGCCTCGTCTTCTCCGCCTTTGCCTACCCCTATCTGTTGTTCCAGGTAATCGGCGGCTGGGTCGGCGATCGCTTCGGGCCGCGCAAGACGCTGTTCTGGTGCGGCATGATCTGGGCGGCCGCCACCATCATGACCGGCTTCGTGCACGGCCTCGCCGCGTTGTTCATCGCGCGCTTCGCGCTCGGCTTCGGCGAGGGCGCGACGTTTCCGACCGCAACGCGCGCGATGCAATATTGGACGCCGGCGAACCGCCGCGGTTTTGCTCAAGGCCTGACCCATTCCTTCGCCCGGCTGGGCAACGCGGTGACGCCGCCGGTGGTGGCATTGCTGATCCTGTGGCTGACCTGGCGCGGCGCCTTCGTCGTGCTCGGCTTCGTCAGCCTCGTATGGGGCGTCGTCTGGGTCTGGTACTTCCGCAACGAGCCGAAGGATCACGCCTCGATCACCGAGGCCGAGCTTGCCGCGCTGCCGCCGCGCCCGACCGGCGAACGGCCGCGCGTGCCCTGGGGGCCGCTGCTTGGCCGGATGTGGCCGGTGACGCTGACCTATTTCTGCTACGGCTGGTGCCTGTGGCTGTACCTGAACTGGCTGCCGCTGTTCTTCAAGAACAACTACAGCCTCGACATCAAGAACTCGGCGCTGTTCGCCTCCGGTGTGTTCTTCGCCGGCGTGGTCGGCGACAGCGTCGGCGGCGTGCTCTCGGACAAGATCCTCGACCGCACCGGCAATGTCCGCCTGGCGCGGCTCAGCGTCACCGCTGCGGGATTTGCGGGGGCGCTGCTCTCGCTGTTTCCGATCCTGTTCGTCCACGACATCACCATCGTTGCGCTATGCCTGTCGGCCGGCTTCTTCTGCGCCGAGCTGGTGATCGGTCCGATGTGGTCGATCCCGATGGACATCGCCCCGAAATACTCAGGCACCGCGTCGGGACTCATGAACACCGGCTCGGCCTTGGCCGCGATCGTCTCTCCCCTGGTCGCAGGGTTCGTGATCGATGCGACCGGCAACTGGTATCTACCGTTCCTGATGTCGATGGGCCTGCTGTTGCTCGGTGGCGTTTCCGCCTTCCTGATGCACCCCGAGCGCCCGTTCGCGGAGGCCGAAGGACGGGCGCCATCCGCGAAGATGGTGGCCGCGGAGTAGGGGCGGCGGAGGTCCGCCGGTTATGCATGGGAGACGCCTTTAGGAGAGGGGACAAGCCGGTCAAATGGTGCTATTCGGCGGCCACCAAGACGAAGGCTAGACCGGGAAGGACGCCGATGACCGTGCATACTGGAAGGCATTTCCTCCAGATTCCAGGACCAACCAATGTGCCCGACCGCGTGCTGCGGGCGATGGACATGCCGACGCTGGACCATCGCGGCCCGGAGTTCGCCGAGCTCGGCTTCGCCGTGCTCGCCGCGATGCAGCGCGTGTTCCGCACCAAGCAGCCCGTGATCATCTTCCCCTCGTCGGGCACCGGCGCCTGGGAAGCGGCGATGGTGAATGTGCTCGCGTCCGGCGACAAGGTCTTGATGTGCGAGACCGGCCAGTTTGCCGTGCTGTGGCGCGGTATCGCCGAGAAGTTCAAGCTCGACGTCGACTTCATCGCAGGCGATTGGCGCCATGGCGCCGACCTCGCCGAGGTCGAGCAGCGCCTTGCCGCCGACAAGCAGCACGCGATCAAGGCGGTCTGCGTCGTCCACAACGAGACCTCGACCGGCTGCGTGACGCCGCCCCTGGAGGTGCGCAAGATCCTCGACCGCACACAACATCCGGCGCTGCTGATGGTCGACACCATCTCCGGCCTCGGCTCGATGGAATATGAGCACGACGCCTGGGGCATCGACGTCTCGGTCGCGGGCTCCCAGAAAGGCCTGATGCTGCCGCCCGGCCTCGGCTTCAACGCCGTCTCGGAGAAGGCGCTCGCGGTTGCCAAGGCCAATCCCGGCATGCGCTCTTATTGGGACTGGCAGGAGGTCATCAGCTTCAACAAGCTCGGCACCTTCCCCTACACGCCGGCGACCAACCTGCTCTACGGCCTGCGCGAAGCGGTGAAGATGCTGGAAGAGGAAGGCCTCGAGAACGTCTGGTCCCGCCACAAGCGCCACAGCGCGGCGACGCGCGCCGCGGTCAAAGTCTGGGGCCTCGAGACACAGTGCGCCGATCCCGCCGCGCATTCGCCGGCGCTGACCGGCGTGCGCGTGCCGGAAGGACATGACGCCGACGCCTTCCGCAAGGTGGTGCTGGAAAATTTTGACATGTCGCTCGGCACCGGCCTGAACAAGGTCAAGGGCAAGGTGTTTCGCATCGGCCATATCGGTCATTTCAACGATCTGATGCTGATGGGGACGCTCGCCGGCGTCGAGATGGGCCTTGATCTTGCAAAAATCCCGCACCGGAGCGGCGGCGTATTGGCGGCCATGGACGTCCTGAAGGGACGCGACATGGTGCCGATGGCGAAAGCTCAGGTGGCCTGAAGCAACTCCAGTGAACTGAAGAGATCGCGCGATGAATGCACCGACGACGACCAACGAAGACCTGCTCTACTCCGTCCAGGACGGCATCGCGCGGATCACCTTCAACCGCCCCCAGGCGCGCAACGCCATGACCTTCGCCATGTATGACCGCATGGCGGAGATCTGCCAGGAGATCAACGCCGACCGCTCGATCAAGGCGCTGATCCTGACCGGCGCCGGCGACAAGGCCTTCGCCTCCGGCACCGACATTTCCCAGTTCCGCGCCTTCAAGACCGCGCAGGATGCGCTCGACTACGAGGCGCGCATCGACCGCGTGCTCGGCACGCTCGAGCAGTGCCGCGTGCCCGTGATCGCGGCGATCGCGGGCGCCTGCACCGGCGGCGGCGCCGGAATTGCGGCGTGCTGCGACCTTCGCATCGGGACTGAAACGACACGGATCGGCTTTCCGATCGCGCGCACGCTCGGCAACTGCCTCTCGATGTCCAACATCAGCCGCGTCGTGTCGCTGGTCGGACCGGCCCGCACCAAGGACCTGATTTTCAAGGCGCGCCTCGTCGAAGCGCAGGAAGCGCTCTCGCTTGGCCTGCTCAACGAGGTCGTGCCCGATGTCGAGACGCTGCAGCGCCGCGCCGACGAGACCGCAAAGCTCGTCGCCAGCCACGCGCCGCTGACGCTGGAGGCGACCAAGGAAGCGGTGCGCCGCATCCGCCGCACGTTGTCGCGCGAGGAAGGCGAGGATCTGATCCTCAAGGCCTATATGAGCGAAGATTTCCGTGAGGGCATGGACGCCTTCCTCAACAAGCGCGCGCCGATCTGGAAGGGCAAGTAGCGTCTCGATTCGTTCGCATTGCCGCACGTAGTGCGAACGGCGGTTGACTCTATCCCTCAACCGTTCAGCGCCATGCGCTTGTCATAAAAACTTCAATCGGTTCCGGTCTCCGGAACCGAAGACAAGCGCACTTTCGCGTTTGCATTTGACGTCGTGACAACCTCGGGAATAGGATTGCCGAGGTTGCATCTGTCGATCCGCATTCGAGCCGACAGATCAGCCAGTTTTTTGATGTGTTTCGACTGACCACGCAGCGATCACTGAAAAGTCAGCTTCGATCTGATCGGCGATCCCGAAGGCACGGACACGCCGTTCTCGGTGGCATGGGACGGCGTCACGCTGCTGTCGCTGAGCCACGTCGCGCCCGGCATCAACCACTATGCGTTCGAGGTCTCCCGCGATCCTCTGCTGTCGGCCACGACGCTGCAATTCGCCTATGCCGATGATGCCGATGGCATGATCCTCGATTCCGTGAATGTCAGCCCCGCGACGGGGCCGGCAACGGAATCGACCGCAGGGTCGATTTCGTTCTCCGACGTCGAGAGTGGCGATACTCACACCGCGAGCTTCGTGCCAGCAAGCAGCGACTATGTCGGCACGTTCTCGCTCGATCCGGTCAGCGAGTCCGGCGGGGCCGGCTCGGTCGGCTGGCATTTCACCGTCAACAATGCCGACATCCAGTTCCTGGGGCAGGGGCAGGCGCTGACCCAGGACTATTTCGTCACGGTCGACGACAGTCACGGCGGCACTGTCATCCAGGATGTCACCGTCACCATCAACGGCACCAATGACGCGCCCACCGCGGTGAGCGAGACCGTGGTCACGGATGCCGGCTCCGGCGGCTCGGTCGCCATTCCCGGCTGGGCGCTGGGGCTGAACGACACCGATCCCGACAGCTCGGACCACCTCTCGGCCGGTGCCGTCACGGCAAGCTCCGGCGGCAGCGCAGGGGCAGCCTTCGGCTTTGTCTTTTTCACCGATGACGCAACGGCCGGCGGCTCGTTCGACTACACCGCCACCGACGGGATGACCAGTTCGTCCGGCGCCGCGACCGACACCCTCGTCAACGACGTGGCTACCGCGTCAGTGCTGAACGGGACCAGCGGCGACGACATCCTCATCGCCACCAACGGTACCGAAGCCCTGAACGGCGGAGGTGGCAACGATGTCCTGATCGGGACGGCGTCCGGTCATGTCATGAGCGGCGGCGGTGGTAACGATGTGTTCGCGTTCCTTCAGTCCCCGACCGGGCCCGGCCAGGTCACGGACTTCAACAACACCACCGAGACCGATCGCATCGCGATCTCGGCCAGCAGCTTCGGCGGTGGCCTGACGGCGGGCATGGACGTGACGTCGATCTTCGAGACCTCGGCCGACAATACGTTCTCCGGCGCGGCCGAATTCCACTTCGACACGGGCAACCAGACGCTCTACTTCAGCGCGGATGGCACGCAAGGATCGGCGGTCGCGGTGGTCGTGGTCCAGCCCGGGGCGGTGATCAATCCGCACGACATCCTGCTGGTCTAGTCGGCCGGCCCATTGGTTTCACGAACTGGCGCGGGCTCCGCAAGGGGCCCGCGCTTTCTTGCGACGCCCGTGCTTGCAATCCGTCTAAGTCCAAAGTCATAAGCGGGCCGATGCCAGCCAGGCTTGAACTGACCGGTATTCGCCCGCACAATGCCGTTCGCTGGCTTCCGCGAATTGCCAATACCAACAAGAACATAGGGAAGATGCGCGTGGGACATGGAATGAAGGCCGCGGTCGTGCTGGCGGCTACGCTTTGCAGCGCGCCGGCCTTGGCCGGCTGGGAACCGACCAAACCGGTCGAGATCGTGGTCGCGGCGGGCGCGGGCGGCGCCTCCGACCAGATGGCGCGGATGATGCAGGCCGCGATCCAGAAGAACAATCTGATGAAGCAGCCAGTCGTGGTCTCGCTCAAGGGCGGCGCGTCGGGCGCGGAAGCGCTGATGTACATGAAATCGAGCGAGGGCGATCCGAACAAGGTGCTGATCGCCTATTCGTTGATCTACATGCTGCCGCTGTCGGCGAAGATTCCGTTCAACTGGCGTGAGCTGACCCCCGTCGCGGTGATCGCGCTCGACCAGTTCGTGCTGTGGGACAACAGTGCCGGCCCCAAGACGGTGAAGGAATTCGTCGCGGCCGCGAAGGCGGCGAGCGCGCCGTTCAAGATGGGCGGCACCGGCTCCAAACGCGAGGACCACGTGCTGACCGTCTTCCTGGAGCAGAAGACCGGCGCAAAGTTCTCCTATCTGCCCTACAAGTCGGGCGGCGAGGCCGCGACCCAGCTGGTTGGCAACCACACCGAAGCCAACGTCAATAACCCCAGTGAAAATCTCGAGGTCTGGCGCGCCGGCCAGGTGCGTCCACTCTGCGTGTTCGACAAGGAGCGCATCTCTTACACCACAAAGGTGACGGACACCCAGTCCTGGGCCGACATCCCGACCTGCAAGGAAGAGGGCGTCGACGTCCAGTATCTGATGCTGCGCGCGATGTTCCTGCCCGGCAAGGTCACGCCGGAGCAGCAGGCGTTCTATGTCGAGCTGCTCCACAAAGTGACGCAGACCGCGGAATACAAGGACTATATGGAGAGGCAGGCGTTGAAGCCGATCTTCCTCACCGGCAAGGACATGGTGCAGTTCCTCGAAGAGGACGATGCCACCAACAAGTCGCTGATGACGGAAGCCGGTTTCAGCGCGAAGTGATTCTTTCACCTCTCCCCGCTTGCGGGGAGAGGTCGCATCGCATCGAAGATGCGGGTGAGGGGGACTCTCCGCGAATCCAACTCTCACCGTTTACGCGGAGACTCCCCCTCACCCCGACCCTCTCCCCGCAAGCGGGGAGAGGGAGAATTGACCGCACTCCGTCCCTAACAGAGCATGTCCCAAACCGATCTTGAAATCGTCGTCGACGATCCGACTGCGCCTGAGGACGACTCGCCCTCCGTCGTCTCCTCCGGCACGATCGAGATCATCGTCTGCCTGCTGTTGCTCGCGCTCGCCGTCACGCTCGGCTACGACAATTGGCGTACCGGCGCCTCCTGGGATGCGACCGGGCCCGAGCCCGGCTATTTCCCGTTCTATCTCTCCGTCATCCTCGGCGGCAGCAGCCTGTACGGACTGATCGTGGCGCTGGTCGCGCACCGCAAGGCGGCTGAGAGCTTCGTCACGCGCGCGCAGGCGCGCCGGGTGATGGCAGTGTTCGTGCCAACGCTGCTGTTCTGCGTCGTGACGCAGTTCCTCGGCCTCTATGTCGCGAGCTTCCTGCTGATTGCCGGCTTCATGCGCCTCGTCGGCAAGATCGCGCTGTGGAAGTCGCTGCTCACCGCTCTTGTGTTCACTGCGATCATGTTCGTCACCTTCGACATCGCCTTCGACGTCATCATGCCGAAGGGGCCGCTGGAAGCGGCCTTCGGCTACTAGGCGGGCCCGCGATGGAAGCTTTCGGTCTCCTGCTTCACGGCTTCGCCGTCCTGCTGACGTGGAAGACGCTCGTGCTGATGATGGTCGGGCTCGTGCTCGGCATCTTCGTCGGCGTGCTGCCGGGGCTTGGCGGCCCCAACGGCGTTGCGATCCTGCTGCCGCTCACCTTCACGATGGATCCGACCTCGGCGATCGTGATGCTGTCCTGCATCTACTGGGGCGCGTTGTTCGGCGGCGCGATCACGTCGATCCTGTTCAACATCCCAGGTGAGGCCTGGTCGGTCGCGACCACCTTCGACGGCTATCCGATGGCGCAGCAGGGCAAGGCGGCCGAAGCGCTGACCGCGGCGTTCACGTCGTCCTTCATCGGCTCGCTGGTCGCGGTGCTGCTGATCACCTTCCTTGCGCCGATGATCTCGTCTTTTGCGCTCAAGTTCGGGCCGCCCGAGTTCTTCGCGGTGTATCTGTTGACCTTCTGCTCCTTCGTCGGCCTCGGGCGCGAGGCCAAGCACAAGACGGTGATCTCGATGTCGCTGGGGTTGCTGCTCGCCGGCATCGGCATGGACACGGTGTCGGGCAATCTGCGCATGACCTTCGGCTCGGCCGAGCTCTTGCGCGGCATCAACTTCCTGGTCGCCGTGATCGGCCTGTTCGGCATCAGCGAGATCCTGCTGACCATGGAGGAGCGCCTCGCTTTGCGCGGCCACGCGGCGAGCATTTCGCTGCGCGTCGTGCTCGGCGTGTGGAAGGACCTGCCGAAATACTGGGTGACGCTGCTGCGTTCCTCCTTCATCGGCTGCTGGCTCGGCATCACCCCGGGCGGTGCGATCGCGGCGTCCTTCATGGGCTACAATCTTGCAAAACGCTTCGCCAAGGATCCCGAGAGCTTTGGCAAGGGCCGCATCGAGGGCGTGTTCGCCCCGGAAACGGCGGCGCATGCGTCCGGGACATCGGCGCTGTTGCCGATGCTGGCGCTCGGCATTCCCGGCTCCGGCACTGCGGCGATCCTGCTCGGCGGCCTGATGGTGTGGGGTCTCAATCCCGGGCCGCTGCTGTTCGTCGAGCACAAGGATTTCGTTTGGGGCCTGATCGCCTCGATGTATCTCGGCAACGTCGTCGGCCTCGTGCTGGTGCTGACCACGGTGCCCGTCTTCGCTTCGATCCTGCGCGTGCCCTTCGCCGCGGTGGCGCCGATGATCGTGGTGTCCTGCGCGATCGGCGCCTACGCGATCCAGAACGCGATGTTCGACATCTGGCTGATGCTCGGCTTCGGTGTCGTCGGTTACGTCTTCAAAAAGATCGGCATTCCCTTGGCGCCGTTCACGCTGGCGCTGGTGCTCGGCAACCGCGCCGAGGATGCCTTCCGCCTGTCGATGATCGGCTCCGGCGGTGACCTCAAAGTGTTCTGGTCGAACGGTCTGGTCGGCTCGATCGCGACGCTGGCGATCGTGCTGCTGTTTTGGCCACTCGTTGACGGTTTGCTCGTCCGCATCGGCCGCGGGCGGCCTACACCACCTTGGCGTCCTTGAGCTTCGCAATCTCGTCCGCACTGAGGCCGAACTCCTTCAGCACCTCATCGGTCTGCTCGCCGAATTCCGGCGGCCGCGCCACCATCCTGCTCGGCGTGCGCGACAGCGTCACGGGCTGGCCGACCAGGCGGATGTGGCGGTCCTCGTCGTTCGGCACGTCCTGCGCGATGCCGAGATGCTTGACCTGCGCATCCTCGAACATCTGGTCGATGGCGTAGATCGGCCCGCACGGCACGCCGGCCTCGTTGAGCTCGCGGACCCAGGTCTCGGTCGACTTCGTCACCGTGCGCTTCTCGATCTCGGCGTTGAGCGCGTCGCGGTTCCTGGAGCGGGCAGGGGCCGTCGCATAGTCGGGATGGGCATAGAGCTCCGGTGCGCCGATCGCCTGAGCGCAGCGCTCCCAGATCCGCCCGCCTGTCGTGGCGATGTTGATGTAGCCGTCGGAGGTCTTGAACACGCCCGTCGGGATGCTGGTCGGGTGGTTGTTGCCGGCCTGCTTGGCGACCTCCTTCTCCATCAGCCAGCGCGCGGCCTGGAAGTCGAGCATGAAGATCTGGGCCTGGAGCAGTGAGGTCTGCACCCACTGGCCCTTGCCCGAGACCTCGCGCTCGAGCAGCGCGGTGAGAATGCCGATGGCGCAGAACAGTCCCGCCGTGAGGTCGGCGACGGGAATGCCGACCCGCATCGGGCCCTGGCCCGGCGCGCCGGTGATCGACATCAGCCCGCCCATTCCTTGCGCGATCTGATCGAAGCCCGGCCGCTTGTGATAGGGGCCGTCCTGGCCGAAGCCGGAGATGCTGCCATAGACGATGCGCGGATTGATCGCGGCGAGGCTCTCATAGTCGATGCCGAGCTTCTTCTTCACGTCAGGCCGGAAATTCTCGACCACGACGTCGGCCTTGGCGGCGAGGCGCTTGAACACGGCAAGGCCGCGCGCGTCCTTCAGGTTCAGCGTCATCGCCCGCTTGTTGCGGTGCAAATTCTGGAAGTCGGCGCCGTGCCGTGGTCCGCCCGGCTGCTCGCCGCCGGCATCCTCGGTCAGGGCGTCGATCTTGATTACGTTCGCGCCCCAATCTGCGAGCTGCCGCACGCAGGTGGGCCCGGAGCGGACGCGGGTCAGATCGAGCACGGTGAAGCGCGACAGGGCTGCCGAGGCATGCGGAAAGGGCATCGTGAAAGGCTCCGGGATGGATTGCGGGCCTACCATAGTGCCGAAAGGCCATGCGGCAAGTCCGGCGCGGCGCCGATGCAACCTGCCAAAATGCGATGCCTCGTGCGAATTTGGCGCGGCGACGAGATCAGCGCGACAGGCGCTTCAGCTCGGCACGCGCCTGCTCGGCCAGCGGATCATCGCCGTGGCGCGCCAGGAAGAGCTCCAACGCCTCTCGCGTTCCCTTGCGGCGGGCGGCTTCGTACTCCTCCGCCACCGCAGCGGAAGGATCACGGGCCATTGGCATGGTGGACGCGCGTCCTGCGCTGCCGACTTCCTTGCCGGCCTCGTTGCCGGTTTCTTTGCCGCTTTCATCAGCGTTGGCGGTAGCGACCATGGCTGGCTGTTCTCCGATGGACAAGCGATCCGGTCCCGCGAGCACCGCCACGAGACCAATCAGACCGGCTGACAATGGGGCTAATTTCATGATTTCCTTCACAAATCATAGCAAGAGGCGGAACCCGCATCCTGCCGGCGGTCCGTATGACTACGGGATTTCATGACTAACAAGGCATTATGGCAGGGGGGCGGGCGCCGCTGCCAAATTTAAACCAAACGTATAGTTCTCTAGCTAGAATCAAGCGCCTGCTCACGAATCGCGCGAGGCGCGCCGTTCCCGGAGAGTTCCATTGGCCACTTCTGTTTCCGTCACTCAGACCAATAACGCGGATATCGACGGTCTGCTGTCGGGCGTCAAATGGTCCGGCGTGATCTCCTACAGCTTCCCCGACTCGCCCAGCGATTACCCCAGCTCCTACAGCGGCGGCAGCAGCGAGCCGACCACCTCGGGCTTCGCTTCGGCGCCGAGCCAGATGCAGGCGGCGATCAATTACGCGATCGGACTGATCCAGAGCTACACCAACGCCAGCATCACGTATAACGGCGCGAACAGCGCCGACATCATGATCGCGCAGTCGCCGTCGGCCAACCCGACCTCCTATGCCTATTACCCCGGCAACTATGCTGCCGGCGGCGACGTGTGGTTCGGCACCGATTACGACTACACCCAGGCAAAGCTCGGCAATTACTATTTCACGACGGCGCTGCACGAGCTCGGCCATGCCTTCGGCCTCAAGCACAGCCAAGAGACGGGCGGCGTCGCCAACGTCGCGGTGCCAAGCGCCCATGACGACAGCGAATACACTGTCATGAGCTATCGCAGCTATGTCGGTGCTTCGACGACGGCCGGCTACACCAATGAGGCCTACGGATATCCGCAGACCTATATGGCCAACGATATCCTCGCGCTCCAGACGATGTATGGCGCGAACTACACGACCCAGAGCGGCAGCACGGTCTACACCTGGAGCCCGACGACGGGGCAGGAGTTCATCAACGGCGTCGGGCAACTCGCGCCGGGCGGTGGCGTCGGCGGGTCGGCCAACCGCATCTACGAGACCGTCTGGGACGGCGGCGGCGTCGACACCTACGACCTGTCGAACTACACGACGAACCTGAGCATCAATCTCAATCCCGGTGCATCGTCGGTGTTCTCCACCGCGCAATTGGCCTATCTCGGAGATGGCCATTACGCGTCGGGCAATGTCTACAACGCCTATCTCTACAACGGCGACGCGCGCTCCTACATCGACAATGCGACAGGCGGCTCCGGCAACGATACCATCCTCGGCAATGCCATTGCCAACGTGCTCAACGGCGGATCCGGCAACGACACGATCACCGGCGGCGGCGGCAACGACACCATTGTGGGCGGATCTGGCGCCGACACTGCGGTGTATTCGGGTAACAGGGCCAATTACGGCGTCACCTACAACGCTAGCACCGATACGTTCACGCTCACCGATTTGCGCTCCGGCTCGCCTGACGGCGTCGATACCGCGACCGGCATCGAGGCATTCCAGTTTGCCGACGGCACGATCACCAGCGCCACGCTGCTCAGCCAGGTCGGTCCGGTCACGATCGAGGCGCTCGGCGCGACCAGCCTCGTCCAGTCCGGCGGCAACTATTTCCTCGATGCCGTCGCGGGCGGCACGGGGCCGACACTGAAGCTGAGCGGCGCCGCAGTGACGCAGGGACAACTCGGCGCCTGGACGCCGATCGCGGTCGAGGCGACGTCCACCGGTTACGAAGTGGCCTGGAAGTACGGCAGCAGCGGCAGCTATTCGGTCTGGCAGACCGACAGCAACGGCAACTATATCAGCGGCAGCGACATGACGTCGACGTCGATCGCGACGGTCGAGAGCAGCTTCCATCAGGATCTCAACGGCGATGGCGTGATCACGCCGGCGAGCACGTCGAGCACCACGATCGAGGCCTTCGGATCGACCAGCCTCGTGCTGACGGGAAACAACTATTACCTCAATCCTGTTTCGGGCGGCACCGGGCCGACACTGAAGCTGGGCGGCGCCGCCCTGACGCAGGGACAGCTCGGCGCCTGGACTCCGATCGGGGCCGAGGCGACGTCCAGCGGCTATGAGGTGGCCTGGAAATACGGCAGCAGCGGCAGCTATTCGGTCTGGCACACCGACAGCAGCGGCAACTATGTTAGCGGAAGCGACATGACGTCGGCGTCGATCGCGACGGTGGAGAGCAGCTTCCATCAGGATCTCAATGGCGACGGCGTGATCACGGCCGCGAACTCATCGAGCAGCACCACGATCGAGGCCTTGGGATCGACCAGCCTCGTGCTGACGGGAAGCAACTACTTCCTCAATCCCGTCTCGGGCGGCACGGGACCGACACTGAAGCTGGGTGGCGCCGCCATGACTCAGGGGCAGCTCGGCGCCTGGGCTCCGATCGGGGCCGAGGCGACGTCCAGCGGCTATGAGGTGGCCTGGAAATACGGCAGCAGCGGCAGCTATTCGGTCTGGCAGACCGACAGCAACGGCAATTACGTCAGCGGCAGCGATATGACGTCGACGTCGATCGCGACGGTGGAGAGCAGCTTCCACCAGGATCTCAACGGCGACGGCGTGATCACGCCGACGAGCACGTCGAGCACCACGATCGAGGCTTTGGGATCGACCAGTCTCGTGCTGACGGGGAGCAACTACTACCTCAACCCCGTCGCGGGCGGCACGGGACCGACACTGAAGCTGGGCGGAGCCGCCATGACTCAGGGACAGCTCGGCGCCTGGACCCCGATCGGGGCCGAGGCGACGTCCAGCGGCTATGAGGTGGCCTGGAAGTATGGCAGCGGCAGCAGCTATTCGGTCTGGCAAACCGACAGCAACGGCAACTATCTCAGCGGCAGCGACATGACGCCGACGTCGATTGCGACGGTGGAGAGCAGCTTCCATCAGGATCTCAACGGCGACGGCGTGATTGGCGCTTCCCCTGCAAGCGGCATGGCAAGTACGCCGGGCGATTCATTTCTGTTCCGCAGCTCGCCGCCGGTCACAGTGGCTACGGAGACAACGAGCTCCGCCGGATGGGTGTCCAACGACTCCGGCCAGTTCGCGAATTGGCTTGCTGCCCAGTCGGCAAGCGGTCATGTCGACACGTCGTTCTTGGACCAGCACTTCCATATCGACGCTGCCGGCCATTTCATCCTGAGCTGAGGCTTGTGCACCGGCGCGGAACGCGGTGCATGAAACTTGCGCCGGGATGCGCGCTGGGCGCTTGATTGTGCCAGTGCCGTTTGACGTGCTGGACGCGGTCGAACATCACGTATTCGTCGCACTGACGGATTAGATCCAAACCGTCAAATCGGCCGCGCGGCCGTGCTCTGGATTCTGGTCCAGCGGCGGACTAGTCTCGTCGGCAGGCAGGGAAGGAACGGCATGAAATCTCTCAATGAATGCGATGCTCTGCGGCGCCATGCAGGTGCTGTGCGGCGGGGCAGGCGGGCCTGTGCCGTCGCCGTGCTTCTGCTCGTGACGGCGATGCCGGCGTACGCCCTGTCATTGCGCCAGGGCGTGTCCGCGTTCCAGCGCCAGGACTATGTGACGGCCTCCCGCATCTTCATCCCGCTCGCCGAGCGCGGAAATGCCGCGGCGCAGACCTATCTCGGCTTCCTGTTCGAGACCGGCCGCGGCGTGCCGATGAACTATACGGAAGCTGCGATGTGGTACCGCCGCGCGGCGGAGCAGGGCGACAGCCGCGCCCAATATTCGCTGGGCCTGCTCTATGACCGCGGCCAGGGCGTGCCCCAGGACATCGTCGAGGCCTCCAAATGGCTCAACCTGTCGACGGCAGCATCGCCGCCCCGGGTGCGCGAGTCGCGGGCCAGGATCCGCGATGCCGTCACCACCAAGATGACGCGTGGGGAGATCGCCCAGGCCCGCCTGCGGGCCCTGGAATGGGCCCCGAGCCGGGAGCACTGACCCTGCCGGCCCGGTGCTTTCGGCAGTCGCAAAATAAAAAACGCGAAAACAACCCCATGCACAGTAGAGCGTGAGGGGCAGGGAGACTGCGCCGGAACGACGAATAATCCTGACATCGTCGTGCTTTAGCCCGGCCAGCCGCCGAGCCAGTTGAGATACCAGGTCTCGCCCAGCCAACCGATCCAGATGGCCGGTGCCAGGAACAGCCCGAACGGCAGGAACGCGGTCGCGCGCAGCCGTTTCCTTTGCAGGGCAGCATTGATGACATAGGCGCCGATCGCCAGCAGCGCCGCAAGCTCGATCACCGCCAGCACGGTGGCAAGATCGAGCCAGGCCCCGCACACCGCCGCGAGCTTGACGTCGCCGAACCCAAGCCCGTCGCGGCCGCGCCAGTGGCGGTAGGCCAGCATCAGCAGCAGTAGCGGCAGCGCGACCGCCGCGGCCCGGGCCAGCGGCCACAGCAGGGCCTCGATGCCGAGATCAGGCACGAACGCGCCGGCGCGGAGCAGGGCGAGCGCGAAAGCCGTGCCGGTCAGTTCGTTCGGAATGAGATAGTGGCGCGCATCGTACGTCGCGATCGCCAGCATCAGCGCGGCCAAAAAGGCGCCGTAAAGGCCCTCCGCGCCCGGCGCGGTGACGAGGCTTGCGAACACGCCCAGTAGCAGGGCGATGCCGATTGCGAGCGAAGGGCCCGTCTCTTCGTCCGCCACCTGATCCGTCACGGTTGTTGTTGGCGCATGATCTTTCCGGAAAGCCGCTGCATGCCTTGCATCAACGTGGCCCTTCGGGTCCGGACCATGCCCTAGCGTGCCGCCTTGGGCACAGTGACCACGGGATTGCTGGTCCCGACCAGACGGCTGTTCATCTTGGTGCGCATCTCCTCGGCGATGACATGAGCATCGACGCCGTCCTTGATCACGGTCGGGCGGATGAACAGGATCAGCTCGGTGCGGGCGCGCGCGTTGGTCTGGTGCGAGAAGGCATCGCCCATGCCGGGGATCGAATCGAGGATCGGTATGCCCTGGCGCTGCTTGTTCTCGGTCTCGCTGATCAGGCCGGCCAGCAGCACCGTCTGCCCGCTCATCACCGCGATCGAGCTCTTGACCCGGCGCTGCGAGATCGTCGGCGTCAGCGAGGCGCTGCCGGCCGCAACGCTGGAAATCTCCTGCTCGATGTCGAGCACGACGTTGCCGTTGGCATTGGCGCGCGGCAGCACGCGCAGGATGATGCCGGTGTTCTTGTAGTCGATGGTGTTGACCACGGTGTTGTTGGCGGTCAGCACGGTCGCAGTGCCGGTCGAGAACGGCACCTGGTCGCCGACCTGCAAGGTCGCGGTCTGGTTGTCGAGCACCACCAGCGAGGGATTCGACAGCACCTTGACGTCGGTGACGTTATGCAGCGCATCGAGCACGACGCGCGGCGAATTTTCCGACCCGATCAGGAAATTGAAGCCGGGCAAGGCGCGGCCGAGTAGGGCGCCGGCGGCGGCGTTGACCGCGTTGCTCGTCGCCTCGGTGTTGCTGCCGACCGTTGCGGCGTTGCTGATGCCAGAGACGGTGTTGGAGATCGAGCCTTTCTGGCTCGCCAGGAAGAACTGCACGCCGTAGTTCAACTGATTGTTCAGCGTCACCTCGGCGATGGTCGCCTCGATCGCGATCTGGCGCTGCGGCCGGTCGATCTGGCGGATGGTCTGCTCGACGATGCGCTGCGCGTCTTGGTTGGCATAGACCAGCACGGCATTGTTAGTGACGTCGGCCGTGATCCGCACGTTCTGCAGGATGGCGTTGGCGCCGGGCTTTGCACCGCCGCTTGACAGTCCCCCGAGACCGTTGTCCTGCGCCGGCGTCGCCGAGGCGGCCGGAGCGGGACGGGCGCCGAGCGCCGAGCCGGCCGGTCCGCTGACCGGCGTCGTGGCGCCGGCGGCGGCGGTCGGCAGCGCGCTCAGCGACGCTACGGGATTGGTGGAGGATAATGTCGTCGACATCCCGGAGCCGGGCGAGATCTGGCTCGAGGCGTTGTCGAGCGTCGAGCTGCTCGCCGAGCCCTGGTTGAGCAGCATATCGTTCAGCATCGCCACGACCAGCTTGGAATTGCCGTAGCGCAGCGGATAGGACTTCAGGTTCACCCCGTCGGTGTCGGAGCGGTCGAGCCGCGCGATCCATGTCTGCGCGCGTTTCAGATATTCCGGCTTCTGGCTCACCACGAGGATCGAGTTGAGCCGCGCGATCGGCTGAAGCTTGATCACGTTCTGGCTCATCCCACCGTCGCCGGAATCCATGATCTTCTCGATCTCGCTGATGATGGGCTCCGGCGCGGAATTGTGCACCGGGAAGATGCCGACGGATTGTCCGCGCATCCAGTCGGCGTCGAAGGAGAGAATGGTGTCGACGGCGGTCGCCCGGTCGCTGCCGCTGCCGCTGACGATCAGCGTGTTGCGGGAATTGTCCGGGCGCATGGTCGCGGCCTTGACGCCGAAGGCATCGAGCAGCTTGAAGATGTTCTGCGCCGAGACATAGCGCAGCGGCACCACCGAGATGCCCTGGCCGGCAGCGACGTTCGAGCGGTCCACGCCGCCGGGACCGGCCTCCGGCGCCGGCAGCAGGCGATAGCCGGTGCGGTCGCGCACCAATGCGACGCCGGACATGCGCAGCGCGTTCTCCAGCACGTAGAGCGCGTCCGCCTTGGGCACTGGGCGCACCGAGGCCAGCGTCACGGTTCCCTGCACGCGCGGGTCGATCGTGTAGCCGACGTTCAAGACGTCACCGAGAATGACCTTTGCGACGGTGGCCACCGGTGCGTTCTCGAAATTGAGATCATAGCCGCTGCCGCCGCCGTCATCGCGCTCGGCCAGCGCGCCGCCTTGCGGCGTCGCATCATCGCTCAGATAGATCGCCGGCTTGGACGATTTCGACTGGGCGATGCCGGTCGCGCCGGTATCGGTGGGTTGCCGCGGCTCAAGGTCCAGCGAGCGGATCTTGTCGGCAATGTCCTGGGCGCGCGGATCCTTCGGATCGGATTCGATCGACTGGTCGGCGGTGACGATGCAGGCGCCGAGCAGGAAGGCGGACGACAACAAGACAAGCGCAGCAGGCAGCGCCGAACGCAGGCGCAAGAGCGGCTGGACCACCTCAAACAAAATACGCCTGCCAACGCTAGATGTGACTGGAAATTGCATCCGATCCCCCTCGGTTCGGACGCGCAACAAGTTTGCGCCACGATTATGTTTTTGCTAAGAAATAAGTCAAGGGTAAAGGGCCTCCCGCCCCGCCGAAGTTGTTGCATTCAAGTAACAAGGTCAACGCTGTGAATGCGATGCGCGACCGCTCCGCAGAGAGCTTCCGGCAGCACCTCCTGGAAAAATATTCACTGCCGCTGCGGGCGCATGCCCATGCGGACAAGTCGGCCAATCCCGCGCTGACGCGCCCCTTACGCGAATTGTGGGAGGCCACCGATCTTTCCGCCACCGAATTCGCCGATGAAGTATCGCATTATTTCGATCTGCCGCGGCTGAATCTTCCGCAATTGCTCGCGGCGACACCTCGTCTCGACGGGTTTTCGCGCCGTTTCCTGCGCGAATCCACCATCTTTCCCTTCATTGCGCCGGACGACGGTGTTCGGCTCGCTGTCGCCGACCCCTCCGACACGGCCGCCACGCGCGCCGCGGAAATCGTGTTCGGAACACCGGTCGATGTCGTCGTAGCGTCATATGAGGATATTACGACCGTTCTCGATCAACGGGCCGATGCCGACGACGCGACTGCCGATCGAAGCGGCAGAAGCGTTGCGCAGCAGTCCGACGACGATATCGAGAGCCTGCGCGATCTCGCCAGCGGCGCACCTGTGGTGCGCGCGCTCAACGATCTCTTGGAGCGCGCGGTGGACTTGCGTGCGAGCGACATCCACGTCGAGCCGTTCCGCGCTGGGCTCACGGTGCGCATGCGCGTCGATGGCCTGCTGCGCGCGCTGCCGTCGCCGCAGGGCATCCCGCCGCAGGCGCTGATCTCGCGCATCAAGATTCTCGCCAGCCTCAACATCGCCGAACGGCGCCTGCCGCAGGACGGCGCCGCCCGCGTGCGTGTGGGGCGCAGCGAGATCGACGTTCGCGTCGCCACCATGCCGACGCAGCACGGCGAGAGCGCCGTCATCCGTCTGTTGCCGCGCGACCGCGGCCTCTTGGAAATGAGCAAGCTCGGCCTCAGCGCCCGCGACGAACGCGCAATGACGCGGATGCTGGCAATGCCGCACGGCATGATCGTGATCACCGGGCCGACCGGCAGCGGCAAGACCACGACGCTTGCGACCATGCTGTCGATCCTGAACGAGCCGACGCGCAAGATCCTCACCATCGAGGATCCCGTCGAGTACGAGATCCCCGGCATTAACCAGTCGCAGGTCAAGCCGTCGATCGGATTGACCTTCGCCTCCGCCATGCGCGCCTTCGTGCGCCAGGACCCCGACGTGATCATGGTCGGCGAGGTCCGCGACGCCGAGACCGCGCATATCGCCATCCATGCCGCACTGACCGGCCACCTCGTGCTGACGACGCTGCACACCGAGACGGCGGCGGCCGCGGTGCCGCGCCTGATCGATCTCGGCATCGAGGGTTTTCTGCTGAAGTCGACGCTGCGTGCGGTGGTGGCGCAACGGCTGGTGCGCATGCTGTGCGACCGCTGCAAGGTGCCGCACGCGCTGACCGAGGCCGATCTCGCCAAGGACCCGCGCTTTGCGGTGATCGGCTTCAAGTGCGGCGAGGTCGTGCACGAGGCCGGCGGCTGCGAACGCTGCGGCGGCACCGGCTATCGCGGCCGCAACGGTGTGTTCGAGATCCTCGAAATGTCTGACGAGGTGCGCGGGCTGATCGGGCCGCAGACCGACTCCCACTCCATCGATGCCGCCGCGATGCGTGGCGGCATGACGACGATGTTGGAGGATGCGGTCGCCAAATGCCGGGCCGGATTGACGACCGTGCCCGAGGTCTTCCGCGTCACGACGGTGCGATGAACATGATGCGATTTGATTCATTCGCTGCGACGAGCGAGGTGCGCTCCCTCCCCCGCTTGCAGGGGAGGGTTGGGGAGAGGGGGTCTCCTCAAGCGAGGACCCCCCAGAGGAGAAAGCCCTCACCCGGCGCTTCGCGCCGACCTCTCCCGCAAGCGGGAGAGGTGCACCGAGTGCGCGGCCAATGCATTCGACCCAAGCTCATTCAGCTATAGGACCCATGCCGAACTATCGCTACCGCGCGCTCAATGCCAACGGCGACCTGATCTCCGGCGCCATTGCCGCGCCTGCGCCGGGCGATGTCGGGCCGCGGATCGAGCGGCTCGGCCTCGTGCTGGTCGACAACGTCACGCCGGATGAGGGCGGCGCGGCGGGCGGTTTCTTCAACCTCTTCAACAAGCCGAAGCCGGAAGACGTCACCATTTTCACCCGCGACCTCGCGCTGCTGCTGCGTGCCGGCGCCCGCATCAACGACGGATTGGAGCTGCTCGCGGCCGACCCCGATTTCGGCCGGCTGCGCTCGGTCGTGGCCGACATCCGTTCGCGCGTCGTCTCGGGCGAGAGCTTTGCCGAGGCGCTGGCGCGGCACGAGGGGCTATTTCCGCCGATGTACATCGCGCTCGTCCGAGTCGGCGAGGCCTCGGGATCACTGGATCAGGTGCTGGAGGTGCTGGCGGGCGAACGCGCGCGCGGCGAAGCCCTGCGGCGCCGGCTGTCGGATGCGATCCGCTATCCCCTGTTCGTGCTCGGCGCTGCCGGCTGTGTGCTGCTGTTCTTCCTCAGCTTCGTGCTGCCGCAGTTTGCCAGCGTGCTGCAGGATTTCGGCGCCAAGGTCGATCCGGTGGTCGGCGTATTCCTCAACATCTCGACCTTCCTGCGCAGCAATTCCGACACGGTGCTGGCCGGCCTTGCCGTCATCATCGCCGCGACATGGCTCATGTTGCGGCAGCAGCGTATCCGCCACGGCATCACCAATGCGATCGTGCGGCTGCCGGCGATCCGCAACATCATGAGCGCGTACCGCACGGCGCTGTTCTGCCGCAATCTCGGCCTGCTGCTCGGCAGCGGCGTCAATCTGACCACCACGCTGCGCATCCTGATCGACATGATGGCGACGACCGGACCGTCCGCGGTCTGGAGCGATGCCGCCGATCGCGTCCGCCACGGCTCCAAGCTCTCCGACGCGCTGGCCGAAACCGAGGCATTGCCGGCGATGGCCGTGCGCATGCTCCGGCTCGGCGACGAGACCGGGCAATTGCCGATGCTGTCTGGACGCGTCGCCGAGTTCTATGAAACGAAATTGCAGCGAACGCTCGACCGTGCGGTCGGCGTCGCGGGGCCGGCGGCGATCATCGCGATCTCGCTGGTGGTCGGCGGCCTGATCACGTCGGTGATGACGGCGCTGATGTCGGTGAGCCAGATTGTCGGTTAGGCCAGGCAACGCGCGAGTAGCGGGCAGGTAAGGGGAGAGACTTGAAGTGACCAAACATCCATCGTTAAGGCGCGGCCGGCGGCGTGCGGCCCGAGGTGAGGCCGGCTTCACGCTCGTCGAGATGCTGGTCGTCATCACCATTATCGGGATGATCATGGCGCTGGTCGGCCCGCGGGTGCTGAACTATCTCAGCGAGTCCAAAGCGAAGGCGGCGAAGATCCAGATCGAGAGCTTCTCCAGCGCACTTGATCTCTATTATCTCGATCTCGGCCGCTATCCGACCTCGAACGAGGGCCTCACCGCGCTGACCCGCAGCAACAACCAGGCCGGCTGGAACGGGCCTTATTTGCGCGGCGGCATGGTGCCGAATGACCCCTGGGGCCACATCTATGTCTATCGCTCGCCGGGCGCGAGCGCGCCTTACGAGATCATCTCGCTCGGATCGGACGGTCAGGAAGGCGGCAGTGGAACGGCAGCCGACATTGTCAGCGGCGCGCGCTGAGGACCTCGTTGATGCGCGCGGCTTCGCGCTGATCGAGATCCTGTGCGTGCTCGCCATCATCGGGCTGCTCGCGGCGATCATCCTGCCGGCTGTCCCGCACACGACGACGCGTGCCAAGCTGGAGAGCTATGCGGTCGAGACCGCAGCCCTCCTGAAGGCCGACCGCAACGCGGCGCTGCGCCGGCAGACCAGGGTGACGACCGTGGTGGATGCGGAGGCGCGCGCGATCCGTTCGGGCGTCACCGGACAAATCATCCGCCTGCCCCGCGACGTGGTGATGGCGGCGACGCTGGCCTCGCGCTGCGCCGACCGGGCGGCGGGGCGGTCGATCGATTTCTTTCCGTCGGGCATGTCGTGCGGCGGGACGATCGCGCTGGCGCGGCCCGGCATGGGCTATGAGGTGCGCGTCAACTGGCTGACCGGAGGGGTCGAGATTGTCCTGCAGAAGCTGCTCTGACGGCGCCGCCGGCTTCACCCTGATCGAGGCGCTGGTGGCGCTTGCGATCATCGTCGCCGTGCTCGGAACCATCGGCTCGGTCATCGCCACGACGGCGAAGGGCACGCGCTCGATCGACCAGCGGCTGGCGCTGGCCGGCACCGCCGAGCGGCTGCTGGCAGACCTGCCGCCGCGGGCCTTGCTGAAGCCGGGCCGGCAGAGTGGCGAGCTGTCCGGCACACGCTGGCGCGTCGACATCGCGCCGATGAACGTCGCGGGCGAGGATCCCGCCGCCAACCGCTTCGTGCCGATGGCCGTCAATCTGCGCCTCCAGCGCGGCGACGGCGCTGCGATCCAGATCACGACGGTGAAGCTGGTGCCGAGGGCCACACAATGAGGCGCCTGCGCCGCACGCTGGCCGATGAGGCGGGCTTCACCCTGCTCGAAGTGTTGCTTGCGACGCTGCTGATGACGGTCATCCTGGCGGCGCTGGCGACGGTGACGGCGCAATGGCTGCCGAACTGGAATCGCGGCATCGCGCGGGTGCAGCGGGCCGAACGTCTCGCCACCGGGCTCGACCGCATCGTCGCCGATTTGTCGGTCGCCGAGCAGATGACCGTGAACGGCGACGCCAAGGTGCCGCTGTTCGACGGCGCCGAATTGTCGGTGACCTTCCTGCGCACCGCGCTCGGTCCGAGCACGCGTCCGGGTCTCGAATTCATCCGCCTGATCGAGAAGGCCGATTCGCAGGGGTTGGCGCTGGTGCGCGAGCGCGCGCCGTTCCAGCCGATGCCGACCGACGGGCAAATCCGCTTCGTCGACCAGGTCGTGCTGATCCGCGCCCCGTTCCGCGTCAGCTTCTCCTATGCCGGACCGGACGGGCAATGGCAGCCGACCTGGCGCGGCCAGAGCCAGCTGCCGGATCGCATCCGCATCACCGTGCGCAACGGCGCCAACGGGCAGGTGCTCGCGGTCTCAGGCGCGGTGATCCCGCACATCACGGCGCCCGCCGAATGCGCGCGGGCCAAGAATCCGACCACCTGCGTGGCGGCGCGCACCGGGCCGCAACAGGCGCAGAAAGAGGAGCAGCAATTGTGAGCCGCACGGCGCAGAATTGCGAGGCTATCGGCGATCCCCGCGGCTTCATCGTCGTCGTCGTGCTCTGGATCCTGGCGGCGCTGGCCGCGCTCGCGCTGATTTACCTCACCTATGTCACCAACACTGCGATCACCGTCGCGGTCAACGCCGACCGGTTGCAGACCGATGCGCTCGTCAACGCCGGCATCGAGCTCACCGCCTACCGGCTGACGGCGCAGAACGAAGCGGTGCGGCCGACCAGCGGCACCTTCAATGCCCGCGTCGGCGCCGGCCGGGTGAGCGTGACCTTCCGCTCGGAGGCGGCGCGGGTCGATCTCAACATGGCGCCGAAGGCGTTGCTCGCGGGCCTGATGACGGCGCTCGGCGTCTCGGAGACGGACGCGCCGGCCTATGCGGACCGGATCCTCGCCTGGCGCTCCGCGACGGAAGCCGGCCAGGACAATCCGGAGGATTCCTATTACCGCACGCTGGGCGCGTCCTATCTGCCGCGCCATGCGCCGTTCCCGCACAGCGACGAGCTCTGGCTCGTGCGCGGCATTCCGGCCGCCGTCGTCGAGCGTGCGATGCCCTTCGTCACCGTGTTCAGCAACATGCGGACGGTGAATCTGCTGGACGCCGCGCCGCAGGTGCTGGCGGCACTGCCGGGCATGACGCCCGAGACGCTGCAACAGCTGCTGCGCGACCGCACTGACCCCAAGGTCGATCCGCGATCCCTGGTCAGCCTCGCCGGCGGCGCCAATGTGACGACCGACGGCTCGCGGGCGTACCGGCTGACCGTCGTCGCCGAGGCGCCGTCGCACCGGCGCAGCTCGGCCGAAATCGTCATCCTGCTTCTCGAAGGCAGCGATGAGCCGTATCGTGTCTTGTCGTGGCATAACGCCTTCGACGGTTCTGCCGGAAAGCCTCTGTGAGATGAGTTCGCTCGATTCTGTTCGCGCCATTCTCGATACCTGGACCGGCACCGTGGCCGGCACGGCGGTTGCCGGCCTCGAGCGGATGGTGTCGCCGCGCGTGGTGCGGCTGGTCGAGACCGAGAGCGGCACCTTTGCGCTGGAGACGGCAAAGCCGGAGAACGTTCCGAAGGAGATCGCGTTCGAGGACGGCAAGTTCGCAAGTCCCAACCTGGCGCAGATCGTCCGCGGCAGCCGGGTCGAGATCGTGCTGCGGAGGGCGCGCTTCCTGTTCCGTCCGCTGGAGCTGCCGGCGCGCGCCGCCGATTTCCTCGAGGGTATCGTGCGGGCGCAGATCGATCGGCTGACACCGTGGAGCGCGAGCGATGCCGTGTTCGGGTGCAGCGCCCCGGTGCCGCATGGCAGCGAGAGCATCACCACCGAGATCGCCGCCGCACCGCGCAAGTTGGCGATGAGCTATGTCGAGGCGGTCTCCCCCTTCCATCCGGCCGCGATCGCGGTCGCGACTGAGACCGCCGAGGGCGGCCGCATCAAGGTGTTCGAGCAGAGGTCGCGCGGCGCGATCGATCCGGCCCGGCTGAGCCGGACGCTGCAACTGGTGCTCGCCGTCGCCGCCGTCGCCGCGGTGATCGGGTCGGTGACCGCGGGTTATCTCGCCGACAGCCTCAGCGCGCAGGAGAGCAAGCTCGAGCGGCAGATCACCCAGCGCCGCGCCGCGCTGCGTGGCGCCGACGGCGGCGAGCGTTCGCCGCTCGCATTGCTCGAACGCCGCAAATACGAGACGCCGGCGAGCGTGATCGTGCTGGAATCGCTGAGCCGTCTGCTGCCGGACCACACCTATGTCACCGAGCTGCATCTGGCCGGCAACAAGCTCCAGATCGGCGGCATCACCCGCGATGCGCCCTCGCTGATCCCGCTGATCGAGCAGTCCCAGCATTTCACCCGCGCCACCTTCTACGCCCCGACGACGCGCAGTTCGTCAGATCCCGGCGAGCGCTTCCACATCGAGGCGCAGATCGAGCCGAGGAACGTGCCATGAGCAGCACCATCAGCAGCGCCAAGGTCGCGAGCGGAAACGCGGTGACGCGGGCGCTCGGAAGCTCGCCGTTGATCGCGGTCACGCTCTATGTCGCGGTTGCCGGCGGGCTGCTGCTGATGGCGGGGCTGTCGATCGCCGACGTCTTCGCTCACCGCCAGGCGCTGGCGCAGACCTCCGACCTGCTCGACCAGCTGCGCGGCCGCAAGGGCGGCGCGAAGAATGCTGCGGCAGCCTTGGCCGAGCATCCCGGCACGCCGTTCCTGGAAGGGCCGACCGTGACGGTCGCGGGCGCCAATCTGTTGCAGCGGGTTGCGGCCGCCGTCGCCAATGTCGGCGGCTCGGTGCAGTCCTCGCAGGTGGACGTCTCGGGCGCTCAGGCGAAGGACGGCTTCGTCGGTCTCGTCGTGAGCTGCGAGCTCGACCAGCCGGCGCTGCAGAAGCTGCTCTACGACCTCGAAGCCGGCATGCCGTTCCTGTATGTCGATCAGCTCGACGTCCAGGTGCCGCAGACGACTGCGCTGAACGAGGCCGGCACCGGCCGCGTCAGGGTGATCCTGGGCGTGTCCGGGCAGTGGCAGGCCGGAAAATAGGGCTCAAGGCTTTTGTTGAGACGCGTTTTCTTGACGCGAACCGGCAACCACTTCGCTCGAAAACGCCTCTAAAGCGCGATGAGATCGAGATGAATCGTCATCGCGCTTTAGGTTGTTGTTTGAGCATGATCTTTTCGGAAAACAGCTTCGTACTTTTCCGGATCATGCTTTAGATCTTCTCACCAGCTGTATTTCAACACGCCCTTGCCGGAATAGCTGGTAACGTTGCCGGAGAACTCGCCGTCGAAGGTGCCGGCGATCGAGAAGCCGCTCAGCCATTTCATCTCGGCACTGGCGCTGAGAAGCGCGGAATCGGCATCGGCCTGGGCGCCGTTCACGACGAAGCTGGTGCCCGGCAGGGTCTGGAACAATGCGGTCACGGCGCGGCTCGGATTGTAGTCGTGCGCCCAGGCGGCGCGGCCGCGCAAGGTCAGCACGCCGTCCTGCACCGCATAGGATTTGTCGGTGCGCAGGCCGAGTTCGGAGCGGGTGTCGGTGAGCGACTGCGAGGCGTAGTTCAGCGCGAACAGGCCGCCGCCATTGAGACTGAGTTCGGAATAGTTCGGCAGGTTGAAGTTGGTCGCCTGCGCAGCCGCATAAGGTGTGATGCCGATCCAGCGTGTCGCGAAGCGATAGCCGCCCTCGAAGCGGGCCGAGAAGGTATCGGCCTTGAAGCGGCCCTGGAGCTGGTCGAAGCCGCCGGCCGGCACGGTGCGGTTCGTGGTGACGTCGTGCCAGCCATAGGCGAGTGCGGCCGAGAGGTAGGCCGGCCCGAAATTGTGCCGGCCATAGACGCCGGCCTGGAACAGGTCGGCCGAACCCGCGCCCATCGCATTGGCGAGCGAGTAGTTCAGCCCGCCGCCGCCGAGCGCGAAGCCGACCAGCGTGTCCACTGAAAGCCTGTAGTCGGCGCCGGCGGCGCCGCCCCAGACCCGCGCAGTCAAATCCTGCGAGCCGATCGCCGCATTGCCGCCGACTTGGGCCGAGCCGCCATAGCCTGCCGCCCAGACGCTCCAGCGGCTGCTCAGCTGCGACGCCAGCAGCTGCGGCACCTTGGTCGCCATCGCATAGGCCTCGCGCTCGCGCGCATTGGCGGGCCGCATCGCGGCATAGCCGGCCGCATCATCGCCCTCAGCGAATTGCGCGACGCTGCCCGCCTTGGCGAAACCGCCCGAGCGGCCGATGATGGTCGGATCGAGCATCAGATTGAGGAACTGGCCGTCGGCGTTGATCGCGGACTGGATGATGCCCGTGCCGAGCTCGCCCGAGGCGGTGGTCAGCCCTGCCGGCGTCAGCGCGGCGAAGGCCGCGGGAATGCCGCCGGTGGTGTTGAAGAAATTGGTCAGCGTGTTCGCAACGTTCTGCTGATTGGTGTTCAGGCCGCCGCCGCTCGGCGTGAAGTTGACGCCGATGTTGAGGAAGACATCGTTGGCATCGTAGCTCAGCGTCGCGTTCAGCGCCGGCACGTTGGAGACGACGGCCGGATTGAAGGTGGTGCCGCCGAGGCCGCCGGTCGCGGTCAGGATCGTGTACTGCTTCTTGACCGTGCCGGAGCTGAAGGTCGCGCTCACTGTCGCGCCGCCGAGCGTGGCTGCGCCCGCGACGCTCGCGAGGCTGGCGCTGGTGGAGGAGACCTGCACCAGATAGGTCGAGGCCGCAGTGAAGCTCAGGGGGCCATTGATTGCCAGCGTTCCGATCGCACCCGCGCTGCCCGGCGCGAGCGTGCCGCCGCTCACGGTGACACTGCCGACGCTGCCGGAGCCGGCCAGCGTGCCGCCGGCATTGACGGTGGACGCGCTGGTGATCGAGCCGTTCACCTCCAGCCTGCCGCCGTTCACGGTGGTCGCGCCACTGTAGGTGTTGGCGCCGGAGAGGATCTCCGTGCCGCCGGCCATGGTGAGTCCGCCGCCCGCGTCGCCGTCGCTGATGACGCCGGCGAAGGTGCCGTTGCCGTTGGTGATGGTCAGCGTGTTGGCGCCGAGATTGACGTTGCCCGAGCCGGACAGCGATTTGATCGCGGTGCCGGCACTCAGGCCCGCGATGTCGAAGACGCCGTTGGCGATGACGTTGCTCGAGGTCGCGATGCTGCCGTCGCTACCGCCGAAATTGATCAGGTCGAGCTCGCCGCCGCTCGCGATCGTCGTGGTGCCGGTATAGGTGTTGATGCCGGCGAGCTGCTGGGTGGCGCCGTTTGCGATCAGCAGATTGCCGCCGGTGCCGCCGCCGATGCCGCCGTCCTGGATCACGCCCGAGAACACGCTGCCGTGGGTGATGGTGAGCGTTTTCGATCCGAGTGCGACCACTCCAAATGCGAAGGGATCATAAAGCCCGCCGACCGACGCGCCCGCGTTTGTTTGCGAAATGTCCAGCGTGGCGCGTCCGAAGCCGGGCGCAAAGGTGACGGACAGCGGACAGCGAATTTGCGATCGAGCCGTTGCCCTTCAACGCCAACGTGGCGCCGCCCTGGATCACCGTCGGATTGAGATAGGTGTTGATGCCAGACAGTGTCTGGGTTCCGCCACTGATTTCGATCCCGCCGCGCCCTGTATCGAACCTGCGAACTCGGTCGAACCGCTGGTGATGTTAAGCCTGTGGGAGCCGAGCTGTACGACGCCGCTCGAACTGCCGGCCAGTGTGGTGATGAACGAATCGAGCGGCGGCGAGGTCAAGCCGGAATGTCGAACGTCGCATTCACCGTGACGACACTGGAACTCGAGATGCTGCCGCTTCCCGACAGCGCAAGCGTTCCGGCCGAGATCGTCGTCGCGCCGGTGTAGCTGTTGGTGCCGGTCAGCGTCAGCGTGCCGGTGCCGACCTTGGTCAGGCCGCCGCCGGCGCCGGAGATCACGCCATCGACCTGGGTCGAGGTGTCGAGGCTGCCGGTGGTGAGCGTCTTGGCGCCAAGCACGTAGTTGCCGGCGCCCTCGATCGAGCCGGCCGTCGTGCCGGTGCTGGATAGGCCCGAAATGTCGAAGACGCCGCCGGCATTGGTGATGAAGCGCGCGCCGGCGGCGGTCGCGGAGCCGGTGAAGCTCGTGGTGCCGCCGTTCTCCGTGGTGATGGTGGAGCTGCCGGCGCTGGCCGAACCGGAGAAGACCAGCGCGCCGCTGTTGGAGATCGTCGCCGCGCCAGCGGTGGACGAGATGTTGAACGTCAGGAAGCCGGTCGCGCTGTTGGTGATGACAGACCCGTTCGCCGAGCTCGTGTCGTTGAAGTTGATCACGGCGTTGTTGAGGATCGTGGCGGTTCCCGCGTTGCTGCTCCCGTTGAACTCGATGTCGCCGCCGCCGATGGCGCCATTGGTGATGTTAGCCGAGCCGGCGGTGCTGGTGTCGTTGAAGCTCATGGCGCCGCCGCTGACGCTGTACGTCACGACATTGCTGCCGCCGCTGGCGCTGCTCGAATTCAGGAACACCATGCTGGAGCCGGCGACGAATGTCTGGACGTTGGTCGAATTGTTGGAGATGCCGGCGCCGTTGATCACGAAGATGTCGTTGACGTTGAACGTGTAGGCCTGCGCATTGGGTGCGGCCGTGAACACCACGGCGCCGACATTGACGAAACCGTTGCTGTCGACTGTGGCCGGGCCGGAATTGGTGAAGGTTGCGGTGCCGTCAGGAACGGCCGGGGTCGAGGTCCAGTTCGTGCCGTCCGTCCACTCGCTGGAGGTGCTGCCGGTCCAGGTGCCGTCGACGGCATGCGCGGCGACAACGCCGAGCGCGGTGGTCGCGAGCAGGGTCGCCACCGAGTGACGGAGCAGGGAGCCCACCTGTAGCTGATCCTTCCGTGCCATTGTCGATCCAGCCATCGGTCGTCTCAAATCGGAAAAAGAAATCGTCGCAACCATGCAACCTGCGCGAGCCGCGTGGCGGCGCGCCCACGCCACAATCTCATGGCGCCACGGCGTCTCGCAATGAACGGCGATTGAATTGCTCCTTCTTCCTGCCTGTTCCCTAAGCAATTTCGGCGATCGCGACCATTGGGCAACATTTTCATGCATCGCAACATATGCAGGGATCGCGATATGGCGCCTTCAGCGCCGTCGAGGCGGGTTGATGGTCGGGCGCTTCAAGCCTAGTTTGCTGCGAATGGCCTGCCGCGCGCCGGCGGCAACGAATCAAGGGAAGTCGATGTCCGCCTGGCTTCGAGCGATGGGATTGGCTGCGCTGTGCGCGGTGCTGGGCATTGCCGCGACCTCGGCCGCGACCTCCTCGCGCATGGATATCCTGTCCGACGAGGCCGCGGCCAGCCCCGCCGAAAGCGTCGATGTCGGCGCGGTGCGGCCGCTCGCGCGCCCGGCGCAGCCGGTCAGCAAACCCGTCCCCCGCGGCAATCCGCTTTGGGCGGTGCCGTTTTCGGCGCTGACGGTGACCCAGGAGCGCCCGATCTTCTCGGCCTCGCGCCGGCCGCCGCCGCGCGCGGTTGCCGCCTCTCCGGTCGAGGAGGTGACGGCGCCGCCGCCGCCCAAGCCGGCCGAGGCGCCGCCGCCGCTGTTGCTGGTCGGGGCCGTGGTGGGTGAGGGCGATGCGATCGCGATCCTCGTCAACCGCACCGACCAGAAGGTGGTGCGCCTGCGCCAGGGCGACACGCTGGGCGGCTGGTCGCTGACCTCGGTGCAGCCGCGCGAGGTGACGTTCAAGCAGGGCGAGCGCAGCGAGATTTTGGCGCTCCAGAAGCCGGACGGAACGCCGGCGGCTGCCCCCGGAGCCAACAAGCCCGTGGCCGGTGCCATGCCGCCCGATGCCGGCGGCACGCTGACGATGCCGGCCACAACCGATACGTCCTTCGCGCCCTTCGTGCCGCGCTCCACGCCGAAGAACGGCGAGTCCGACGGGCTGTAAGAATTATCTCCCGAGGATCGCGCCGAGTGTGTCGCAGACCCGCTGCTGCTGCGCTTCTGTGAGTCCGATCCAGAACGGCAGCCGGATCAGGCGCTCGGAGAGTTCGGTGGTGCGGGCGAGATCGCTATGGGTGCGGCCGAACCGCATTCCGGCTGGCGCGGAATGCAGCGGCACGTAGTGAAACACCGCCTGGATCTCCGCCGCCCGCAGCTTGCCAAGCACGTCGTCGCGCTTCGTCCCTTGCGGCAGCAGCACGTAATAGAGATGGCCGTTGTGCGTGCAATGGCCGGGCACGATGGGCCGGCGCAGCAGCCCGCGCTGCTCGAGCGGCGCCAGCATGGCGTGGTACCTGTCCCAGATCGCGAGCCGCTCGCGCGTGATGCGCTCGGCGTCCTCCAACTGGGCCCACAGGAAGGCGGCGGTCAGATTGCTCGGCAGCAGCGACGAGCCGACGTCCTGCCAGGTGTATTTGTCGACCTCGCCGCGGAAGAAGCGGCCGCGATCGGTGCCCTTCTCGCGAATGATCTCGGCGCGAAGGCTGAGGGCGGGATCGTTCACCAGCAGCGCGCCACCCTCGCCCGACATGATGTTCTTGGTCTCGTGGAACGAGAAGCTGCCGAGGTCGCCGATGGCGCCGAGCGGCGTGCCCTTGTAGCTCGCCATGATGCCCTGCGCCGCGTCCTCGACGACGCGCAAATCATGGCGCCTCGCGATCGACAGAATCGGATCCATCTCGCAGGCGATGCCGGCATAGTGCACCGGCGCGATCGCGCGGGTGCGCGAGGTGACGGCCGCCTCGACCTCGCGCTCGTCGAGATTGAGCGTGTCCTCGCGGATGCCGACGAAGACGGGAATCGCGCCGCGCAGCACGAAGGCGTTGGCCGTCGAGACGAAAGTGAAGGAGGGCATGATGACCTCATCACCGCTTCTGAGGTCGAGCAGGATCGCGGCGAGGTCGAGCGCGGAGGTGCAGGAGTGCGTCAGCAGCGCCCTGGCAGAACCGGTGCGTTGCTCCAGCCATTAGTGGCAGCGCCGCGTAAAGGCGCCGTCGCCCGACAAGATATGGCTGTTCAGGGCCTGCCCGATATAGGCCTGCTCCTTGCCTGTGACATGGGGCCGGTTGAAGGGGATGAATTCGGATGCCATTGCCTAAGCTGTCTAACCGCCTTAAGACGCGCCTTCAACGTCCAATCCGATGGCGTCAAACTGGCGGCTTTCGGTGCGGGAATCAACCGGCGATGGCGCGCCGGGCCTTGCCGGGAAGGATGCGGCTTGACCGACACGCAAATTGACGCGCCAGGTGAGACCGAGGGATCGGGCGGATCCGGCGGCGTCGGCCGCGCCCGCCGACTGCTTCAGGGCTGGTCCGCAAACCTCGTCCAGATGATGCTGGGCCTGACCCAGCAGCTCTTGCTGATTCCGGCCTTCCTGCACGTTTGGAGTGGCGAGATGCTTGCGGCGTGGCTCGCGATCTACGCGGCCGGCGGCTTGATTGTCGTGGCGGATGCCGGATTGCAGCTCCGCGCCATCAACCGTTTCCTCGCCTTCAAGTCCTCTACCGACTGCGACGGGCGCACGGCCAGTTTCTACCGCTCCATGCTGCGGATCTATCTCGCCATTGTCGCGGTGCTCGGCATCCTCCTCTGCGCGGCGATCTATCTTGCCCCGCCATCGGATGTGCTCGGCTTCCACGCCATGCCGACATTCGATGCGGCGATGCTGGTGATGACGCTCGGCATGCTCTTGACGTTGCCGGCCAACCTCGCCTCCGGCCTCTATCGCGTGCGCGGCCATTACGGCCGCACCGTCTGGCAGCAGAATGCTGCGCTGCTGCTCGGCCAGATCGCGCAGGTCATGGCGCTCGCGATGTTCGGCAGCCTGCTGTCAATTGCGATCGCGTTCGTCTCGATGCAACTGCTGTTCACCGTGTTCATGGTCGCGTACGATGCGCCACGCCTGTTTCCTTTTTTGCGCCGCGCCGGCAGGCCGCCGCTCAACCTGCCGTCCTGGCGCTGGTGCATCGGGCAGCTTTTGCGCGCGTTCCCGTTCGCGGTCGCCAACATCACCGAGCTTGCGCTCATCAACGTGCCGGTCCTGCTGGTTTCCGCGCTGGTCACGAACCGCGTCGCGGTGGCGCAATGGGGCCTGACGCGCGTGATCGCGAGCCTCGTGCGCGGGCTCTGTCTCCAAGCGGCCTTGCCGCTAGCCCCCGAGCTCGGTCACGACTACGCCATCGGCGACAAGGAGAGGCTGCGGCGGCTCTACGCGCAGGGCTCGGTGTTCGTGACGGCGCTCGCCTGCCTGATCGTCGGCGGCCTGTTGCCGTTCTGGCCCGAATTCTTCGCGCTGTGGACCCACGGCACCATTCCCTATGACGGGCCGCTCACGGTGACGCTGCTGCTCGGCTCCGCCGCGGTCGCGCCGTCGCTGCTCGCGCTCGTCTTTGCCAATCACAGCAATCGCGGCGAGCTCCTGATCCGCACCAAGGGACTGCAGCTCGTCGTCTTCCTGGCGCTGTCCTTCGCATTGGTCCCGCGGCTTGGTCCGCTCGGCGCGGCGCTCGCCGTCGTCGCAAGCGACGTCTTGGTCCAGTTCGGCTTGCTGGCGCGCGTCATCATGGAGCAGACCTTACGTCACCCGCTGCGGCATCTCGCATGCCTGGCGCTCGCCGCCGTCGCCATCGTGGCTGCGGGCTGGCTGACCGGCCTCGCGATCACCTCGCTCATGCCGGGGAGCGGGCTCGTGCATTTCGTGCTCGCATGCACGATCTGGCTGGCGGTGGTCGGCGTGCTGGCAAGCCCGCTGCTGAGCCGGGCGCTGCGCCTGCGCCTCAAGGCGATGATCCCTGCGTAAGGCTCGCGCTCACAACCGGCGATGTCGTCAGACGCACAAGCAGACTTACCGTATGTCACTTGCGTTTCGCTGTTGGGTTTGCGAGCTCACGGGCGCCGTCAATGACGAGCTGTGCGACCGGGCTGACGGCGCGATCCTTAACGGTGACGATCCCATTTGGTCGACGTGCGGCCGGTAGTTTGACGGACAAGACCTTTAGCGCCGAGCCCCTCGTGAGAAATTTCAGGGCGGAAGCCGGGAAAACCGTGATGAACCGCCCTGTCTCCAGCAGGCTGACCCGCATATGGGGGGAATCAGTGACCACCGTTGCGCGTGGATACTCGATTCCGCCCGCGCGAAAGGCTTGCGTGACGATCGATCCGATCACGCTCTCGCGCGGTGGAAGGACCCAATGCTCCTCGGCCAGATCGGAGAGCTGGATGTTGCGCCGCCGTGCCCATGCATTTTTTGCACCTACCGCCACGACATAATGGTCTTCATAGAGAAATTCGAAATGCAGCCGCTCGTCAGCAATCGGGCCGCTGCTCCGCATGATCAGCAGGTCGACCTTGCGCTCGCTCAGGTCGCGGTACAATGTCTCCATGTAGCCGGCCACGAGCTGAAATCTGATCCGTGGATGACGCCGGGAGAGCCGATCCACGAGAGCGGAAACAAAGCTCGCGGCCAGAAAGGCCGTGCTTCCAATCCGCACTTCTCCGGCGGTGGGATCGGCCAGAAATTCGATGCTCTTCACGCCCCGGCGCAGTTCGTCGAAAACGGCGGCGCCGCAGTCGAGCAGGGCGCGCCCGCACTCGGTCGGCTCGATTCCGCGCCGGTGGCGATCCAACAAGCGGACGCCGAATGCAAGCTCGAGCTCCGCGATCGATCGCGAAATATTCGGCTGGGTGGTGTTGAGCATGACCGCCGCCTTGCCCATGCTGCCGGCCTGCACCACCGCCATCAGCACATGCAGGTCCTGCAGCTTCATTCGTTTGCCGATGCGATCGCTCAGCTGCATGCGAGCACCCATGTCTGTTTTGAGATGATCTCATCAGATAATAGCCTTATGCGCTTATGATGGCATCAACTATCCTCGCTGGGTGAAGAGAGCCGGCGCAAGCGCAGGTACGACGGAACAAAGCCCATGCCCCACTCCCGACGCCGATTTCTGCGCCTTGCAATGGGAGTGACCGCCCCAGCTCTGCTGTCGGGCCTCGCTTGTGCGGACACTTACCCTTCGCGCCCGGTACGGATCGTGGTCGGCTTCGCCGCGGGCGGCCCAAATGACATCCTTGCGCGACTGATCGGGCAGTGGTGCGCGGAGCGGCTTGGCCAGCCATTTGTCGTGGAAAACCGTCCCGGAGCGGGAAGCAATATCGCCACTGATGCGGTCGTGCATGCGCCTCCGGACGGCTACACTCTGCTGCTGGTCGGTTCACCCAACGCGATCAATGCGACGCTTTACGAAAATCTCGATTTCAATTTCCTGCGGGATATTGCGCCAGTCGCCAGCCTGACCCGTGGCGCCCTGGTGATGACGATACATCCATCGGTTCCGGCGCATACAATTCCAGAGTTCATCGCCTATGCCAAAGCCAATCCCGGCAGACTTTCCTATGGCTCGGGCGGTGTAGGCGGGATCACCCACATCGCCGCGGAACTGTTCAAGCAGGAGGCTGGTGGGCTCGATCTTCAGCATGTGCCCTATCGAGGCGTGGCGCCCGCGATCACGGATCTGCTCGGCGGACAGGTGCAGGTCGTCTTTGCGAACGTGGCGACATCGATCGGGTACATCGGCAGCGGCAAGCTGCGCGCGCTCGGGATCACGACGACGGCGCGATCCGAAGCGCTGCCAGATGTGCCAACCATCGGCGAATTCGTGCCCGGTTACGAGGCGAGTTCGGTGTTCGGCCTCGGCGCGCCCAAACACACGCCAACCGAGACGATCGATCGGCTCAACAAGGAGGCTAACGCCGCATTGGCCGATTCTACATTCAAGATGCACCTCCGTAGCCTCGATGCGACGGGACTGGCCGGCTCGCCTGCCGATTTCGGCGGGATCATGGCCAGTGAAACCCAGAAGTGGGCAAAAGTGATCGGCCTCGCGAAGATCCGACTGGAGTAGCGCGACGAGGCTGCAGACGGCCGCAGCCTCCATGCCGCCTATCCCAGCAAAAACCCGACGTTGGCCTCTATCTCAGATCAAGTGTTGGATTGGACATGCAGGGGAGGTTCAGCAAGATTTGCGCGAAAAGCGGCGGCGCGTTCGATTGCTATCTGGTCACGCCCGAGTCTGAAAAGCCCATTGCTGCCGTTGTGATTGCTTCCGCCATTCATGGCGTGGATACCGACATGCGCGCAATCGCCGACGAGCTGGCTGCCTGCGGCTTCATCGCCGCGGTGCCAGATTTGTTCTGGCGTTCGATCGCCGGCCCGCTGCCGCGGAACGACGCGCGCGCGGCTCAGCGTGCGCAGCCGCGCCTTGAGCACATCAAGGCCGGCGAAGACGATATGAGCGATACCTTGAGGCATCTCGGCACGATCCCGCAGTTCAATGGTCTGGCGGCGCTCATGGGGTTTTGCTACGGCGGTCCGTACGCGATCCTCGGGCCGAAGCGACTAGGCTATGCCGCCGGCATCTGCTGCCACGGATCTCAGATGCTGGACTACGTTGACGAGCTGGTCGGCGTTCGCCAGCAAGTCTGCTTCATTTGGGGCGACGCGGACAATCGCGCGCCGGTCGAGGTGCTGGACGCGTATCGCGGTTTAGCGGCGTCGATGGACAATGTTGAAGTGCACATATTTCCCGGCGTGCTCCACGGATACATGATGCGGGGAAGCCCGTCCTTCGATCAGGCAGCATATGATTTTTCGATGAAGCGCGCCGGAGAGATTCTCGAAGGTCTTGAGTAGGCAGCTTGGTGAAAGCGCCTGGCTCGAGCTAGCGCGGTATCAGAGCCAGCCTGTGCTTCAGCCGTACCAGGTCAAGGGCGAATTGCTCGCGGCCGGCTTCGGTCTCCTTTGCGAACTGCTCGAGCCGCGCCTGACCGGCCGCGCGCAGCCGCTCGCGCGTGCCGTCGGTGCGGAGGCTGACAATCGCATCCGCGAGCGAGCGCGGATCGTCATAGTCGAACAGGATTGCGGCATCGCCGGCCTGGGCCTTGAAGGCTTCGGGGTAGATCACGGGCGTGCCGACCGCCCAGGCTTCCAGCGGCGGCAGATTGGTCGGGCCGAAATAGCTCGGCATCACCAGCGCGGAAGCGCCGCGGTAGAGCGCGGCGAGCTCGGCCGACTCGACGAAGCCGATGATCGAGATCTGATCGGACAATCCGTAGCTCCGGATCGCCGCGTCGATCTTGTCGCGACCGCTGCGATTGGAGCCGCACAGCACCAGCCGTTCGGTGATGCCCTGCTCGCGCAGCAGGGCCAGCGCGGCGAGCAGCGTGACGTGGTTCTTGTGCGGCCAGAATTGCGCCGGATAGAACAGGTAGCCCGGGTTGAGCTCGTATTTCGCCAGCACGGCCGCATCAGCCGCTGCATCGGGCGCGGATTTCGCGACATAGGTCGAAGGCGAGAACGGGATGCAGATCGCGCGCTCCCGTTCCATGGCATAGCGACGGCAGAGATCGTCGATCAACTCGGGCGCATTGACGATCACCGCGACCGCCTTGGTGCTGGCAAGGCGAAACAGGATCTCGCGGCGCTCGAATTCGCCGAAGGTGCGGACCTCCGGAAACTCCGGCGCATCGCGATGGCAGCCGTCGAAGATGGTGATGATGAAGGGCAGCTCGTACAGCAGCAAATGCCGCTTCGAGGTCGAGGTGAAATGCACGACGTCGATGCCGTCGCGGATCAGCGCGCGCTCGAACGGCGATTTCAGCTCCAGCGCGATCTGGAGGAGATCGTAGGGGCCGCAATATTTCAGGAATAAGAAGAAGTGGTCGAAGAACCCGAACTTGCGCAGGCGACCTTCGATGCCGAACTCCTTCAGGATCGCCAGGGTCTTCGGGTAGGGCGAGTACACCACGATCTCGTTGCCAGATTGCGCGGCCCATTCGCGCAGCCAGAGCAGGTCGTTGAGCGGCTGTTGGAACCCGCCGCCGAGTTCGAGCGCCTGCTCCAGCATCACGGCAAGCCGCAACGGTCTCACGGCACGACGCTCTTTCGGGCCACCGCGTAGGCTGCCCAATTCTTCAAATTCGGCGCGTCCTGTGTCAGCCAGGCGGCGTGAGCGGCAGGCTGGAAGCCGCTCGCGGCAAGCGCCGCGTCGATCTCGAATGGAAACCAATAGCGCATATGGTGCGCTTCATCGACCCTGCGGATGGTGGCGTTCTTCGTGTCCTCGCAGAACAGTGTGTAGTTCACGGTGACGGCCGCAGCCCGCTCGTCATGGTCGGATTGCGCGATGCGGGTCAGGCGGAGCGGCGCCTGCTCGATCACTTTGACGCGGGTCTCGACGCCCTGTGCCAGCACGGCGCCGCCATACCAATAGTCGAACAAGAACACGCCATCAGGCTTCAGCGCGGCATAAGCGGTGCGGAACATCGCCACCAGCGCATCGCGGCTGGTCTGGTAGCTCGCGACGTGGAACAGCGACACCACCGCATCGAAATCGCGTTCGGGGCCGGTCTCGCACGCGTCGCCCTGCCGGAACGGAATCGAGAGTCCGGCCTTTGCGGCGCGCGCCTTCGCGCTCGCGATCATCTCGTGGCTGAGATCGATGCCCGCAACGCTCCACCCGTTGCGGGCGAAAGCGAGCGCGTGCAGGCCGGTGCCGCAGCCGAGATCGAGCAGCTTGCCGGAGGCAACGCCGCAATCGCGCAGGCGCGCTTCGACGAACGCCGTCTCCGCCGCGTAATCCTTGTCCTGATAGAGGAGGTCATACCAGGGCGCGTAGTCGGCGAAGACAGTCACGCCAAAATCTCCTGCAGCGCCTGCGCCGAGCGCGCGATCTCGTCGTCGGTCAGGGCAAGGCCGCTCGGCAGGTAAAAACCGCGCCGGGCGATGTATTCCGCGTTCGGATGGCTTTCGCCGCGCATCAGGCCCATCCGGCGCAGCACCGGCTGCTCGTGCATGCACCAGAAGAACGGCCGCGTCCCGATGCCCTTCGCAGCCAGGCGGCGCATCGCCTCCTTGGCGTCGAACGCCACGTCGTCGTTCAGCACGACGCCGTAGACCCAGTAGATGTTGTCCGCGTAGCTGGTCCGTGCCACCGGGCGGCGGATGCTGTTGAGGCCGCCGAGATGCTCGTCATAGAGCCGGCCGATGCGGCGCTTGAGCTCGACCATGCGCGGCAGGCGCTCGACCTGGGCGACGCCGAGCGCCGCCTGAAGGTTGGTCATGCGCGCGTTCCAGCCGAGTTCCTCGTGGACGAAACGCTGCTGCGGCTGGAAGCAGAGGTTGCGATAGCCTTGCAGGCGATCGGCGAGCGCGTCGTCGTCGGTGAGGATCATGCCGCCTTCACCGGTCGTGACGTGCTTGTTGGGATAGAAGCTGAAAGTCGAGAGGTCGCCGAAGCTGCCGCAGGGTTTGCCGCGATAGGTCTGGCCGTGCATCTCGGCGGCATCCTCAATCACTTTCAGATCGTGCTTGCGCGCCAGCGCCATGATCGGATCGAGATCGACCGGCAGGCCGTAGATGTGAACCAGCATGATCGCGCGCGTGCGCGGCGTGATCGCGGCTTCCACGCGCTCGGCGGTCATGTTCCAGGTGGCGGCATCGCAGTCGACCCCGACGGGCACGAGGCCGGCGCGCACGATCGCGGCGGCACAGCTGATGATGGTGAAGGTCGGAATGATGACCTCGGAGCCTTGCTCGAGTCCGAGGGCATGAACGGCGATGTCGAGCGCGACCGAGCCGTTGGTCACGGCGATGCCGTGGCGCCGCCCCGCTGCCTCGGCCATCGCCTGCTCGAAGCGCTTGATGAACGGTCCTTCCGACGAGATCCATCCGGTGCGAACGCATTCGGCGAGATAGTCGGCCTCGTTGCCGTCGAGCAGCGGCGTGTTGACGGGAATGAACGGGGCGCTCACAGGCGTGCTCACCAACGTGCTCACAGACCTGGGCCCTTGATCCGGATTTCGGACGGCGCGGCTTCGGGGAAGCGGGTCTTGTCGTTCTCGCCGGAATAGGGACCCTGCTTGACCTCGAACATCTCGAGTGGCTCGAGCACCTGGAAGCCGTGGGCGCCGCTGCACAACAGGATCAGGTCGCCCGCGCCGAGCACGCGGCTTTCGAGATATTTTTCCTCGACGGTGTAGAAATCGACCTGGAGCTTGCCCTTCTGAATCAAGAGAACTTCCTGGGTGTAGTGCACCTCCCGCGTCACCTTGTTGTGGCGATGCGGCTCGATGCTCTTGCCCTTCGGATGGCTCATGAAGGCGAGTTGCTGCGACAGTTCCGGCGTCGAAAAGAAATGGATACCCGGCTCGCGGAACGAGGCGCGCACGATGATCGCGTAGAGCTGGTCGCCGAATCGAACATGTTCGACGTGTTCCATCCTGAGCCTCGACAAAAACCGCTGTGATTAGAGTGAGATAGCTATCCCGCCGTGCACTTTGGCCATTTTGGCAAGGACCGTCAAGGGCGGACGGAATTTGACAATCGTAGCGCCGCCAGTGCGGATTTAGCTGACGTGGCTGAGGATCTCTTCGACACGCCGGCGGAAGGTGTGGGCGGCAAATGTCCTGGCCTGTCCCGCCCTTGCAATGGACAGACGCGCCGTATCATCGGCGAGATACCGATCGATCATGGCAAGGCAGTCCTCGATGGTGCGCCACGCAGCAACCTCGCGGTCGGGCGCGAACAGCGTGTGCAGATTGTCCTTGAAGTCGGTGAGCAGGAATGCGCCGACGCCGGTCGCTTCGAACAGGCGGGCATTGCCGGCCTCGCGGCCGGCCATGTCGATATGCGAATTGAGCGTGACGCGCGAAGCGCGCAGCGCCTGGTACATCTCCACGCCCCACACCTCGCCCTGATAGCAGCGGTGGAGCGGCGAGGAGGCGGGAAGACTTTGCAGCCCGCTGCCGAACAGTTTGAGATCGTAGCGCCGCGCCACCGCCTCGAGCTGTGCGACGCGGAGCTGGTGATCCGCCGAGACGGCGCCGACGAAGGTCACGTCGAAATTTTGCGACGGCTGCGGCGGCAGCACATCGAGGATCCCGGGCTCGAAGGCGAGATGGACCACTCCGGCGCGCACCCCGTGCGAACGGAAAAACTCCACCACAGCGCCCATCTGCGAGATCATGAGGTCGTAGACCGACCAGTCCTCGCCGCGCGAGGGCGAGATGCCGACCTGGCCGACCAGGATCGGGCGGCCGATTTGCTTGATCCGCCGCGCCAGGCGCGTGTCGACGTGAAACAGGTCCTGGTTGAGGACGAGATCGGGTTTGAAGTCCTCGATCTGCGCCAGCAGGATCTTTTCAGCTTCCGCGTCGAGCCGCGGGCTGAGCCCGACCTTGCGCGCGAGCGGCCGCAGCACCGGCTTGAACGGCGCGACCGCGCGTTGCAGCCAGCCTGGAACGGCGTCGCGCGCAGCGGGGGCGCCTGATGGCGGCGGCTCCGTGACGGCAACGCCGTGCTCGCGTGCCCAGGCCGTCCGCATCCAGGGATTGTTGACGTGGATGTCGGCGGCGACGTGCGAGAGGCCGGCGAAATTGCGCGAGTAGAAATCGGCCACGCCGAACAGGCTGGCATTCCGCGACGCCATTTGCGCGGCATAAGGCTCATTCTCGAGCCCGGGCCGCCGCCGGTAGAGCCAGGACAGGAAGCGCGGATAGTCGGCGTTGAGGATCAGGATGCGCACGGCGTCACGGCTTCGGTTCGAACAGGCTGCGCGGCGTCACGTACCAGAGCAGGAACAGGATGGCGATGCCATGGGTGAGCATGGCGACCGACAGCGGCACGTTGAGCAGAACATGCGGCAGCACGCCTGATGACATCAGGACAAAGCGAGGCGAAAGCCCGGCCGACGCGCGGTTGCCAAGCGCCAGCACAAGGCCCGATGCGAGCGCGGTCAGGGGCGCCAGATAGAGGCCGACGGAGGCGACGCCTTCAGTCGCGAACAGCGACGCATTGAGGTTGCCGAAGCCGTAGGTGTTCTGCATCACCACCGCCAGCGGCTCCTCGTAGGGGCAATGCATCAGCGGCTTGAGCGCGGAGATCTGGCAGAACCAGGTCAGCGGATGGCTTGCGAAGAAATGGTTGTAGATGTCGAGCGCGCTCGACGCCGTCGCCATCATCCGGATGTTCACGATGTCGAAATATCGGCCGAGGGTGCTGTTGAGGGCGGCGCCCGTCACGGCCATTATGACGAGACCGATCAGCATCGGCACCAAGATCGATGTGATCACCGAGGCTCTCGCCTGCAGCAGGCGCGACAGCACGGCCAGCGCGATCAGCCAGGCCGGCGTGAAGAACGCGAACTTCGTCAGCGTGATCGGGTAGAAGAACAGCAGCAGGACCAGCACCAGTACGGCGCGCCAGCGCTGGCCGAGCAGCCAGTAGCAGGCAAAGGCGAACGGCAGCAGGATGCTGGAAGCCCAGCCCGTGAGATACCGCACTGCCCCCGGGAATTCGAGCGTGTCGCGGTAGTCGTAGATGTGCGCGATCGAGACCAGGCGGAAATTGTAGGTGGCGGCCACGGCGATGGTGCCGATCGAGACCACCAGGATCAGCGTGAGCAGATGCTCGAAGCGGGCATTCGACAATGTGACGAGCTGCGGGAACGGCGCTCGGACGAACAGCACGGGCAGCAGGAAGAGCACCAGCGACAACGCCGCCGAAAGTCCGGCGAGCAATCGCGGGTAGCTGTATTCGGAGAAGACGTCGATCCACAGAAAGCCCAGGATCATCGTGTAGAAGTAGAAGCCGATAAAATAGCCGAAGCTGAAGCGCGCCGCGGCGAACAGCAGCGAGACCACGGAGAAAGCAACTGCGACTGCAACCGCGATCGAGAGGCGCTCGACGCTGAAGTGGATATAGGGCTCGAAGGCCGCAGCCTTGATCAGCGACAGGCACGCGACGGCGCTGTGCAGCAGCACCAGGACCGTCAGCGCGGCTTTCGAATCCAGCCGCAGCCGCAGGTTCTGGATGATGCCGGACGGTGCGCTCATGGCGGATGGGCTCGCTTGCGGATGACGTGAGTTGCGAGCGGAATCAGGCGATTTCGAGCGAGTGCTTGAAATAGGCGATCGTCTCCTTGAGGCCGTCCTCGAGCGCGACCTTCGGCTCCCAGTTCAGCACCGCCTTGGCCTTGGCGAGGTCGGGCTGGCGCTGCCGCGGATCGTCCTGCGGCAGCGGCTTGAACTCCAGCCTGGAGCGCGAGCCCGTCAGCTTGATGACCTTTTCCGCGAGCTCGCGGATGGTGAACTCGGAATTGTTGCCGAGATTGATCGGGCCGGTGACGTCTTCCCCGGTGAGCATCAGCCGCAGAATCGCCTCGACGAGGTCGTCGACATAGCAGAACGAGCGTGTCTGCCCGCCGTCGCCGAACACGGTGATCGGCTCGCCTTTGAGCGCCTGGACGATGAAGGACGATACCACGCGCCCGTCATTGGGCTGCATGCGCGGGCCGTAGGTGTTGAAGATGCGCGCGACCTTGATCGGCAGGCCGTGCTGGCGCCAATAGTCGAAGAACAGCGTCTCGGCGCAGCGCTTGCCCTCGTCGTAGCAGGAGCGGATGCCGATCGGGTTGACGTTGCCCCAATAATCCTCGGTCTGCGGATGGATCAGCGGATCGCCATAGACCTCGCTGGTGGAGGCCTGGAAGATGCGGGCCTTCAGCCGCTTGGCAAGGCCCAGCATGTTGATGGCGCCGTGCACCGAGGTCTTGGTGGTCTGCACGGGATCGCGCTGGTAGTGGATCGGCGAGGCCGGGCAGGCCAGGTTGAAAATCGCGTCGACCTCGATGTAGAGCGGGAAGGTGACGTCATGCCTGACGGCCTCGAACAGCGGATTTGCGATCAGATGGGCGATGTTGCGCCGGCTGCCGGTGAAGTAATTGTCCGCGGACACCACCTCGGCGCCCGCCTCGAGCAGCCGCTCGCAGATATGCGATCCGATGAAGCCGGCGCCCCCGGTCACGAGGATGCGGCTATTCTTGTAGCTTTCAAACGGCATTATCGGTTCCAGGTGGGTCTTGGACGGCGCGACCGGTGCTTGCCCGCGGCCGCAGAGTGGTATCGGCTACGGGAGGAAACGCCAATAGGGTTACTTGCTGGTAACATACTACTGTCGAAAATCCTCAATAGGGACGTGTCCGGACAGTTTTCCAGCTGTTTCCGGTTCGTATAGAAGCCGTCGGGTATGCAAGGGGACGCACGTCCCCGTTTGGAGCCAGGTGAATGAAGGTTGTAATTCTCGCCGGAGGTCTGGGCACCCGAATCGCCGAAGAGACCAGCACGCGGCCGAAGCCGATGGTCGAGATCGGCGGCCGGCCCATCCTCTGGCACATCATGAAGATCTACAGCCATTACGGCTTCAATGATTTCGTGATCTGCCTCGGCTACCGCGGCTACATGATCAAGGAGTACTTCGCGAACTACTTCCTGCACATGTCCGACGTCACCTTCCATCTCGCCGAGAACCGGATGGAGGTGCATCGCGAAACCGCCGAGCCCTGGCGGGTCACGCTGGTCGATACCGGCGAAGATACCCAGACCGGCGGCCGGCTGAAGCGGGTGCTGCCCTACGTCGCGAACGAACCGTTGTTTGCGCTGACCTATGGCGACGGCGTCGCCGACATCGATCTGACCGCCGAGATCGCCTTCCACAAGGCGCATGGGCGGCGGGCGACCGTCTCGGTGGTGCGGCCCGCAAAACGATTCGGCGCGGTCGCGATCGAGGGCGACCGGGTGGTCAATTTCGAGGAGAAGCCGAACGACGACGGCGGCTGGATCAATGGCGGCTTCTTCCTGCTGTCGCCGTCGGTCGGCGAGCTGATCGCCGGCGACAAGACGATCTGGGAGCGCGAACCGATGGAGCAGCTCGTGCGCGGCGACGATCTGCGCGCCTATGTGCATCCCGGCTTCTGGCACCCGATGGACTCGCTGCGCGATCGCAACTTCCTCGAGGGCGAGTGGGCGAATGGCCGCGCCAAGTGGAGAATCTGGTGATCGATCCGGCATTCTGGCGCGGCAAGAAGGTCTTTCTCACCGGCCACACCGGCTTCAAGGGCGCCTGGGCTTCGCTGCTGCTGCACCGCCTCGGGGCCAGCGTCTACGGCTATGCGCTCGAGCCGACGCATCCATCCTCGCTGTTCGTGACGGCGCGGATCGCCGACGACATCAAGCACCGCATCGCCGACATCCGCGACCTCTCCACCTTACGCGCCGCAATGGCTGAGGCCGCGCCCGACATCGTCATCCACATGGCGGCGCAGGCGCTGGTGCGGCCGTCCTACGAGGAGCCGGTCGAGACGTTTGCGACCAACGTGATGGGCACCGTGCATGTGCTGGAGGCGGCGCGGCAGCTGGCTCGCGTGCAGGTGATCCTGAACGTCACCAGCGACAAATGCTACGAGAACGACGGCGCAGGCACCGCCTTCCGCGAGGGCGACCGCCTCGGCGGCGACGATCCGTACAGCAACAGCAAGGCCTGCGCCGAGTTGGTGACGCACTCCTATCGCCACAGCTTCTTTAGAGCGAAGGGCGCGGCGCGCGTCGCGACCGCACGGGCCGGCAATGTGTTCGGCGGCGGCGACTGGGCGCGCGACCGCCTGGTGCCCGATGCGATGCAGGCCTTCCTCGCCGGCGAACCCTTACGCATCCGTAACCCCAATTCGGTGCGGCCTTGGCAGCACGCGCTCGATCCGGTGCTCGGCTATCTCACGCTGGTCGAGCGGCTGGCGGGCGAGGAGCGCTTCATCGGCGGGTGGAATTTCGGTCCCGATGCTGCGAGCGAAGTCCCGGTCGGGACCGTGGTCGAGCATCTGATCAAGCTGTGGGGCGACGGTGCGCGCTGGACCGCCGATGCCGGTCCGCATCCGCACGAAGCCGCCTATCTCCGCCTCGACTGCGCCAAGGCCCGCAGCGAGCTCGGCTGGACGCCGCGGCTTGGTCTGGCGCAGGGCCTTCGCCTGACCGTCGACTGGTACAAGGCGCTGCGCGAGGGGCGGGACCTGCGCGCATTCTCGCTCGATCAGCTCGACCAAGTCGTCGGCGCTGCGCGGGGCGGGTGATCAGCGCAGCTCCAGAATCTCGGTGATGCGCGCCTGCGCCGACACCGCGTGCTTCAGATACGCGCCCGAGCAGACCGCCAGATAGGATTTGAGCAGGACGACGAGCGCGAGGATCGCGCGCTCGATCTCGGGCGCAAGGCCGGTTCGGCCGAAGGCTGCCGTTTGCAGAAACGGCCGGTTCTCCATGAAGGTCAGCCAGTAGAGATAGTCGTAGCCGGCGATGCCGAGAAACGCGTCCTCCCAGTCGATGACGCGCGCTGCCATGCCCTCGAGCATGATGTTCTTCGGTCCGAAGTCGCCGTGGCAGAGCGTTGCGGGCAGATCCGCGAAGCGATCTCCGAGTAGTCTGATCAGACGGCTCACTTCGGCTGCACTTGCTTGATCCAGCAGGCCGCGGTCCGAAAGGATGTTCAGGGCGCGTTTGGCGGAGGCCAGATAGTGCTCAAACGAAGGGAGATCATCCGACCGCCAGCCGCCGAGCCGTTCGCTGCATTCGCGCGCCATCGCGGCGGCATCCGCCGATTGCATCGGGCCTGTGAGCGGCGCGAGCGCCGGCATCAACAGGCACAGCCGGCTCATTCCGTCCGCAACCGCGACCTCGAAACGATCGAGCACGATCGCCTTGCCGTAGAGCCGTTCGAGAATATCGGCTTCCCTGGCCAGGCTGGCGCGCGCGGCGGCATCGGGAAGATGCGTCTTCAGAAACCGCTTCTCGCCGGCGATCTCCGCATCGAAGCAGATGCCGAGTGTGCCGCCGAGGACCGGCGTCACGACGGCATTGCGGCCGGATGATGGCAGCTGCTGTCGTAGCGCGGGCAGGATGCGCGCGCGATCGGCGGCGATGTCGGGACGGTCGTCGGCTTCGAAGAACGCGATCTTACCCAGCACGATAGAGCGGGCTCAGATAGTCGATCTGGTCGTAGCCGAAATGGCGGGCCAGCGCGGCAGTGCCCTGCGCGATCTGCTTGCGCTCCTCGTCCGAGAGCTCCTGGATCACGGCCTGGTTGTAGTCCTTGGTGCTCTTGAGCACGGTGCCCCAGGGCGCGATGGAGTCCTTGATCTCGACGCCGTTCCAGCTCGGATAGAGCATGCTGTCGGCAAACGGCACGCCGATGAAGCTGGCCGCCTCGGTCATGAACTTGCGCTTGTCATCGACGAGGTCCTCGTAGCGGAAGATGCGCACGTTCTCGGGATACATCTTGGCGAACATCTCGACGGTCGAGTGATAGATGTTCCAGGTGATCAGGTACTTGGACAGCGGCTGCGGGAACGGACGACGTTTGGTGTCGCGATAGGCCGAGAACGGATTGCGCACGATGTGCAGGATGCGGACATTGGGGAAGTCGCGCACCATGCGGTCGGCGTCGATGCCAATGGCGGGCGAGTAGCCGACATGCACCATGCCGGGGCGCGGCCTCGTGTAGTAGTTCTCCCAAGCCGTGAAGGTCGAGCGGAAGAAGGCCTCGATCACCTTGCGGCGCGGGATCGGCGCCTCGCCGCACAGCCGGACGAATTCGGCGACACGCTTTTTCTCGTCCAGCACGCAGTCGGCATCGCGGAACTTGGAGCCGTTGCGCTTGCGCAGGAACGTCTTCAGCTCCTCGTCGATCATCTGCTCGTAGAGCTCGGTCGCGGTCAGCCCTTCCGGGAATTCGGGATAGCGGTATTGCACGCGCTCGACCGAGGCGAGGAAGTCGTTGAAGTTGCGGTTGCCGAGCTGCGACTCGAAGGGATAGACCAGCAGGTCGGGATGGCCGTCGAAGTGACGATGGGTGACGTTGCCGCCGTGCTCGAAGCCCGCGGAAACCATGGCCAGCCTGAAGTCGCTCATGCGTCTACCCCTCGTGTCGTCGAACGTCGATTCCAGCCCCCGTTTAGCTGCATGGGCCGGATAATCAAGTTCGGATCGGGCTCGACCGGCACGGAAACACCGGCCTGCACCCGTAGCGCGCGCGAAGCGGGTCATTGACGGGCCGGGGTAGCTGATCTACCCGGGGCCGATGCGGGTTTTTGTCACCGGCGCGAGCGGTTTTCTGGGCTCCTATCTCGTTGCGGACCTCCTGGCGCGGGGGCACGAGGTGGCCGTCCTGCTGCGGCCGGACAGCCCTTCCTGGCGTCTTGCCGACGTCTATGACCATCTGCACGTGATTCCGGGCGCTCTGGAGCATCTCGACCGGCTGCGCGGGCCTCTCAAGGCCTTTGCGCCGCAGGCGGTTGTGCACATGGCCTGGCGCGGCGTCGCCGGCAGCGACCGCAACAGCCCCCTTCAGGCGGCCAACGTGACCGACACGGTCGAGCTTGCCGAGCTCGCCACGGAGGCCGGCGCCAAAGCCTTCGTCGGCGCCGGATCGCAGGCCGAATACGGCCCTTACGATCGCGCGATTCGCGAGGACGACGTCCCGCGGCCGACGACCCTTTACGGCATGGCCAAGCTCGCGGCCGGATCGATGGCGATGCGCCTTTGCGAGGAGCGGGGCGTGCGCGCGGCCTGGCTGCGGATTTTCTCGACCTATGGTCCCAAGGATGCGGACTACTGGCTGATCCCAAGCATGATCCGGAACCTGCGTTCCGGACAACACATGGCGCTGACGGCTTGCGAGCAGCGCTGGGGATTTTTGCACGCGCGCGATGCCGCCGCGGCCTTCCGGCTGACGCTCATGCACGACGCTGCGAGCGGCATCTTCAACGTCGGCAGCCCGGAGGCGCCGCCGCTGCGCGAGACGGTGAGCCGGCTGCGCGATCTCGTCGATCCCGGCGCAAGCCTCGGCTTCGGTGAGTTGGCGTACCGGCCCGATCAGGTTATGATCCTGGCCGCGGACGTTTCGCGCATGCTCGCGTTGGGCTGGAAGCCCGAAGTGCCGTTGGATCAGGGACTACGCGAGACGGTAGACTGGCATGACGCGACCAAATCTTCCTGAGCCGACGGAGTTTGCGCGGCGCATCCGCGCCCACGCGCTGCGGATGGTGCATGCCGCCAAGGCCTCGCATATCGGCGGCTGCCTTTCGATGGCGGACATCCTGGCGGTGCTGTACACGCGGATCCTGCGTCTCGATCCCGCGGAGCCGCAAGCCGCGAACCGCGATCGCTTCGTACTTAGCAAGGGCCACGCCACGGCGATCATGTACGCCACGCTCGCCGAATGCGGTTTCTTCTCGCTGGCCGAGCTCGACACCTATTGCCGCGACGGGTCGATCTTCACCGGGCACGTCAGCCACGCCGTGCCCGGCGTCGAGGTCTCGACCGGCTCGCTCGGCCATGGCCTGCCGATCGCGATCGGCATGGCGCTCGCGGCGCGCTCGGCAGGTCGCGGTGCCCGCGTGTTCTGCCTGCTCAGCGACGGCGAATGCGACGAGGGCTCGAACTGGGAGGGCATCCTGTTCGCGCCCCATCACAAGCTCGACAATCTCTGCGTCATCGTCGACTTCAACAAGATTCAGAGTTTCGGGTCGGTCGCCGAGGTGCTGAACCTCGATCCGTTCGCCGAGAAATGGAAGGCGTTCGGCTGGCAGGTCGAGGAGATCGACGGCCACGATGTCGCTGCGCTCGAGCGCGTGCTGGGCGGCGTACCGGCGCCATCGGGCCGGCCGACCGTGGTGATCGCCCACACCGTGAAGGGCAAGGGCGTGAGTTTCATGGAGAACAAGCTCGAATGGCACTACCGCTCGCCCTCCGATGAACTGCTGGCGCAGGCGCTGGCGGAGGTCGGCGCATGAGGACGACGTTCATCGAGAGCCTGTCGCAGGCGGCAAGCGAAAACCCCGACATCTGGCTGCTCTGCGGTGATCTCGGTTATTCCGTGCTGGAGCCGTTCGCGGCGAAATTCCCCGAGCGCTATCTCAACATCGGCGTTGCCGAGCAGAACATGGCGGGCATCGCCGCCGGGATCGCGCTGTCGGGCAAGACCGTCTTCATCTACTCGATCGGCAACTTCCCGACGCTGCGCTGCCTCGAGCAGCTCCGCAACGACGTCTGCTACCACGGCGCCGACGTCAAGGTCGTGGCGGTCGGCGCCGGCTATGCCTATGGCAGCCAGGGCTACACCCATCACGCGCTGGAAGACGCCGGGATCATGTCGATGCTGCCCGGTATCGAGGTGTTCGTGCCCTGCGATCCCCAGGAGGTGCGCGCCGCAACGCATCTGATCGCAGGCAGCGGCAAACCGTCCTATCTGCGGCTCAGCCGGCAGGGCGAGCCGAATCTCGGCACTGCGGTAACCGATTTACGCAAGCCGCGGATTCTGCGGGAAGGACGGGACATCGTCATCCTCGCCTCCGGCCCGATCGCCTCCCGCGCGCTGGAGGCAGCCGAGGCGCTGGCCGGGCGCGGCGGGGACGTCGGCGTCGTCGGCGTCTCCTGCCTGAAGCCGCTCGACGAGGCCGCGATCCGCGACGCGGTGCGCGACGCATCGCTCATCGTGACGCTCGAGGAGCACATCCTGCGCGGCGGCCTGTTCAGCATGGTCGCAGGCGCCTTTGCCGGCGATGCGACAAGGCCGCCGGTCACCGGCATCGGCATTCCCGAGCAGGGCGGCAAGACCTCGAGCGCAGGATCGCGCGAGGCGCTGCTCGATGCCGCCGGCCTCTCGGCCGGGGCGATCGTCGCGCGGATCGAGCAGGCGCTGGCGAAGCGCTGAGGCGCGTCAGGTTCCGGGCGGCGCCGCCGGATCGAAATTTATGCGCTCGCGCTCGAACACCACCGGCTTCTCGCGCACCTGCCCGTAGATCGCGAGCACATATTCGCCGATCATGCCCATGAAGAACAGCTGCACGCCGCCGAAGAAGAACATGGCGACGATCAGGGTGATGATGCCGGGCTCGGCGAGCTGCCGGTACAGGACGAGGCCGATCACGAAGTTGACGAGGGCATAGCCGATGCTCAGCGCCGAGATCAGGAAGCCCGCGAACAGGCCGAAGCGGACCGGAGCGGTGGTGAAGGATACCAGCCCATTGAGGCCCTGGTCGATCAGCGCGCCGGCGCGGTTCTTCGAAAACCCCTTCTTGCGCTCGCGCCAGGTGTAGGGCACGCCGACCATGCGGCCGCCGCACTCGAATGTCATCATCCGCATGAACGGATAGGCGTCACGGACATGGCGCATGGCTTCGACGACGCGCCTGTCGACGAGCTGGAAGTCGCCGACGCCCGGAGGCACCTTGAGCTCGGAGAATCTGGTCAGCACGCGGTAGTAGGCGTCGCGCAGCCCGCGCATCAGACGGCTCTCTTCCCGGACGGCGCGGATGCCGTAGACGATCTCGTTGCCGGCCTCCCACAGCCTGACGAATTGCGGAAGCAGCTCGGGCGGGTCCTGGAGATCGGCCGGCATGAACAGGAGGACAGCATCGCCGCTGCTCGCCATCACGCCGTTATAGGTGTTGCGCAGCGGTCCGAAATTGCGCGCGTTGACGATGATCTTCACCGCGGGATCCTGCGCTGCGATCTCGCGCAGGATCTCCATCGTGCGGTCGTCGGAGGCATTGTCGCAGAAGATGTGCTCGCGCCGATAATCCTTGAGCTCACTGTCGAAGATCTGGCGGATCGCCTGATAGCAATCCCGCACGTTCAGCTCTTCGTTGTAGCAGGGCGTGATGATGCTGATTGTCTTCACGTTTGTCTCACGAAAGGCACAAGTTGGCCTGGCCGAAGCCCGGCGCGGACGCGTGGCGCAGACGACCTCGTTAACATCTAAGGTCCTGGCGAGCTAGGTCTTGCGGTTGATCGCCCAGCTGCGAGGTCAATCGTCACCACAACATGGAGATCGGCAGGCTCCCCCGATCGGGGCCGACTTGCTGTCAACGCGGACCATCTGCGGTTCGCTCGGGCGCGGCTCCGCATGGCCGAGGTCCCGAATGGTGAGATAGGCCGTTTCGAACGGGCCTGGCCGGGGCCTGATTGCCGTCAAGGTGACCGTCTCAATCTGGCCGTTGGAAACGAAGTCCCCGAAACCGTACTCCGGATGGCCGCGCAACTTCTTGCAGCGGTCGACCAGCGTGGCGACGACTTTCGGAGTGAGTTCCTGGGCATAGTCGCCGGCTGAAGGGTTGATGAACTCTTGATTGGATTGGGGCAACACCGGACCGCTGCCTGGACCGGTTCTGACGAGCCATGCCAATTCATAGAACGGGAAGAAGCGACCGAACGTCCGGTACGTCCGGTCATTCTCCACCACATACATCATGGTGCCGCTGGGCGGTACTTCTCGCCTGAAGTGATCGGCAATCTGACGGGTCTCGAGAATATCCGCCAGCATCCGGTGCATAAACGAGAAATCCAGCACCAGGAACCCGATCGCGGTGACGACTGCCGCCCTTGCAAAAAAACGGCGCGGAAACAGCAGGCGGTAGATCGCAACGATGGTAAAGCCGCTCACCAGCATCAGCGTGGTCTGATGGCGTGTCTCCCACAATCCAGAGAAGCGCGGAGGGTTGCCGACCATCACATATGGAAAGAGTGCCGAGATGCACAGGGTGAAGGCCGCGATGACGGCGATCCATCGCTCCAACCCGGGGCGATCGCCACGCTGCTCGCTACTCGCGACAAGCGGGACGTGCCAGATGCGAACGATCGCGATCGTCAGCGCGACGATCAGTGCCACTGCAATGGCAATCTCCAACAGATCGAACCCCTTTGGCAGCAGGAGTGTGGCAGCATCGAACCCGTTTGGCAGCAGGAGTGTGGTATCAATGCCGACCTGCGCGAACAGGGTCGTGACCGTGCGTCCAAGCGCCGTCACAGGGTCCATCTTGAACGAATTGTATTGCGCAAAGAGGCCATATGCCGGCTGAAATGTCTTCTTGGCGAGCCAGTAAGCCGGAGGCGCGAGCAGAAGTTCGCTGCGCGCCGCGATCGAGCGTGTCGCCGCGTTGATCCGGTCTCGGACCGAGGTGCTGTTCTTCGACATGCGCCATTCGTGAAGCAAAACGAGCGCGGGTGCGATCCAGCCCATCACTAGAAACGAATTGGTCGAGAACGCTAGAAACAGCAGAAGCAGAATCAGCACGCGCCGGCCGAAGGAGGGCTTGTCGAGGTCGAGCAACAACAGAAAGAGCGCGAGCACGAAGAACAGGCTCGAGAACGCGTATGGCGCTGTCGATATGAAGAAACGGGCCTGGTTCAAAGGAACCAGGACCGTGAGCAGCGCGGCCCAGAAGGCATCAACAGGCGGCCAGGCGGTGGCTCGTCGAACAATCGCATAAATCACTGGCCCGATTGCCGCAGAGAGCAGCAACACGACGGCCGTGCAATCACGCGCCGTGCCGTAGGTCGCCAGCGGCTGCACCAGCAGGAATTGATCGCGGCGTCCCAATTGCTTGAAGAGTTCCCAGAGGTCGCCGGATCTGGCGAGCAAAACCAGCGTCCAGTCGTCCCAAAGTCTTTGGTCCGTCAGGAGCAGCGGCCCATACGCGATCAGAACCGCAAGCACGAGAACGATGGTATATTTGCGGTGAACAGATCCCGGCGAATCTGCGCAGGTCCGCAGCGTTTGCCGATCGTCCGCAACGTCGTCCGGCGGTGCAGATGGCTGCGAGGACACTATCTGGTCCATGCCCATCCTCTCTCGGAATCGTCACGCACTACCGCTTTCGGCACAAATCAGTGAAGTTCGGCAGCACGGACGGAGGACTTGCGATTTCTCCGTGCACAACGCGGCAAAGAGCACTTTCGGTCGGTCTCACGTGGATGTCCTGCCCTAACAACTTTCAAAACGAATTTCCATATCACACACGCTTAGCATGAAGGCAATAGCTTCGTGCCGGGGATAGCTGATCGACAGCGGGAACTTTCGGAAGTTGCGCCTGGTCGAACTCGCGAGGACATCGCGCAGCGATGTCGGACATCTGGCCGACACCTCGTTCATCGCGCGTCCGCGACGTGGATGGCGGATTTGTGATAGTATCTGGCGATGCAGTCATTCGGCAATCTGTCGGCATTTGCCGTCACGTCGGAGGTCATCAGCAGGGACGGCGTCCATCTGTGCCTGGGCACGGCGACCACCGGTGTGGTGCTCGTGGTCAGGAGGACGTGCCGGGCGACGCTTTCCTGGGAGTATGGGTAAAGATCCTGCCACTGTCCGCGGAGCAGCGACGCCGTCGAGCTGCAAGCGAGCGAGGCGATCAGGAGCAACGCAAGGCCCGTCGGCAGCGCAACCGGGCCGAGCAGTCCGCTTGCCGAAAGCCGCTCGCGCAGCTGCCCGCGGTAAGCCCGGACCAGCAGCCTGACGCTCAGCATCAGTCCGAACAGCAGCAGAATCAGCGCCTCGTTCTGTGCGCGTTCGACTAGCCGGAATCCTGTCGCATATTGATGCGCGAAATATTCGAAGTAGCAGCAGGCAAGGCATGCGGCGATGATGCCGAGCGCCAGCATCTTGCCGTGGCGGGATATCGGCGCGGTCTCCGGCTCGACCAGCGCGACGGCGCCTGCGGCAAGAAGCGAGACGATAATTGCGGGCTCGCGGAAGAACCGGCCGAGCCCGATCAGCGAATCCCGGAAGCCGTTCAACAGCGACGGCAACAGGTGACCGGCATTCGGGAGCTGCTCCATGCGTGCGCTGTTGCCGCCGGCCGATACCACGACGACAAAGCCTACGGCGACGGCGAGGGCGATCAGGCCGTGATGCGCGATCTGGCGCGGCTGACTGAACACGTGACGTGCAAGCAGGGATGCGGCGAGAATCAACAGAAGCCAGAGGCCGGTGAACTCGTTGCACAACGCCGCGAGGAGTCCGCCGAGAGCCATGCCCGCAGTAAGCGGCCAGGAAAATCCTGTTTCGGTGTCGAGCGCCCGCGTGCACTCACCAAGCATCAGAATGGTGAGCAGCGCAGGCGGGACGTAGCAGGTCAGGCCCGCCAGCCAGTAGAGCAGTTCGCGCAGGCTCGGCGCGGCGCCGACCACGGCGCTTGCAAAAGCGAGGGTCAGGAGGGTCAATTGCAGCGCGCCGGCGCGCGGCCATGCGCGAACCGTCGCGACGGCCGACCCGAGCAGGAACACGCCGGCACTCACCGCCAGCGTCAGCGAATAGGCCGACAGCAGGTTGATCCCGGTCGCGCTCGTGATTGCCGGTGGGATCTGGGTCAGCAACAGGGGCAGAATCCGGCCCGACTGTGAATGGTAGAAGATCGAAACGGTCTCGATGAAGCCATGGCGTGCATACAGATCCGCGAAACAGAAGTCGTCGTGCTCGGGCGCGCCGAGCCATGTCAGCGCAAACAGGCCGAGCAGAAAGATTGCGGGAAACAGGCTGCACAGCGTCCAGGCAAGGCTGGCTCTGCGCTCGGCGAGGGGGCGCGCCGCGAATGGCATAACATCTTGATTGTACACGCAAAGCCCCCTTCGACCCGGTCAGACTAATGACAACTGAACGAGGTCGCAATGTTCATTCCCGGCCCTTGCCGGCGGCCGCGCCGCGCTCGCCTCTAAAACTCCCGGCGCTTCAGCCAGGCGCGCGCGCTCCAATGGCCGAAGCACCAGGCCGATTTGAGCAGCGGCAGCTGCTCGACATTGCGGTAGATGTTCCAGACCCATTTGGCGGAGCGCGCCGGGCGGCTGGAGACGGAGGAGCCCCTGACGCGATAGCGCGCCAGATCCTCGTTGAGGCCGTGGGCGACATGGCCGCGCCGCAGGATCGACAGCCACAGGCAGAAATCGTCATAGCCCTCGTTCGTCATCGCGACCGGCCCCGAAATCTCGCGGTCGACCAGCGCCGTCAGCGTCGCGATCGACGTGTTCTTCAACAGCTGATCGTAGCTCAGCGATGCCGGCACCTCGATCAGCCGGCCGGACATGGTGTTGGCCTCATCGATGCGGCGGAACGCGGTGTAGCTCAGTGCGGCGCGCTTCTCGCGGGCAAAGGCGAGCTGGTGTTCGAGCTTGGTGGGCAGCCACAGATCGTCGCTGTCGAGGAAGGCGAGGTAGCGGCCCTGCGCCTGGTCGATCGCAGCCTGACGCGCCAGCGCCGGGCCGCCGTTCTTCGCCTGCCTGATCAGCTTGACGCGGGGGTCGCGCTCGCCGATCTCTGCGATGATCGCGGGCGTGCGATCCGTCGAGCAGTCGTCGGCGATCAGGAGCTCCCAGTCGCCGAACGTCTGCGCCTGCACCGAATCGATGGTTTCCTCGATGAAGCGTTCGACGTTCCAGGACGGCGTGATGATGGAGACGAGAGGCATCGCGTGATCCGTTAGTGAGCGGCCGCGGGCGCGGCGAGCGCGGCCTGCAAGGAGGCCGAGAACGTGTCGAGCAGCTTGGGATCGCTGATGTAGAGCTCGCCGGGAAACGAGCGCCGCCACGCGGCTTCGAAATAGGGCGCGCCTCTGGCGGGATCGAACGGCCCCGCACGCATTGCCTCGCGCAGGCGCTGCGGCACGTCGGCGAGCCGGTCGGCCGAATAGACCAGCGGGCAGGTGCGATAGAACGCATCGCCCATCACCACGACCGGCTTGCCGAGCAGCAGGGCCTCGGCGCCCGACTTGCTGTTGACCGAGATCACGGCGTCGGCCCGGTTCAGGACGGCGTAGTTGTTGGTCTGCGGCGGCAACAGGACGAGATTATCGAAGCGACGCGCGAGCTCGAACAGGCGATCCGCCGAGATCGCGCCGATCTGCGCCGGATGCTCCTTGACGACGAGCTGATGCGAATCCGGGATCGTCCGCAGCAGGAAGTCGACGGTCGCGACCTGGTCGAGATAGTCAGGCGCGCGCAGCGTGAGCGCCATATCCGCGGGGACGTGGAAGGGATAGTAGACGAACGGCGTCTCGGGGATCGGCCGGTAGAGCTTGCGCAGGCGCGCGGCGTTGACGGCCATCATCGCGTGCACCCTGGCGTGCCGCAGATTGTGTCCGAACTCCTGATGCTTGCCGAGCGCGAACTGGTCCCACAGCTTTTCGGCGAGGCGGCGCGAGTTGCGCAGGTTCACCACCTTCTTGAAGGCCGCGGAGTAGTGATGCGCGTCCTTCTTCGGGATCACGATCGCGCGCTGGTTCAGCGTGGCATCGAGATAGGATGTCACCTCCGACGACACGATGTCGGCCGGCTTGGCCATCATCTCCGGCGCGGCAAAACTGTCGGGCGTGAAATACATTCGTCCGCGGAAGAACGACGGTTCGATGAACCAGTTGCGGATGCCGCGGCGGCGCGCGGCATAGAAGCTCGCGATCACGGAGAGGAAGCCGCCGAGCTCCTGTACCAGCTCGGCACGTTCGCCTTGGCTCTCCAGGCGGTCGAGCTGCGCCTCCATGGCGTTGGTGTAGATCATGAAGCGGCGGCGCAGCGCGGCCGTGTCGCGGATGCCGAAGGTGAACCGCTCGTGACTGAACAGCAAATTGCTGCCGTCAAGGCCGTAACTCGCGATGCGCGCGTCGAAAGCCTGCCGGTCGTCGGGCGCAGCGCCGGCCTTGAGACCCTCGCGGTACATGTTCATGACTGGCACGCCCGCGGCCTCGGACATCTCGGCGCTGCGGTCATCGAAGGCAAGCAGCTCGACGGCGTATCCCGCCGCGCGCAGCCGCAGCGCCACCGGAATCCAGAACCGGGTCTGATATTCCGCGAGCGTCGTGATCAGGATCGTCTTGTCGGCGGCCATGGGGGCGGGGATGCTTCTGCGAGGTGGCGGGCGTCGGCGTCAGACGGTGCAGCGGATCGCGCCCCGGAACAAGCGGGCCAATATCGCAACTTGGGCCATACCACAACACTTGCGGTGGGCCGATTCCGCTCCGGAAAATGCGAGGGGGCCGGCCAGGCGCAAGTTCCGCTCTCCGTCAGCCGCGACAGCACGGCGCGGGACACGATTCCCCGGCCGGAGCTGTGCTGCGCTCGATCCGCACCAGTTCCGACGGGATCGGGGCGTGGCCGCCCGCGATCCGAAAGGCATCGCCGAGGATTTCGAGCGCGCCGGGGCGAGGCCGTGCCGAAACGAGGTTGACCGTCTCGATCTTGCCGTTCGGCACGAAGTCGGCGAAGCCGAACTGCGGATGCTGCCGGTGGGCCTCGCATAGTTTGACCAAGGCTTCGATCACGGCCGGCGTGACCGCAACCGGATAGGTCCCGGTGGACGGTTCTAGAATCTCGCGATTGGAGATGGCCATGCGCGAGAAGCCCAAGTCGCGCGAATTGACCAGATAGGACAATTCGTAGAACGGCAGGAACCGTCCCATGGTGCGATAGTCGCGGTCGTTCTCGCGCACGAACATCATCGTCCCCGGCGGCGACGGTTGCTGTTTGAACTGCGCGGATATCGCACGCGCTTCGATCGCATCGGCCAGCAGGCGGTGCGTGACCGACATATCGAGCACCAGGAAGCCCGCGCAGATCACGCCTGCCGCAACCGGCAGGAGGATGCGGGGCACGACCAGGCGCAAGGCGGCGACAATGACAAAGCCGCTCACCAGAATCAGCGTCGTCTGGTTGCGCGTTTCCCACAGACCGTTGAAGCGGGGCGGCTTGCCGACGAGAACATAGGGAAACAATGCGGAGATGACGAGCGCCACCGCGATGACGAGCATCAGCCCCTTGATCCACCAGCGCGAGCCGCCAGCCTCGTTACGGGGCATGCGGAGCGGCAGGCGCCACAGCATTGCCAGCCCGCCAAGCAGCAGAATGGCCGCCGTGGCTTCGATGCAAAGCTGCGGCAGGTCGGCGCGCGGGGGCAGCAAATAATCGAAGTTCTCGAACTGCTCGAACACGACCCTGAAGGTCTTGATCAGCGCCGAAACCGGATCGAGCTCGAACTTGTTGTAGTTGGCATAGATGCCGTAGGTCGGTTCAAGGATCTTCTTCGCGGCCCAATAGACCGGCGGCAGCAGCAACAGCTCTGCCCGGCGTATCACGGCACGGATCATTGCACCGAACCGCTGCGACAGCGTGAGGTCCGACCTTCGCCACGCATCGATCGCCACGATGACAGGCGGCAGCCATGCCAGTACGAGGAACGAATTGGTCGTGAAGGCCATCGCCATCAGCAGCGCGGACAGAGCGCGGCGTTTGAACGATGGCGCCTCGAGATCGCTGAGCAGCAGCACCAGCGCGAGTGCGAAGCAGAATGACGAGCACGCATAGGTCAGCGTGACCAGGACGAAACGGGCCTGGTTGAGCGGCACCAGCGCCGTCAGCAGCGCCGCCCAGAACGCCTCCTGCGCCGACCATTGCGTGGCACGGCGGATGATCGTGTAGATCAGTGGAGCCATGACGCAGAACAGCACCAGCTCCAGCGCGACGGTCGCGCGCGGCGGAGCGGTCGCGAACCAGTTGAGCAGCGGAAACACCTCGCGGCTGCCGGCCTGCTTCGACAGCTCCCATAGCGTGCCGGCCTGCGCATGCGCACGGACGACCCAATCGTCCCAGAGCGTGTCGTTGATCAGGGCGAGCGGCCCATACGCAGCCACCACCGCGAGCACCAGCAGCACCGCATATTTCCAGTCGGAGGGAAGCGGGTGCGGATGCCGCGATGATCCGCCTGCGCCGCCGAGCTGGACCAGGGGCGCGTTCATGCGCGTATCGGAAGTTTCTCGATTGCGATGCTGGCGAGCGGCAGGCCGGTGCTCGCGCAGCGGGCTCGCGCGGTTTTGAAGCCGGACGAAGTGGCCTGATCGTGCCGCGCGATGCGCCCCAAAAGACCAGCGACGGCGCCGAGCGCAATCCGCTTGTCGCGGCGCGCCGGATTGACGCGCGCGCGCAGGCTCTCCGTCACCGCCGATCCCAGCACCAGGCTGGCGGCGCCCTTTGCGATCTGGCCGAGGCTTGGATTGGCGCGAGCGCCGGTCAGCGCGCTGGCAAGCGACACATAGCCGCGGCGTCCGCTTTGGCCGGCGAGCACCTCGGCTACGCGCTCAGCCGCGAGCCCGTCATTGCGGTGGAAGAACGCCTCGACATTGCCTGCATGCACGCCGGCGAAGTCGAAGGACTTGGTCTCCGCCTCGACATTGTCGAGCACCGCGAGCAGGGCATCGAAGGACTCGACCGGGCGGCTCACGCGGGCCGGCAGCGAGGCGTGCCCGGCCGTCACCGGCGTGTTGAGATATTCGAGCTGAACCGGCAGCTTGCCGAGCATGACGGATTCAACCGCCGTGCCGCAGTTGAGATGGATGACGGCCGCGGCGTTGCGGATACGATCGAGCACGCTGCCGCTGCCGTCGACCACGACGTTGGCGTGACCGGCAACCGCGTCGCGATAGACCTGCTCGCTCTCGAAGGGGTGCGGCCGGATCAGGATGGCCCGGTCGGGGCGCGCCGCCGCGAGCTTGCGGATCGCCTCGAGATAGCCGGCGAAGACCTGCTTCAGGTCGGCGAGGAAGCGATCGATATAGGCGCCGTCCCAGCCCGCGCGCACCATGGCCTCGCGTTCGGCGCCCGGCTTGCTGGTGAAGCGTGAATTGACCAGCGGAAAGTTGGCGTTGACCAGCAGATAGCCGCGCGGCTCGCCATCGAGCAGCGCGCGCCAGCGCGGCGCGGCGAAATCGAAACGCGGACAGCCGGTGAGATGCAGTTGCTCCGGCTTCATGGCGCCCGCATCGCGGAACGCGTCGTGCAGGCGGCTGCCCCAGAAGAAATAGCCGGACAGGATGTCGGCATAGCCGCTGTTGCGGATATAGGCGGCCATCGCCGGCGGCGAATTGCCGCCACGGTCGGCGAGCACACCGCCTTCGGTGTCGAGCACGTAGAGCGAAAGGCCGGCCTTGGCGAAGCTGCGCATCAGATCGAGATTGGCGTCGCGCGCGTAGTTCACGACCAGCGCGTCGAGGCCGAGCCTCGGCACGTCTACCGCCTGCTCATACATTGGGACGATCACCACCGAGACCCCGCGCGAGGCGAGCTGATAGGCAAGCAGCACGGCCCCAGGCAGGTCGCGCTTGGGGTGGTCGACCACCAATCCGACACGCATGATCGGCTTCCTGCCCCTAGCGGATCAGAGGCGCATCACCGCCCGCTCGACGTCCGAGAGGGGGCCGCTCGCGCGGAAGCGCGGCGCCGGCTCGGGATACATGCGCGGCGGCTGGATATAGGTCGCGGTGTAGAGCAGGCGCGTGCGGTCCGACAGGATCCGGCTGCCCATGTGCAGGCAGCGCGCCGTGTTGACGATGAACGAGGTCAGCCGCGGGGCCACCAGCTCCTTCACGGCGGAGCGGTCCACCTTCGCAAACACCGTGTCGTCGCTCATATGGCTCTTGAGGGTGTTGCGGAACGAGCGCGACGGCGGCGCCGGGATGAAGGTGAACGGACCGTCGGCGGTGTCGCGCACGTCGGTGAGATAGATGAAAAGCTTGCAGACGCGCTTGTCGTCGTGATCGAGATGCCAGAGCTGCGAATAGCTCAGCGCCTTGTTCTCGGTCGGCCGCGACAGGGTCAGCAGCACGTCGGACAATTGCGGCAGGTCATGCATGTAGTCGCCGATGATGCGAAGCATGCCCGGTTGCAAGGCGTAGCGGACGAACGGATGGTCGGTCGCGAACGCGCCGTTGACGAGATCCTCGTCGAGCAGGCTGACCCAGAACGATTTGTGGCCCTGCTGCTGCTTGCCGCTGAGCTCATCGAGCCGCGCGACCTTGGACTGGCCGACATCGAGAACCGCCTGGGCGAGCGAGCGATCGACCAGCGAGGTGACGTCGACATAGCCGTCCTGGTCGAGCTGACGGCTTGCCGCGCTCCATTCCGGTGCGGTCGGCAGCTTGTTGAGAACGGCGCGGCGCCTGGCGCGCGCGCCCGGCTGCATGCTCGCGATCGCGGTCTTGGTCACCCAGCCGAGATCGGTCCGATTGACGTGCCAGAGCAGGCGGCGGAACTGGCTCTGCTTCCGCTTCTTGGGCGTCTGGACACCGGCATCGATGGTCGTCATTAGGGCTCGCTCGACAACGGGAAAACAAGGCCTCTTTAGCCCCAACTCATGGGCTTTTCTACCCTAAAGTGCCGCGGGCGAGACGCCCTTGTGGCCGAACAGCGATTGCTTCAAGCCGCTGATCTGTCTGCGCTGTTCCCGGGTGAGGACCAGGACGTACTGTGCCGCCCATGTGGCGGCGCAAAACACCGTCATCAACAGCGCGAGGGTGATGAGGCCGGGCCCGGGCATGACGTGCAGGATTGCGGCGAGCAGTAGCGCTGCGACGAGAAGCACGGCCCAATGCACCGACAGGATGCGCCAGAACCGCTTCGAGTCGGCGCCAAGTTCCCGGATGAATGTCGAGATCTGCCAAGGCAGGACTGCGACGGTTCCAACCACCTGGCCGAGAATGAAGGCGCGCTCGGCGAACAGATGCGCCGTCACCGCCGTCACCGCAGCCCAGATCACGATGTGGATCATCAGCAGCAGGTTGAGGCGTGCCTGCGTCTTGGTCCGTGTCATGAACAGCGTGTTGCCGAAGATCAGGTACTGGACGCTCATCGTCACGATGAACATGATGCCCATCCAATGCGCGTAGGACATGACCTGCGCGCCGATCCAGAGCTGCATGATCTCGCGCGACATCACCGCGGCCGCGACGAAAGGCGGCATGGTCACGATCGGGAGTAGAATGATTCCAGTCTCGCCGAAGCGGTTGAACTGCTTCGGGTCGTTGCGCTGATCTAGCCGGCTCACGACCGGCAGCAGCGCGGAGGTGAGCAGGCTTGCGACCACCTTGGCGAGGCGGGGAATGCGGACCAGCGTGTCGTAAATACCGACGCTTTGCGGACCGATATACATGCCGATCAGGAACGGCTGGATCGGCGCGATGATGCCGCCGACGAGCTTGCCCTGCATCACCAGGAGGCAGCGGGTCATGACCTCGCGGCTGACCGCGCGGGCCGGCAGCGACAGCTTGACCGAGGTGCGGCTGAGCGCAGCGATCGCGGCGCCGAACAGGATGAGAGCGCGCAGCAGATTGCTTGCGAGGAAATAGTAGGCGACGTTCTCGTAAGGCTGGCCGGAATGCGCGGCGTAGATCGTGGCGGCGACGTAGAGCACGGTGGTCAGGAATTCGCAGATCCGCAGCGAGCCGTAGCGTTCGAATCCCTTGACGACGCCTTCTGCGACCAGAGCGGGGAACAGCACCAGATTGCAGAGCGCGGTCGCGAGCAGCATGCTGGTGAAGCCGGTGACGTGAATAGGTTCGACCTTGAACTGCGCGACGATCAGGGGTGCCGTGAACCATATCGCAAGGCTCAGCACGCCGCCGAGGAGCAGCGAGACCAGCAGCAACAGCAGTATCTGGCTGCCGCCGAGCCTGAGGTCCCGATGCTCGCGCGCACGCGCCACGACCTGCGTCGTGACTTCGGACAAACCAAAGTCGATGACGCCGATCAGGCCCGACGCCAGGAACAGGCGCGTGAGCACGATCAGTCCGAATTCGGCAACGCCCCAGGTCCGGATGATGACCGGAATCACGATCACGCCGAGGACCGCGACCAGCCCGAAGACGATCGCGGAGACCACGGTGTTGTGAAGGAGGCGCTTCAGCATCGCGGGCGGCTCACCAGGCGCTCAAGCCGCCATCGACCGCGATGTTCTGACCCGTGACGTAGGAGGCCGCATCCGAAACCAGGAACAGCATGGCGCCAACCATCTCGTCTGCGCGCGCCATCCGCCCGAGCGGAACGCGATTGCCGTAGCGCTGCTTGAAGGTGTCGTTCTGCCCGCTCTCGACGCCGCCCGGCGTCAGCGTGTTGACGCGCACGCCGCGGCCGGCCCAGTAGGTGGCGAGGTGCTTGGTCAGTCCGATCACGCCCGCTTTGGAAGCGGTGTAGACCGCCGGCGTGTTGATGGCGCGGCCGAGATATTCGGAGCCCTCATAGATGCGCTGGTCGGGCGCCATCAGCCCATAGATCGAGGCGGTCTGCACGATGCTGCCATAGCCGCGCTCGGCCATCCGGCCGCCGAACACCTGCGCGACGGTGAACATGCCGTCGAGATTGACCGACATGATCTCGCGCCAGGTGTCCTGCGAGAATGTCTCGACTGGCGCGAAGAAGGCGTCGATGTCGCGGGTCTTGCTGGCGGCATTGTTGAGCAGGATCGACACGGCGCCGAGCCCGGCCTCGATCGCTTCGGCCGTGGCACGCACAGCATCAGGATCGGTGATGTCGCAGCCAAACCCGTTCGCGCGCACGGAATGGCGCGCGGCGAGCTCGCTCGCGACGCCATCCGCGGTCGCCTGATCGAGGTCGACGATGGCGACATCGGCGCCGAATTCGGCAAGGCCGTCGGCGAAGCGGCGGCCGAGAATGCCGCAGCCGCCGGTGACGACGGCGGTGCGCCCCTTGAGGTCGAACAGCGCCTTGAAGCTCGTCATGATGATGTCCCCCGGAGCTCCTGACGTTGACGGAAGAGGAGCTCGACCAGTGCGAAGTCGACCTCGGAATCGATGTCGACCGAACGTTCCTCCGGCATCTCGAACAGGCGAGTGTCCGGATAGAACACCGCCGGCTTGTCGAGGAATGCAGCGACGCGCCAGACGTAGATCGAGGCGTTCATGTCGAAGCAGCGCGGGCTGTCCTGCCGCCGCACGATCGGCGGATCGGCGATCTTGGAGAGGCCGACGCTGCCGTCCTTGCGCTCCTCGACCAGATTGAAATAGGGCGAGCGGCGGGCGGGCGCGCCGGTGATGACGTTCGGCGCGCCGCTGTCGCGGAGCAGCGCGACGGCGCCGGTGACGTCGGAGGCAAGCCGCAGCGGCGAGGTGACGTCGAGATCGACGAAGATCTCGGGCGTGTGCCCGGTGCGCAGCATCGCCTGTTCGAGACAGTGGCGGATCGCGGGGATTTTCGGCGCAGCATCAGTCGCCATCTCGTCCGGGCGCTTGACCGCGATGTCGGCGCCGGAGCGCAGCGCTTCCTCGAGCAACGCATCGGAGTCGCTGCTGAACGCGATCGCCGTGAACAGGCCGGTCTGCCTGGCCTGCTCGATCGTCCAGGCCAGCAGCGGCCGGCCGAGGAGGGTGCGGCTGTTCTTGCCGACGACGCCCTTGGAGCCGCCGCGGGCGCATATGGTGCAGATCAGGCTCATGCGAAAACCCAGCTCTTCGAATTCAGCGCGCGTTCGCTGGCCTCGATCAAATCCACCACGGCAAGGCCCTCGGTGAGCGAGCAGATCGGACCATCGCCGCTCAGCGCCGCCTGATGCATCGCCCGATAGCTCGTGTCGCGTTCGCTCGCAAAGTGTGTGGCGACGCCATTGATGATCAGATTGCCGCCGGCGAGGTCGGCTTCGATCGTCTCGTCGGCGAGGTTGATGCGGATGCGGCGCAGGCCCGCGCGGTCGAGATAGTCGAGATGAACCTGCACGACCTGCGCCCGCGCCATCTGCATCAGCAGCGCGAGGTGATCGTCAACCTCGAGATCGCGCGCGCCGGAGGCGCCGCCGAGCGCGGCGACGCGCTGCCATGGGCCGAACAGCCAGAGCAGATAGTCGAGCTCGTGGCTGAGGTCGCGCAGCACGCCGCCGCCAGCGGCAATGGTCGAGGAAGCGGTGGCGCGATGATCGCGGCCGGGCCGCCAATCCCTGATGTCCTGTCCGACATAGGCCGAGACCGTGATCGCGGAGCGGCCGTCGAGGCGCGCTGCGAGCGCGGCCATCACGGGATGGAAGCGCAGATTATAGGCGACGAGCAGCTGCGCAAACGGAAAGGCCGGCAGCGGCTCGGACCTTGCGAGCATCGGCTTTTCCACCAGAACGGTGCCGCGAAAACCTGCCTCTGCAAGCTCGCGCAACGCGCCAATGTGCTGCGCCGTCTCGGTCGCGATGACGACGTAATCGACCTGACGGCGCGACAGCGCTTCGCCAAGGCTGGTGTGATCACCGCCGCCGCGGCGGCTGACGGTCGTCACCGCAACGCCGAGCTCCGCGAGGATGCGGGCATGGCGGGTTCCGATCGACCCCAGGCCTGCGACCACAGCGGTGCGAGCGTTCACTGGAAGACCTCGTGAAACTCGGCATGCGCTTGCTCGAAATCTTCGACCCGGCCGATGTCGAGCCAATACTCCCGGATCGGATAGACTGCGACGCGGCCTTCGTTCGCCACGACGCGCTCCAGCACCGCCGGCATGTCGACCCTGACGCCGCGCTCGACGAGCCCGAACACGTTGGGACCGATCACGTAGATACCGGCGCTCACGAACCAGCTCTCGGTCGGCTTCTCGCGGATGACCTGGAGGTATCCATCCGACGCGGTGACGACGCCGTAGGGAACGTGAACCTTGTGCTCGCGCACGGCCATCGTCGCTTCCGCGGGCGATGCATTGTGGAAATCGACCAGCGCGCCGTAATTGATGGTCGTGAGAATGTCGCCATTGGTCACGACGAGCGGCAGATCGGGCCTTGACGGAAACAGACCGAGCGCGCCGGCGGTGCCGAGGCGCTCGGTTTCGTGGATGTAGCGAATCGCTGCGCCGAACGCGGTGCCGTCGCCGAAATGATTCTGGATCAGCTCGGCCTTGTAGTTCACCGAGATGAAGATGTTGCGGAAGCCCTGCTGCACGAAATTGCGCACGATGGTCTCGATCAGCGGGCGGCCGCCGACGTGAAGCATCGGCTTCGGCATCTCGCGTGTCAGCGCGCCCAGGCGCTCACCGAGCCCGCCGGCCATGATCAGCACCGGATTTTCGTATTGCGGTGCTTCGATCAGCTCGTCGAAGGTTTCGACGCCGATCACCTTGCCGTTGGCATCGAGCAGCGGAAGCTGCTTGATCGACTTCTGCCGCATCAGGCCGAGGCGCTCGTCGCGCGGCAGGGTGGCGGAAGCCGACACCGGGGTCGAGTTCATCACGTCGATCGCGCGGCCGTTCAGCGCGATACCGCGGAGCAGTCCGCGCCGGATATCGCCGTCGGTGACGATGCCGGCGAGCTTGCCGTCGTCGAGGACCAGCGCGATCTGGATGCTGCCGCTTTCGATGGCGGCAATGGCCTCGCTCACCGTGGCTTCCGTTCCAACGATGGCTTTTTGCCAGGACTTCATGGTGATCGACCTCGCGGACGTTCGCGCTGTACCGGCGCTCGCCCGATCAGAAAGCAGCTATATCGCGGCTGCGAAGGGGGACGTCAATCCCTGCGGCCGGGCTCCAGTTTGGCCTCCAGTGCCGCCAGTTTCGCCTCGGCCTTTGTCAGTTCGGCCCGGAGATTTCGGCCGAGCCGGCTGCCGCGCGTGGCGTCCGGAACGAGGGCTGCGCCGAGGGCGCCGTCGGTTCCGACCGCTGCCCAGCGCGTGATCCGGATGAAGGTGTCGCCGGTCTTGACCAGGATGCCGGCACTGTCTCTGCCGATCACCTCGCCGGGGGCGCCGATATAGGATCTCGCGCCCGGAATCAGCTCGGCGGCAAGGACGGCGCAGGATTTATCTTTCCACATCGTGCGCGCGCCCGGGCCGGGCGGCACCAGCGCACGGACGAAGCGCTCCAGCGCGGCGCTGCCGGAGCTCCAGTCGATTTCCTCGTCGCCCTCCCGGCGCCGGCAGCAGTAAAGGCCGACCGGATCGATCGTCGACTGCACGATGCGCTTGTCGGTGCCGTGGTAGACGTCGGAGATCGCGTCGACCAGCGTGTCGGCGCACAGTGTCTCGGCCGTCTTGAGCAGCGTTGCATAAGTATCGGTCGCGGAGATCGGCACCTTGATCTGCCGTACGATGTCGCCGGTGTCGATGCCGAGATCGACCCAGTGGACCGTGATGCCGAATTCGGTCTCGCCGTTGATCAGCGCCCAGGTCAAGGGATTGCGGCCGCGGTAGAACGGCAGCGCGCCGGCATGGCAATTGAGCGTGCCGCGCGGCGGCAGTGCCAGGATCTGCTCGCGCAGAATCTGGTCGTAGGACATCGAGACGTGAAGCTCGGCCGCAAATGTCGCGATCTCGGCAAGGCTCTCGGGCGCGTTGACGGCTGCTGGCCGCAGCACCGGAATGTTTTTCGTTTCGGCCAGCGCCATCAGCGTCGCATCGGGGCGGGATGAGCGCACCGCGACAAAGGCGATGGTGTAGCGGGGATCGTCGATCAGCCGGGCGAAGGCGCGTTGCGCCCAGACGCCGTCGCCGAAATAGCCGATCCTCATAATGGGTCTTCCTCGTCATAGGGACGGGTGACCGTGGTGCCGATCAGCGACCAATATTCGATCGGCGGACGGCCGGAGCCCGGCCGCTTGCAGGTGAGATCCTCAGGGCTCAGCACGTCGCCGGGCTTCAACGCGCGCGCAGCGACAATGCTCTTGCGGGCGATGTCGATGTTCTTGATCTCGGAATTCTTGGGCGTCTTGATGCCGTCGCCGCGCGCCTGCTCGATTTGGCGGATGGCGGTGACCATGCGCTTGAAATCGGCGGGCTCGAGCGAAGCCGCGTGATCCGGCCCTTCGGCGTTACGGTCGAGCGTGAGATGCTTCTCGATGATGGTGGCGCCCATCGCCACGGCCGCGAGCGAGATCTCGATGCCGTCGGTGTGGTCGGAATAGCCGACCGGGAGCTGGAAGGCGGTCCGCATCGTCTGCATTGCGGCGAGGTTCACGTCGCCGGGCGGGCAGGGATATTCGGTCGTGCAGTGAAGCAGGCTGACGCGCTCGGCCAAGCGCGTGCGGGATTCGCTCTCGCGCCATGCGGCGCGGAAGGCGGCAACGCTCGGCGGCGTATTGCTGCGGCCATAGCCGTGCGCGAGCACGCCCAGCGCCTCCTCGACCTCGATCAGCGTCGCCATGCCGGTCGACAGGATCAGCGGTATGTCCGCGCGCGCAACCGCATGCAGCAGCGGCGCATTGGTCAGATCGCCCGAGCCGATCTTGACCCGGGGCAGGCCGAGCGTGAGCAGGAAATTCAGCGATTGATGGTCGAATGGTGTCGACAGAAACTCGATGCCGCGCTCCTTGGCGCGCGCGATCAGCGGCGGATGCGCCGCATGCGGCAATTCGAGCCGCTTCAGCATCGCCTGCTGGCTCTCGGCGGCATCCGTGGTGCGCTGCTGGTAATCGGCCTTGCGCGCGCTCTTGCCGGCGAGCGAGTTGGCGTTGAAGGTCTGGAACTTGACGATGTCGGCGCCGGCATCGGCGGCCGCATCGACGAGGGCGAGGGCGGTGTCCAGGCTACCGGAATGATTGACGCCGGCTTCGGCGATGATGAGCGTGCGCGTCATGTCGCGGCCTCGTAGAAGCCCTTCTTCAGCAGCGTGTTGAAATCCGGAATCGATGCGATCTTGTCGGCGACGCGGCGGCTGGTCTCGCCGTCGCCATAGGGGCTGACCGTCGGCTGCCGTCCGCGCGCGAGCGCGTCGGCGATCGCCTTCGAGATCGACGCGCGATCGGGCGCGGCGTGGAACACGGAGGCGGCGCGCTCGCGTCCCTTCTGTCGGTCGCCGATGTCGACGGTCGGGACGTTGAGCGAGGGCGCTTCATAGATGCCGCTCGACGAATTGCCGACGACGACGTCGGCCTGGTTCATCAGGCTGATGTAGCGCAGCTGTCCGAGCGAGGCGACCGCGATGGCGTTGGGCCTGCCGGCGACGAAGGCCTTGATCCGTTCGTTGAGCGCGCGGCCTTCGGCATCGGCATTCGCGAGCGTGAAGAACAGGCTGAACTCCGGATCGAGCGCGGCGAGCGCTGCGAACAATTCATCCAGCGCGCCGACCGAGCGGTCCATCTCGACCGTGACAGGGTGGAACGTCACCAGCACGTTGCGCTGGCCGAGCTTCATCCCGACCTCGCGGCCGATGGTTTCGCGATCCATCAGTTTGAGGCGCTTGATCGAGTCGATGCCGGGCGAGCCCACGGTGAAGACGCGTGCGGGATCCTCGCCGAGACGGGTCAGCCGCCGCGCCGAATCGGCGTTGGTGGCAAAATGCAGATGCGACATCTTGGTGATGGCGTGACGGATGGCTTCGTCGATCGCGCCTTCGGTGACGTCGCCGCCGAACAGATGCGCCATCGGCAGCCGCATGAACATGGCGGCCTGCGCCGCCGCAAAGGTCTCGTAGCGGTCGCCGAGTACGACGACGAGGTCCGGCTTGAGCCGGGCGAAGGCATCGGCAAATCCGATCACGCCAAGGCCGACCGACTTGGAGACGCCGACCCCGGAATCGCTCGAAAGCAGCGTCTCGACGCTTTCGTCGACCTCAAAACCTTCGTCGCGGATGTTGTCGATGGTGTAGCCGAACTCGGGCGACAGGTGCATGCCGGTGGCGATGAGCTGGAGCGTCAAGCCGGGCGTTTCGCGGATCGCGCGCATCGGCCAGATGATGAGGCCGAAATCGGCGCGGCTGCCCGTGACGAAACAGATTTTGCGGTTTGGTTTACTCATCGCGGGCCTGGATGCTGGCGCTGGAAGGAAGATTGATCAGGCGGCGCTCGATCGATTCGGCGGTCGCGAGATCGCCGCGCGGGTTTTGCGCGAACATCGGCAGCCGGTGCATCAACGTCCAGGCCGGACGCGCGCCGAAGCCGGCGTCGTTCAGCGCGGTGAGCACGTCGTCGCGCCGCTCCGCATGGGCCTCGTCGAGCAGGATCGCGTTCAGCCAGTAATTGCTCGTGGTGTTTTCCGGCTCGCGCGAGAAACGCACGCCGGGAACATCCGCGAAGACACGCTCATAGGCTGCCGCGAGCCGGCGCTTGCTGGCAAGAAAGCCGTCGAGCTGCTCGAGCTGCGCGCAGCCGAGCGCGGCGTTCAGATTGGGCAGGCGATAGTTGAAGCCGATCTCGTCATGCACGAAGGCCCATTTGTGCGGCAGCTTCGCGGTGGTGGTGAGATGCTTGGCGCGGCGTCCCAGTTCCTCGTCATTGGTGAGGATGGCGCCGCCGCCGCCGGTGGTGACGATCTTGTTGCCATTGAAGCTCAGCGCTGCAAGGCGCGCCTGGGACCCGACGGCGTGACCCTTGTAGGTCGAGCCCAGCGATTCCGCGGCGTCCTCCACCAGCGCAATGCCCCAGTCGCGGGCGATCGCAGCGATCTCGTCGAGCTCCACGGGATGGCCGAATGTGTGCATCGGCGTGATCGCAGCGATGCGGCGTCCGGTCTCGCGATTGATCGTGCCTTTGGCAGTGCGCTCGGCGATCGCCTCGAGTCGCGCGGCGAGGGCACGCGCGTCCATGCCGAGCGTGACGAGCGAGCTGTCGACGAAATGCGGCACCGCTCCGCAATAGGCGATCGCATTCGTGGTCGCGATGAAGGTCAGCGCCGGCGACATCACCTCGTCGCCGGGCTCGACGCCGGCGAGGCGGAAGCAGGCGTGCAGCGCCGCGGTACCGTTGACGACGGCGACGGCGCGCCTGGCGCCCGTTACTTCCTCCAGCATGCGCTCGAAGCGGTCGACGAACGGGCCGACTGAGGAGACGAAGGTGCTCTTGATGCACTCTTCGAGGTAGGAAACCTCGTTGCCGGCGAAGACCGGCTCGTGCAGGCCGAGCACGCCGTTAGGCGTGCCCGCGGCGCGCCGGACGGCATCGACGACGGCCTTTGGATCGAAGGCCTTTGGATCAAAGGCCTTGGGGTCGAAGGCCTTGGGATCGAAGGCGGCGGATTCGGATATGGCGGCGGCCAGCTTTGCCTCAGACATTGTAGACGTCCGCCTTGTAGCGGCTGAGATTGGCCGGATTGGTGAACCAGTTCACCGTCTTCACGATGCCGCGGCGCATGCCATCGAGGCCGCCGAACTCCGGCGCCCAGCCGAGTTGCTGGCGCGCCCTGGAATTGTCGGCCCAGAGCCGCTCGACCTCGCTGTTGGCCGGACGCAAGCGCGCCTCGTCGGTCTCGATGTCGATCTCGACGCCCATCACGTCGGCAATCATCTCGACGGTCGCACCGACCGAGATCTCGAAGCCGCTGCCGAGATTGATGGTCTGGCCCACGGTCTGCTCGCTTGGCGCCGTGAGCCCCGCGATCAGGCCGCGCGCGGTGTCGGTGGCGTAGGAGAAATCACGCGTCGGGCTGATCGCGCCGAGCCGGATCCTGCGCTTGCCGGTCGCGATCTGGCTGATGATGGTCGGGATGACGGCGCGTGCCGATTGCCGCGGGCCATAGGTGTTGAACGGCCTGATGACGACCACCGGCATGTCGAACGAGGCCTGGAACGACAGCGCCATCTGGTCGGATGCGATCTTCGAGGCCGAGTAGGGCGACTGACCGACCAGCGGATGGTTCTCCTTGATTGGCACGCTCTGCGCGGTGCCGTAGACTTCGCTGGTCGAGGTCTGCACGAAGCGGCGGACGCCAGCCATGCGAGCGGCCTGGAGGACGTTCACCGTGCCGCGCACATTGGTCTCGACGTAGGAGTCAGGCGCGACATAGGAGAAGGGAATCGCGATCAGCGCGGCCAGATGCAGCACGTCGGTGCAGCCGCTGGCGGCCGCGATCATGAAATGCGGATCGCGGATATCGCCGGCCACCACCTCCACAGACGTCATGATGTCGGCGGGAACCGTATCCAGCCAGCCCCAGGAATTGAAGGAGTTGTAATAGACGACCGCCTTGACGCGGGCCCCGGCTTTCACCAGCTCCTCGACGACATGCGAACCGATGAAGCCGTCGCTGCCGGTAACGAGGACGCGGGCGTCCTTCAGATCTGCCATGCCGGACCCCAAAGGCGATTAGGCCAGTATTCGCAACGAGATGGCGCTATAGCACACTGGCGCTTGCGTGCAACAGAACAGCGTCCGCATCCGCCAAATGCCGGGGATGCAGCGCTTTTGAGCACATCTAGGCGTTCGCGGCCGGAGCCAGGCGCTGCCTTACGAACGTCTCCAGATTTCCACCTTCGAACAGATGGCCTGCGATGCCTGCGGCCCGCGCCGCCTCCATGTCGCTGTCCCTGTCTCCGATCACCATGCTGCGCGTCATGTCGATCGGGAAGCGCCGCGCGAGGTCCGTGATCATGCCGGGCGCCGGCTTGCGCCGTTCGCTCACGCGGCAATAGCGCGCGACCGTACCGTCGGGATGGTCGGGACAATATTCGAATGCGTCGATATGCGCGCCGATCAGCGCCAGTTGCTCCGCCATCCAGAGGTGCAGCGCAACGACGTGATGCTCCTCGTAATAGCCGCGCGCGATACCGGATTGATTGGTGATGACGAAGGCGAAATAGCCGGCATCGTTGACCGCCTTCACCGCTTCGCGCGCGCCCTCGATCCATTCGATCTTGTGCGCCTCGAAGGTGTAGCCCGAATCGTGGTTGAGCACGCCGTCGCGATCGAAGAAGACAGCCGGACGGCGCAGCGAGGACGCTGCTCCGCCCCTAGAACTGATATCCGACATGCTCGGGCCGATCCCGGAACGGATCGATGCAGATCCCCGCATTCGTGCTCAGCAGGTTGCGGTTCCGCGCGAAATGCGGGCGCCAATGCATGTCCGAGGGAATCAGGACGAAGGTCACGACGTCGCGGTGGTCGCGCTTGGGCGAGGTCGCCTTGTGAATGCATCCGCCGTTCTCGAACAAGAGGCGGGTGCCGACGGGGCCCTCGAGCAACCGGGTCGAGCTCTTGTCGTCGAGCCGCGAGACGAACTGGTTGATGCGGCGGCGGTCGAAGAAACCTTCCTTGCGCAGTCCGGTGCTGAAGGGCTTGTCCTTGACACTGAGCGCGCCGGTCTCGGCGACGACGTCATCGAGATAGACCATCAACTTGATCTCCTGCCGCGGGCAATTGTCGAGATGCCACAGGAAGCTGGAGTCCGGCTTGTCCGGGGTCGGCCTGGTCCGGTAGAACGAGACCGCAAAGATCTTGAAATGGCTGCCGTAATAGTTCTCGACCGCAGTCTCCAGATCCTCGTCGATGAAGTCGATGATCTCCGGAATCAGCTCGAGGCCGTCCACCATGCGGTTCATGCCGTAATTGACGACGAAACCGTCGTTCTGCTCGGCGAACTTGCGATCCACCGTCGCCTTGATCTCCTGGAGCCGTTCGGGCGTCATCTTGGAGGGCGGCGGCAGTACGGCGAAGCCGTCCTGCTTGAAGCGGTTGGCGGTTGCGAGCTGCTCGGGGGTGGCCTTCGTGAACGGCTTCCAGCTCCGCTTTGCGCTGTTTGCGTAGGCCGCGTAGCGCAGATTGATGCCGAACGAATGATTGTTGCCGAACATCGCGACGCGGGTCTGAAGGCGTGCCCTCGAAGCGATCTTGCGAAGCGATTGCATGTCCCGATCTCCCCCGGCCAGCTATCTGGCGGCGCTGCCGCACTTGTTGATGCGAAATATCACCGACGACGTGAAGCGGCCTTCGCTCTCGAAGTCCTCTTTCCAGTAAACGTGCCCCGCCTTGTCGCCGAAGATCTCGAGCAGGTCGTCGGGGCCATTGGCAAGGTTGTTCTTGCCGAACAAATTGCCCGCGCCCTTGGTGAGATGCTCGTAGGCGAAGATGATCAGTGCGCCGTCCTTTGCGACCCGGACGGTCTCGGCGACCGCCTTCGGGATGTCGTCGCTATAGGTGATGACGAAGGCGCTGTAGACGGCGTCGAACTGCTCGTCGCCGAACTTCAGATCGTGCATGTCCATCAGGCGCACGGTCGGGGCGTAGGAGAACAGGTCGATCGCCGTCAGCTTGGCCGGATCGAAGCCGTAGTCGGACAGCAGCATCAGCTCGGCTTCGTTGCGCGGACCGACCACCAGCGCGTTCAGCTTATGCAGCTTGAGGCCGCGAATCGAGCGGAGCAGGGCGATGACACGCTCGGTTCGGCCGCGGTTGATGATGTTGATGTTGCCGAGATTGTACGGCAGCACCTGCTCGGCGACGAAACCGCTCTCGACGCCTTCGCCCTTGACCAGTTGCTTGAGGCCATGGCCGGTCAGCCGCCAATACAGTCGGCGGGAATGGAACCGTAATGCGAAAATCGGCGGCAGCAGGTTGAAATACCGCCACGGCGAGAGCAGCACCGGCGATCTCGGAATCAGGAACCGGCCGACAAACTCCCGCAATTTCCGTCCGCTGGATGCGTTCGCCGCGGCCGTCCCGGCGCCATTTACCGTCATGCTCATCCTGTCGACCCGTAGGCCCGTTTTCCCGGTCTCTTACCGAGACTTAGCCCCCGTTGCAAGGCGTACAAGGTCCAGCCTCTATCTGCGGTTGTTCGTAGGCGATCGAGATCGCTGCGGCTTCGTTCGCAACTATGCCTCAGCCGCCGGAACCCGCGCCCGGAGCCGGATTTTTTTCATTGGAAACAGCGCCCAGGGCAGCAATGGCAGGCCGGAGCGGGCGAGGCGGGTCTCGAGCAGCACGGCCAACAGAAGGGCTGTGACCTTCATCCAATATGTGGAGACGGTGACGAAATTGAGCATGCCCCCGATGTACATGACGTAGAAACCGTACAGCACGTACATCGCGAAAAACGTCGAGGCATAGCGGCCCTGGATCGTGCCCTTGACGATGAGGGCGGTCAGGCCCGCCGTGAGGAAGGCGGTTGCGGCAAGGAACGGCCAGGCAAGGACGGGCCCGAACAGCTCGAAGAATATTTCGGGGAACCCTCCGGCGAACTGGAATCCGTCGGTGATGTGCTCAAGCGTCCGCGGCTCGCCGATGGTGGTCAGCATGAGGTATTGCGGCGTCGTGTTCTTGTCGGGAGCGATCGGCCGCTGAAACAGGAAGTCGAACGCGCGATAGGGATTCCACTGTCCGAACTCGAACACGCGCTGATACGACAGCCAGCCGAGCTCGCCCGGCTGCACCAGCGCGCGCTCGACGAACTGCGCCCTGACTTCGGAACCCTGATAGCCCCGGACGTTGGTGAGATTATTGTAGATGCCGACGACCGCGACGGCGATCAGCAGCGCGGCGGTTGCGCCGAGGCCGATCAGCTCCCGCCGCCCGAGGAAGCGACGCAGATAGGCGAAGGCCAATTTCGAGCGCGGCCCGGCGACGACCGCGATGACCGCCGCGAGCGGCGTCAGGAAGAAGCTGCCAAAGCTGTAGAAGGCCGAGAAACGATTGCCGGTCACGAACATGTAGAGGACGAGCACGGCCAGCAGCGCGAGATAGCGCACGTCCAGCCTGCGGTTGCGCAGCCGCTCCGCCGCGAACATCACGCCCCACCAGAACGCCAGGAAGTTGCCGTACAGGATCAGCCAGCGATGCGCGAAGCCGGCATACTCCGCGGTGTAGACGAAGCGCTCCATGTGCGAGAGCAGCGGAATCGTGCCGTGGCGGATGAGGTCGGCGAACAGCCATAACAGGAAGAGGGCCGAGACGTAGAACGTCAGGTCCGAGAGGGTCAGCATGCCGGACGCGGCGGGACGTTGATCGGCTGCCTCCATCCAGGCCAGAACCGGGGAGGGCCGCAACAGCACGAAAAACGGCATCAGCGTGACGAAGTAGGTCAGCACGTGCACACCCGTGACCGTGCCCGGGCCGACATAGAGGAAGGTTTGAGATGAATAAATCGGCCCGGCGACGTCAATGAACATCATTGAGCATGTGCGCCACACCAGCGTGAAGATGATGAAGAGGAACGAGATGAAAATGATCGGCCGGTACGCCGCCAGGTATAGACAACAGAGCAGGAAGGCGAGCCCGCAGGCGATCACTCCAATCTGATCGGTCAATGCCGCGGTCGCACTCAAAGGCCCTTCCCCCGGGCATAGAAGTAAAGAAAATGACAGAACTATCTATGATTCTTTCGTATCTACTTCGGAAATCGTCGCGTCGGCGCGGTCACGATGACGAGAGTCACCATGGCCACCAGCATGGCGAGGCCGGTCAGGATCGCGGCACGCTCCGGTCCGATCGAACGTTCCGTCCGCGGGTAGCTGCCGGGTTCGACGTAGACGACCGTCTTTTCGGTGAGTTCGAGCAGGTTGGTATTGCGCTGAACGCGGTCCCTCAGCTTGCTCCAGAATTCGGCGGCCCCGGCGAGATTGGGGACCAGAACCGGCGGGCCGGACTGATCGCGTCCCTCGCGGCTCATGTTCAACATGCGCGGGCCGAGCTCGACGATGGATTTCTCGATGAAGTCCACCCTGCGCTGCATGTCCGTCAGATTGGCGCGCAGCGCATCGATCCGGCGCTGGCCGATCGCTTCATGGGCGGTATTGATCTCGTCGGCAAGCGAGCGGAACACCGCCTCGACGTCGGCGCTCGAGCCGGCTGATACCTCGACGGCGACGTTGCGGTCGCCTTCCAGCGCCACCGCCCGCAGGCTCGATGCGGCGAGCTTTCGCGAGAAAGCCGCCATCGCCGGCTCGAACTTCGCGCCGCCGAGGACCTTGGTCACGAAGGTCGGATCGGATATGCGGGCAACCAAGCTGCGATTTGACTCGATCGGCACGAGCGGCGCCCCGCTCTCCTGAAGCAGGTATTCGGCGCCGGGGACCATACCGATCTTGACAATCGTCTTTCCGGTCCATGCCGGCACGTCGCCAGCGGATCGGAAAAGCATCAAGGTCAGGCCGGCGGCGAGCAGGCAGGCGATGCCGATCAGCCAACGCCACGGTCCGACCAGCGAGCCGACATACCTCAGGACGCCCGTTGCGTCCGGTGCGGTCGTTGGCGTCAGATTATCCATCGAACTTCCCGTGCAAGCCCCGAGCGCCACCCGGCAACAGCATTATGTCGTTCCAGTGGCGGGTGCAAGTCGATCAAAGGCCTAGCGGCTCAGCATGAAAATGCTGCGACAATCGCGAATTTCAGCGGTTCTCGAAAGCCGCGAGTCGTTGCAGCGCGATGCGGAATCCCTCGCCGTCGTTCTCGTGTCCCTGCCAGATTTCCGGGATGAACGAGGCCTGCGGCGCCTGCCGGTTCAGCACCCGGAAGACGTTGCCGAAGTCGATCTCGCCTTCGCCGATCTGGAGGCCCTCGCCGTCGACGCCGCGGGCGTCGGCCATGTGGACATGGGCGACGAACGAGCCGATCTCCTCCATGAACTCGTCGAACGACCAGCTGTTCTCGGTGCATGCGAGCTGGGAATGCGAGGTGTCGAAGCAGATGCGGACCCCGAGCTCGCGGCAGCTGCGCGCGATGTCGGCGCTGGAGACGAACAGATTGTGATAGCGCTGGCCGCCGAAATGCCATGGGTAGGGCGGCATGGTCTGCGGCCAGAGCTCGACCGCGGGATCGGCGAGCTCGCGGACGCTGGCACGCAGATGAGCCTCGCGCACGGCCCGTTCTTCCGCGGTCAGGAACCGCGTTGACGAGAAGCCGCCGACATTGCAGATGATGCCGACCGGGCCGTCATTGCGAAAACGCTGCGCCAGCGCCTTGGTCTTGGCGATGACGCGCTTCATCTCCGCGATCGAGCGGGTGCGATAGGCATCGTCCGGTATCGTCAGATCGAGCACGTGGTCGCCCTCGAACAGCTCCGGCGCATGCACGATCAACCCGCACGGATAGCTGGCGGCGAGGAAGTCAGCATCGTTGATGCCGAGGTCGCGGTAGCTCAGATGAAACTCGACGAAGTCAGGGGCGATCGCCGCGATCAGCTTGTCGGCGTCGCGATGGCGCACCGGGACGCCCCAGGGGCGGCGGAAGCTGATCTTTCCACCGGCCGCGAGCCCGCCGAGCTCCGAAATGTCTGATGGATAGAGCGGCGTCTGTGCCGGGATCGCGCGCGGCGCCTTCCGGCCGATCACCTCGTCGATGCGGTTCGGCGACAGGCCCTGGCCCGGGCTGCGGATCTCGATCATCTCCCGCGTGATCGTCGCGCCGGCTGCGATGGCATCGACGGCGAAGATCGATTTGCCGAGGCTAATGCGGTTGGCCTTCTCACCCTGGCTGAGGATGCGCGGCAGGACGCTGCCGAGGGAGTCCTCGACCTGGCGCACACCTTCGACCATGCGCTTGAACTCGTGCGGCAGCAGGCTAACCTTGTGGTCGTTGCCTTCCTGGTCGCGCGACAGCGTGAAATGCTTCTCGATCAGGCGCCCGCCCATCGCCACCGCCGCGACCGACACGAAGACGTCGCGCTCGTGCCCGGAATAGCCGACCACGCTCTCGCACAGCTCCTGCAGGCGCAGCATGTATTTCAGGTTGATGTCGCGGAATGGCGCTGGATAGGTCGAGTTGCAGTGGAGCATGACGTACTCCGCGCCGGACGTCTGGAACAGCTTCACGGTCTCGCGGATCTCGTCCTCGGTCGACATGCCGGTCGAGCAGATGATGGGAATCCTTTGGTCGACGATATGCCTTAGCAGCTCGTGATTGGTCAGGTCGGCGGACGCGGTCTTGATCGCCTTCAAGCCGTAGGCGCGGCACTTGTCCGCGCTGTTGACGTCGAAGGCGGTGCAGAGCGGCTCCATGCCGAGCGAGGCCGAATAGTCGAAGCAGCGATAGAGGTCCTCGTCGCTGAGCTGGAAGCGGTCGAGCAGGTCGAGCACGTATTCGGTGCCGAGGTCCTCGCTCTGTCCCTTGGTGCGCTTGCCGTAGAGGCCGGCCATGTCGCGCATCTGGAATTTGGCGGCGTCGGCGCCGGCCTCCGCGGCCGCCTTGATCAGGGCAAAGGCGGCCTCCAGGCTGCCATTGTGGTTGTTGCCGATCTCCGCGATCAGGAAGGTCGGATTCTCTTCCGCGATGGTGCGGCTGCCGATGCTGATGCCTTCGCCGGGATGGCGCTGGCGGGCGACGCCAACGACGTGGCGCTCGGCGTCGACCAGCGGCACGTAGAGCACCTCGCGGAGCAGGCGATTGGCGGTCTCGCGGTCACCGGCGACGGCGCTGCGGACGCGCCGGTTGCAGAGATCGCCGACGGCGGCCTGCACGCCGGACGCGGCGCCCGCGCCGATCCAGCGGATGATGTCGCCGTTCGAAAGGCTGCCGAGCAGCCGGCCGCTGCCGTCGACGCAGAACACGATCTCGCGCCGGTTCGCCGCAACCTTGCTCGCCGCCTCCTGGATGGAGGCGTCCTCGTGCACCAGATAGCTCTGAAGATCTCTGTCGATGATCATCCTGCGATGTTCCTGCGGAACGTGGCTTCGAGCGCCTCCCAGTCGGAGAGCTCGTCGAGCTCGATGCTCGTGCTCTCATCCATCTCATGGACGGCGATCTTGCCGTGAAGGCGCGCGCTGCCATGACGCAGCCGGTCCACGGTCGAAATGTAGAATGCGCCGTTCTCCATCAGCGTGCCTTTCCACTGCTGGCGCAGCGGGCGCCTCGCCGGATCGTAGTTGATCGGCGTGCCGTCGTCATTCCAGAAGAACCGCCGGGTCCTGACGCAGGTGACGAGCGAATCCGCGCCGCTCGCCGCCAGATGGGAGATCGCCGCCGAAACGTCCCGATGCGTTGTCTGCGGGCTCGTCGCCTGCGCGGTGAGGAGATATTTTTCCGTGATGTCGCAGGCGCCGATCAGGTCGTAGATCGCTTCTTCGGTCGTGGAGCTGTCGGCCGCCAGATGGGCTGGGCGGGGGTGGATGAGAATCCGGGAATCGATCGACCTCACCACTGCGGCGATCTCCTCGCTGTCGGTCGACACGAAGACGCGCGAGACCATGTCGCAGTCGAGCAGCGCCCGCAGCGTCCAGGCGCAGAGCGGCGCGCCGCAAAACGGTCTGATGTTCTTGCCGGGGATGGATTTCGAGCCGCCGCGCAGCGGAACCACTGCGGCAAAGCTCGGTTTGCCAGGTGGGGCGCTCATGGAATCAATGCCAGTTGACCGGTCCGAAACCGGAGGTATTTGGTGCCCTTGATATCCGCGGAGAGCCGTCCGGCCAATGTTGCCATTGGCAGGGCATAACATCGTGGCCTGCCCGGAAGCAAGGCGGGGCGCTCCCGCAAAATGCCGCCGGATCGAGGCCGTTCCGCTTCGGGAAAACGGGCCGGTCTTGGCCCCGAGAAGGAGCGGGCCGCGCGCGATTTACATTGCCCTCAGTTCCTATAGAAGGCTCCCAAGGGGTCTACACGACATGTATGTGATCGGAATCAGTTCGGGGATCAAGCACGGCCATCATGATGGCGCGGCGGTGCTGTTGCGCGACGGCGAGTTGATTGCCGCCGCCGAGGAGGAGCGCTTCACGCTGGCCAAGCATGCGCGCGGCGAGCTGCCGCGCGGGGCGATCGGCTTCTGCCTGAAGCAGGCCGGCATGACGATGCGCGACGTCGACTGGATCTGCTCGCCGCTGAAGACCTATACGAACTACACGCAGCGTCTCACCGAATATTTCAAGTACCAGTTCGGCCACAGCCCGAAGATCGAGCTTTACGACCATCATCTCTGTCATACCGCGAGCTCATTCTACGGCTCCGGTTTTGCCGAGGCGACGGTGGCCTGCTTCGACTTCTCGGGCGATTCCAGCTCCGGCCTCGTCGCCCATGCACGCGGCAACGATTTTCGCGTGCTGACACGGTTCGGCCGCCACAACAGTCTCGGTCTCTATTACGGGATGCTGACGCAGTATCTCGGCTATCAGATGACCAATGACGAGTACAAGGTCATGGGACTGTCCTCCTATGGCAGCCCCGAATATCTCGACAAGTTCGCCAGGCTCTTGCGGCCCAACGGCCTCAACTACGAGCTCGATCCCGAGCTCGACAAGCGCCGGCGCGATGCCGAGATCTTCACCAGTGATTTCTCGACGCGGCAGGAGCGCATCTTCACCGAGAAGATGGAGGAGATTCTGGGGCCGCGGCGGCTGCGCGGCGCGCCGCTTGATCAGCGTCTGACCAACATAGCCGCCAGCGGCCAGAAGCAGCTCGAGATCGTCGCCACCGAGGTGATCCGCTCCGCGATTGCCGAGACCGGCTGCGGCGATGTCTGCATCGCCGGCGGCGTCGGATTGAACTGCAAGATGAACATGGAGATCGCGGCCGAGCCGTCGGTGAAGCGTCTCTACGTTCCGCCAGTGCCGCACGATGCGGGTGTGGCGCTGGGCGCAGCGATGATGAAATGCGCCGAGGCGGGCTACGCGATCGCGCCGCTGACCCATGCCTATTGGGGACCGGAATATTCCAACGACACGATCCGGGAGACGCTGGACAAGATCGGCGCGAAGTTCGAGCTGCTCGATGATCCCGTGTCGCGCTGCGTCAGCGACCTCACGGATCAGAAGACGGTCGGCTGGTTCCAGGGACGGATGGAGTACGGCCCGCGTGCGCTCGGCAACCGCTCGATCCTGGCCGATCCGCGCCATGCCGGCATGAAGGACCGCATCAACGTCACGATCAAATATCGCGAGGAGTTCCGTCCGTTCTGCCCGTCGGTGCTGTACGAGCGCCAGGCCGAGTATTTCGAGGACACGTTCGACGCGCCCTTCATGGTGGTGACGTTTCCGGTCAACGAGAAGGTCGCGGAAACCATGCCGGCAGTGGTCCATGTCGACAACACCGCGCGTATCCAGAGCGTCCATGCCGACAGCAACCCGCTCTACAGCCGCCTGATCGGCGAGTTCGAGAAAGCGACCTCGCTGCCGGTGCTGATCAACACCAGCCTCAACATCAACGAGCAGCCGACGGTGAACGCGCCGCTGGAGGCGCTGCATACCTATTTTTGCTCGGGTTTGGACGTGCTCTATCTCGGCAATTATCGGCTGTCGAAATCAGCCGGGACCTGACGTGTCGGCACTCGGTCTCGACGTCACGGATCGCAAGTGGTCGTCGCTCACGCCCTGGCTCAGGTTTGCAATGGGCGCAGGCACCGTCCTGCTGCTGGCGCTGCTTTTCGCGATCCTGCTGCGCCAGCCGTTCGAGGCGATCGACGATCTGATCTGGCTCAACAAGCTGCGCGGCGACAGCTTTTCCAGCCTGCTGCTGTCACCCGCGTGGATGCTCAAGAGCAGCTTCTATCGTCCGGCCGCCGAAATCGTTCTCAAGATCCAGTACGTGTTTTTCGGTCTCGATCCGCGTCCGTACCGCTACGTTCAGTTCGCAATCGTGCTTCTCCTGCTCTGGCTGTCGTTGCGGCTGATGCGTCAGCTCAAGCTTCGCCTGGAGACGATCTTCCTTCTGTCGGTCTTTGTGATCGGCTCGCCGTTCATAACCGGTTCGATGGCGTGGCTCAGTGAGCTTCCGCACGTGATCGTTCTCGTCTGCTTCGTGGTCGGGCTGATCGCGATCACGTCGGCGCTGACCGAGAACCGGAAGCTCGCCATCTGCACGCTGGCCTTCGCGGTCGCGCTCCTGTCGAAGGAGAACGGATTGGCGCTGACCGCCTTCCTGATCTACTTCGTCCGGTCGCTGCCGGTGAGATCGGCACTGGCGTTTGCGGCCGTCATCGCAGGCTACTTCGCGATGCGCGCGCTGGTGCTGGGACCGTCGATGGGCCTTTCGGCCTTCGACGAGGATGGTGGCTATTTCTTCAGCTTCCTGACGGGCGCCGAGAGGCGCCAGATGTTTTCGGGCGCCGTCTATCAGCTTTATGCCTATGACATCCTGGCGCAGGTGGCCGCGATTCTGTTCCGGGCCACCGCGTGGGGACAGATCGTCGGCGGCATCAACCGCGAAGTCGTCATCGAGGCGGCGTCCACGCTCGTCATCTTCGCCGGAGCCGCGGCGGCCTATCGCAGGCACGGTGCCGTCTTCGTCATCCTCGCTATCGTCGCCATCGGGGGAACCGTCTTCTCCTACGCCTATGCACGCGACCGGCATCTGGCGCTTCCCGCGCTGGCCTATGGCTTCCTTCTGGTCATGGCAACAGACGAGCTGTGCAGGCGGTTTGCGGCGATGCCCATAGTGCCGCTGTTCTGCCTGTGGCTGGCCTGGGCCGCTCAAGCAGGTCTTGCCCTGCGCGCGATCGATCACCTTTCGACGCAGACGATCGAGGAGGTCTATCGTCCCAACGCCAGTCCGCTCAATCCGAACTTGCCGAGCGAGGTCTGGACCGCGGCGCGAGAGCGGGCCTTGAGCCTGCGCTAGCCCGCGTCGCGCTGCCGGCTGCATGGCGATGCGCCGCAGTTGTCGGCAATATCGGCTTCGCGCTCCGCGTCGGTTCCTGGCCGTGTTTGCACGCGAAAGAATGTCAGTTGAATGTGCGGGAGAGCGTCGATATTGTCGCGCCCGCAACTAAGGCGAGAGGGACGTCGGCGCGCACAATGATGGCAGATGCAGTGGCTTCAACGCGGCGATTCACGCTCGCTTCCCTGATCGCGGTGTTGTTGTCCCTGGTGGTCTGGACCGGGATCAACGGGCGCATCGGTGAGAGCGGCATCCGCTTCGACAAGGATCTCCTGTATCTTTATCTGTGCGGGGCCGAGCAGGCCGGGCAGGTCTCGCATGACCAGCAGGACAAGCTAGTCGAGCACCTCATCGCGGCCGCGGCCAACGACCACTACGTCTATCGCGCCAGGATGCGCGCCGCTTATTGCAACAATTATCCGTTCACCTCGCTCTCGATCTACTACGCCGGGAAGGTGCAGCAATCGCTCGGCATGACCGATCCGGCGCGGGATTTTCCCGAGTTTCTGTTCACTGCGCTGCGCTGGGGCATGGTGCTCTCAGGCGCGGCTCTCGGCTGTCTGTGCCTGCTCATCGTGTTCTGGGCGGGCAGGGGACCGCTGGTGCTGCCGCTGTTCGGCGCCATCGCAATCGCTGCGCTGTTCTATATGGCCGTGCCGCCGCCCAACATTTCGTGGTCGCTGTATCAGCAGACGCCGGCGCCGCCGGCGCCGCTCGTCACCCTGCATCGTACGTTCTGGCTCGGCCTCTATACCTGGATAAACCCGACAGGGGCGTTCTCGCCTTTCTCGGTTTTCCCCCGCTGCCTCTGCGCCATGATCGCCTTCGCCGCATATGCGCTGCGCTGGTCGGGACGCGGCGGGGCGGCCTATTGGGCGCCGATCGCCGTGAGCTTCGTGCATCAGAGTGAAGCACCGATCCTGCTCGGCGTGATGATCGCCTGCGATCTCGTCTCGCGGCCGAGGGAGCTCCTGCGTCCGGCCTGCATGGTCCCGATCCTGCTCGCGGTCATCCTCACCGCCCTGCGCGAGCGCATGCTGTCGATCATGGGATTCTCCTGGGTGGAGATCGCCATGATCCTGGCCGTGCCACTCGCGCTTGCGGTCCTGGTTTTTGCCATGCCGAAACTGCGTTCGGTGGTCGCCTCGCTCTGGTCGATCGTCGATCGCTTCAGGGCGCGCTGGTTCGATCGTCTGTCCCTTCCGGTGGCGGATACCGTCGTCATCCTGCTCGGTTGGGTGGCGGTGGTGATCCTCTGCTTCGTCGTTGCGCGGAACGACCAGGTTTTCCGCGTCATCTATCTCTGGTCGGAACTCTTTCCGCGCTACGTCGGATTGTTCCAGTTGCCGGTCTTCGCCGGCTTGATCTACGCGGCCTCGCCCTGGGTCCTGGCGAAGCGGCCGACCGCGACGCGCGAGGCGCTGGTGGCGGTGTCCTGCCTCATGCTCGTGCTCGGGATCATCAAGTGGAAGGGTCCGTGGACCCCGACGGCTGCCGTCGTGGCCGAAGCTCGGGTGTTCGAGAAGGTGCTGGATCAGCACTATGCGCCGGACGAGGGGTCGTTCTCCAAGACCGAGACTCCGTGGTACTATCTGATGCTCAGGCGGGCATATCTCGGAGGCAAGGGCCTTGACGAGTATTTCTCCAAGGGCTGACGTCATCGCCGCTGCCGCGCCGTTTCACCGTCGCGGAGCAGGAACAGGTTGGGCGCGATAGGCTATGACTCAACAAACTCCCCCGGGCCTTTCCGTCATCGTGCCCGTCTACAACGAGGAACAGTCGCTTCCCATCCTCGTGGAGAAGCTGATGGCCGTTCTGCGGCCGCTTCCCAACCGCTTCGAGATCGTCCTCATCAATGACGGCAGCCAGGATGGCTCGCTTGCGCTGCTGCGTTCGCTGTCGCAGGCGCATCCCGAGATCAAGGTCGTTGATTTCCGGAGGAACTATGGCCAGACCGCCGCGCTGATGGCGGGCATCGATCACGTCTCGAACGACATCGTGGTCATGATCGACGCCGATCTCCAGAATGATCCCGCCGACATTCCGCGGCTGCTGGCCAAGCTCGACGAGGGCTTCGACGTCGTCTCCGGCTGGCGCAAGGAGCGCAAGGATTCCGAGCTCAAGCGCAATTGGGTCAGCCGGGTTGCCAACCGCTTCATCTCGGGCGTCTCGGGGGTCAAGCTCCATGACTATGGCTGCACGCTGAAGGTCTACCGCCGCAGCGTCGTGAGCGATGTTCGTCTCTACGGCGAGATGCACCGCTTCATCCCGATCTATGCGGAGTGGCAGGGTGCGCGCATCACGGAACTTCCCGTCGCCCATCACGCGCGGCAGTTCGGCGCCTCCAATTACGGCCTGGAGCGCATCTTCAAGGTCGTGCTCGATCTTCTCGTCGTAATGTTCCTGCGGCGCTATTTCGCCAAGCCGATCTATCTGTTCGGCGGTTTCGGGCTGATCTCGATCATCGCCGCCTTCGCGACCATCGCGCTCGCGATCCTGCTGCGTTTCGTCGCCCATATCTCGCTGATCCAGACGCCGCTGCCGCTGCTCGCTGCGCTGCTGTTCCTGGTCGGGATGATCAGCATTCTGCTCGGCCTCGTCGCCGAGATGCTGGTGCGCACCTATTACGAATCGCAAGGCGCGCGGGCCTATCTCGTGCGCGAGCTGATCAATTTCAAGGGCGAGGCGGCAACAAGCACCGGTCAACGGGATATCTGACGAGATGTGCGGCATAGCAGGATTCTGCGGTGCGGGAGATATCGGCGACATCCGCGCGATGACGGACGCGCTCGCGCATCGCGGGCCTGATGGGGCCGGCTACCACGCCGACGAGACCCATCGCGTCTTCCTCGGGCACAGGCGGCTCGCCGTCATCGATATCGCCGGCGGCGCGCAGCCGATGTGGAACGAGACCGCGACGGTCGCAGTCATCTTCAACGGCGAGATCTACAATCACGTCGAGCTTCGCGCCGAGTTGATCCGGTGCGGCCACCGCTTTGCTTCCGATCATTCGGATACGGAAGTTCTCGTGCACGGCTATGAGGAGTGGGGCCACGACCTGCCGCGGCGGCTGAACGGCATGTTCGCCTTCGCGATTTGGGACAGCGAGAAGTCCCAGCTGTTTCTGGCGCGCGACCGGTTCGGCGAGAAGCCGCTGTTCTATGCCAGGGGTGCGAACTTCTTCGCCTTCTCCAGTGAGCTGCGATCGCTCGCAAGCCACCCTGACTTCGACGCCGCGCTCGACATCCGCTCCTTGCAGAAGCTGTTCGCCTACGGCTTCTTCCCGGCGCCGCGGACGCCCTATCGCCACGCGACGAAGCTGCCCGGCGGCTCCTGGCTGTGCTTCGATCTCCGCTCCGGCAATGTCACCACGCAGCGATACTGGCAGTTTGCGCTCGCGCCCGACGAGGGGATGTCGTCGCGCAAGGAGGAGGATCTCGTCGACGAGCTCGATCATCTCGTCACACAGGCGGTGCGTCGCCGGCTGATCAGCGACGTGCCGCTCGGCGTGTTCCTCAGCGGCGGCATCGATTCGAGCGCGGTGCTGGCCGCCGCAACCGACATTGTTGGCAAGGGTCGGCTCGAGACATTCACGATCGGCTTCAACGAGCGCTCTTTCGACGAGTCCGCGCATGCAAGCCGGGTCGCCGGAATATTCGAGTCCCTGCATAACGAGCAGAAGCTCGATTTGGAACAGGCGCGCGACATCATCCCGGCGTTGCTGGACAAGGCCGGCGAGCCGCTCGGCGATTCGTCGTTGCTGCCGACCTATTTGCTGTGCAAGTTTGCGCGCCGGAATGTGACGGTGGCACTGTCCGGTGACGGTGCCGACGAGCTGTTTGCGGGTTACGATCCGTTCCATGCCTTGCGCCCGGCATCGATCTACAAGGGCAGCGTTCCCGGCGTTCTGCACGGCATCATCCGGGGCGTAGCGGGCAGGCTGCCGGTATCGACCCGGAACATGAGCTTGGATTTCAAGCTCAAGCGCACGCTGACCGGGCTGTCCTACGGTCCGGAATTGTGGAACCCGACTTGGCTCGGTCCGCTCGCCCCGCCGGAGATCGAGCGGCTGTTCGGCGAGAGAATCCAGACCGAGGAGCTTTACGAGGAGGCGCTGGCGCTGTGGAACGCGTCTCCCGGCCTCGGCCTTGTCGAGAAGACGCTGGAATTTTACACCCAGTTCTATCTGCAGGACGGTATTCTGACCAAGGTCGATCGGGCCGCGATGATGAATGCGCTGGAGACCCGCGCGATCTTCCTCGATAACGACTTGGTCGATTTCAGCGCGCGGCTGCCGACCGCGTACAAATATCGCAACGGCGTCGGAAAATACCTGTTGAAGAAGGTGCTGGCGCGCAAGATGCCGGCCGATCTGGTGTCCCGGCCCAAGAAGGGGTTCGGCATCCCGCTTGCTGCCTGGCTCCGGGAAATTCCTCAGCGCATTCCGCTGGAGAAAATTGCCGGCATCGACCTCGCAGAGGTCTCCGATTTGTGGCAACAACACCGCAACAGGCGTTCGAACCATGCCATCGCCCTGTGGGTCTGGCTCGGCCTCCAGGCCTTTCGCCACCCTGTAGCCACGGGATAGGACCGGATGTTGCGGAAAGCGCTGGAGCGGGTTCTGGAGCTGCCCGCCGTCTACGATCTCAACCAGTTCATCGGCCAGCCGACCGTGCGCCGGTATACGCAGTTGCTCGTCGAGGAAGTGCCGTTGAGCGCAGAGACAAAGATCCTCGATCTTGGTTGCGGCACCGGCGCGACGCGGAAACTCATTCCCGGAAACTATGTCGGCATCGACATCAATCCCGACTACATCGCTTCCGCAAGGCGGATTCGCGCCGGCGGCGAGTTCATCGCGATGGACGCGACAAAACTCTCGTTCCCGGATGCCTCGTTCGACCAGGTCATCTCGGTCGCGACCACGCATCATCTCGACGGCGAGCAGCTCCGGGCGATGGCGCTGGAGGCATTGCGCGTGGCGAGGCCGGGCGGCGCGTTTCACATCATCGACGCCATTCTGCCGGTCGATCCGCGCGATCGTGCCAAGGAGATGTTCTTCCGCATGGATCGCGGCCGGTTTCCGCGCAAGCTGGAGGACCTCGTCGCGACCGTGTCGCGCGCTGCGAGCGTCGCGCGCACCCGGGTGTTGAAAGGGCCGATGCACGACGTCGCTTATCTGAAGGTGGTCGGTGCATGACGGAGAAAGCCACGCAGCGCCAGTACGACGAGAAGTTCATGGACTACGCGTCCGTGTCGTCGCACTACGCCGCCTCCGAGATCATTCCGCTGCTGCTCCGCGCCTTGCCGATTGCAAGCGTGGCCGACATCGGCTGCGCCGGCGGCGGCTGGCTGAGCGTCTGGCATGCATCCGGCGTCGCCGACATCAGGGGCGTCGATGGCGACTACGTCAATCAGGACGATCTCGAGATTCCGCGCGAGCTGTTCACGCCGGCCGACCTGTCGCGGCCGCTGGATCTGTCCCGCCGCTTCGATCTGGTGCAATCGCTCGAAGTTGCCGAGCACGTCCAGGCGCAGTTCGCCGACCAGTTTGTGCAGAACCTCGTGACGCATGCCGACAAATATCTGTTGTTCTCCGCGGCGGTGCCGGGGCAGGGCGGCGAATATCACGTCAACGAGCAGCCGCTCGATTTCTGGCGCGAGCGGCTGGCGCAGCATGGCTTCGACCCTTACGATTTCGTCCGGCCGCAGGTCATGAGCGATCACCGCATCTCGTTCTGGTATCGCTACAACATTGTCCTCTATGTCCGCCGCGAGCATCAGGCCGCGCTCGACCCGGCGATCCGCGCCACACGCGTGCCTGACAGCGTTGCGATTGCCGATCTGTCGCCGTCCTGGTTCCGCCTGCGCAAGCGCGTCGTCCGTGCGTTACCGCCCGCAATCCGCGACAGCCTGGCGCGGCTGAAGGCGCACGTTGCCCCAACCGGAAGATTCTGATGAGCGAGAACAGCACCGGCATGAGCAAGCCGACCGGCTCGTCCGAGCGCTTCGGCTACGAATGGAGCCATTACAACGAGATCCGTGCCGACTACGAGACGCAGTTCCGCAAATGGACGCCGTTCCTCGGACCGGACGACTGGAAGGGGATGAGCACGCTCGACGTCGGCTGCGGCACCGGGCGCAATTCGTTGTGGCCGCTGAAATACGGCGCGCGCGAAGCCACTGCGATCGACATCGATGACGGCTCGCTCGCGGTCGCGCGCGATAACCTCGCGCCATATCCCAACGCGACCGTGCTGAAGCAGAGTGCATTCGACATCGGCTTCGAGGACCGCTTCGACATCGCATTCTCGATCGGCGTCATTCATCATCTCGAGAGCCCGGAGCTGGCGCTGCGGCAGATGGTGAAGGCGGCCAAGCCCGGCGGCCGCGTGCTGATCTGGGTCTACGGCTACGAGAACAATGAATGGATCGTCCGCTTCGCCGATCCCGTGCGCAAAGCGCTGTTCTCGCGCCTGCCGATCGGGCTCGTGCACCATCTCTCGCTCTATCCGGCCGCCGTGCTGTGGCTGCTGCTCCGCCTCGGCGTCGGGCGGCTGGCCTATTTCGACCTGCTGCGGACGTTCTCGTTCCGGCACATCCGCTCGATCGTGTTCGACCAGATGCTGCCGCGCATCGCGCATTACTGGCGCCGCGAGACGGTCCAAAGCCTGATGGAAGGGGCCGGGCTGAAGAACGTGCGGACCGAATGGGTCAACCAGATGTCATGGGCGGCGATCGGCACCAAATAGCGGCCTCGGCTCGATCTTCAGCGCTCGTCCGCGATCAGCTTGCCGTCGTTCGGCAGCGCGCCCGGGCTAACCAGCTCGACATTTCCGCCGAGTTTGGTCACCGCGCGCAAGGTGCCGGCGATCTCCTCGCGCAAGGCATCGCTCGCGGCCGACGTTTCCGCTTTCAACGTCATCGCGTCGGTCTCGTCCTGGCGCGTGACGACGAGGCGCAGGCGGCCGAGCGCGGAATGGCGCTTGCCGATCTCGGCGATCTGCTCGGGGCGGACGAACATGCCCTTGATCTTGGTGGTCTGGTCGGCGCGGCCCATCCAGCCCTTGATGCGCATGTTGGTGCGGCCGCATTTGCTCGGGCCCGGCAGCGCGGCGGTGAGGTCGCCGAGCGCGAGGCGAATCCAGGGATGGTGCGGGTCGAGCGAGGTCACGACGATCTCGCCGACGTCGCCGTCCGCGACGGGGTCGCCGGTACCGGGCTTGACGATCTCCAGGATCAGATCCTCGTTCACGACCATGCCGTCGCGTGCCTCGGTCTCGAAGGCGATGAGACCGAGATCGGCAGTGCCGAACGCCTGATAGGCGTCGATGCCGCGGGCCTTGATCTCGGCCTGGAGCGAGGGCGGGAAGGCCGCGCCCGAGACCAGCGCGCGCTTGATCGAGGAGACGTCGCGGCCCGCAGCCGCTGCGGCGTCGAGCAGGATCTTCAAAAAGTCCGGCGTGCCGCTGTAGCCGACGGGACGGTAGGCCTCGATCAGCTCGAATTGCTGCTCAGTGTTGCCGGGGCCCGCCGGGATCACCGCGCAGCCGAGCGCGCGCGCCGACGCATCGAAGATGAAGCCGCCGGGAGTGAGGTGATAGCTGAAGGTGTTGAGCACGACGTCATCAGGACGGAACCCGGCTGCGAACAGCGCTCGGGCGCCGCGCCAGGGGTCGGCCTGCCGACCCTCCGGTTCGAAGATCGGCCCCGGCGAGGTGAAAAGACGGGCGAACGAACCCGGCCTCGCCGCAACGAAGCCGCCGAACGGCTGGGAGGCCTTGTGCAGGGCCGGCAATTCCGATTTGCGCAGCACGGGCAGGCCGGCCAGCGCCGCCCGGGAGGTCACGGCGGCGGGATCTGTGCCTTTCAGCCGCTCGGCATAGGCCGGCGCGGCCATCGCACTGCGCAGCACCTCCGGCAGGCGGGCGAACAGCTCGGCCTCGCGCGCAGCCGGTTCGCGCGTCTCGCGGGCGTCGTAATGGGCGGTCATGGCTGGTCTTTCCGGGTTGGCATCCGTTGCGCGCCGCCGCCGGCATGGGTATCAGACGGCGATTGGCTCGGCCTAGAGAGGACGCGATGGCGGACGAGGGAATGATTGCGGCGGATGTCGTCGCGCGCCTGAAGCGCCGCATGATCGAGGATGCGCTGCCGCTGTGGTCGACCGTCGGCTGGGACCATGCCGCAGGCGGCTTCATCGACCGGTTGCACCGCGACGGCACGGCTGATAGCGCCGCGCCGCGGCGTGTGTTCGTGCAGGCCCGCCAAATCTGGTGCTACGCCAAGGCGGCGCAGATGGGCTGGTACCCCGAAGGGCGCGCCATCGCGCTGAAGGGGCTGGAGCACCTGCTCAGCAAAGCCAAGGCGCCCGACGGCAAGCCCGGCTATGTGCACCGTCTGACGCCGGAAGGAGCGGTGCTGGATGCGCGGCGCGATGCCTACGATCACGCCTTCATCCTGTTTGCGCTGGCGGCCGTCTATGCGCTCGACCAGGACGCGCAGGTTCGCGCCGAGATCGATGCGCTGCTCGCCTTCCTCGACGGCCATCTGCGCTCGCCGCATGGCGGCGTTCACGAAGGTCTTCCGGTGTCGCTGCCGCGCCGGCAGAATCCGCAGATGCATCTGTTCGAGGCGATGATCGCCTGTTTTGACGCGACCCACGATCTGCCGTTCCAGAACCGTGCCGGCGAGTTCTTCGCGCTGTTCCTCGCCAATCTCTATGACAAGCAGAAGCGCATTTTGACGGAGTATTTCGAGGAAGACTGGTCGAAGATCGAGCCGGTCAGCGTCGAGGCGGGCCATCAGGCGGAGTGGGTGTGGCTGCTGAAAGGTTTTGAGCGCATCACGGGATGCCCGACCGGGCAGCGGCGCGCCGAGTTGCTGGCGACCGCGCTGCGCTATCGCGACGAGGCGACCGGCTGCCTGGTCGACGAGGGCGATGCCGCCGGCGACATTCGCCGCGACACGCGACGGCTGTGGCCGCAGACCGAGATGGCGAAGGCGTGGATCGCGCAGGCCGAATCCGGCGAGGCGGGCGCGGCGGATGAGGCGCGCGCGGCGCTGGTGCGGCTCGAACGGCATTATCTCAGCCATCCCGTGAGGGGCGGCTGGTACGACCAGTTCGATCGCGACGGCAAATCGCTGGTCGACACCATTCCTGCGTCGTCGTTCTATCATGTTCTCTGCGCAGTCACGGAAGCGGAGCAGGTATTGGCTTAGAGCCAGCGCTTGCGCCGCTTGAAGCTCTTGAGGTTCTTGAAGCTCTTGCGCTGGTCGCCGGCGCCGCCGAGATAGAATTCCTTGACGTCCTCGTTGTCGCGCAATTCGTCCGCGGTGCCGTCGAGCACGACCTTGCCCTGCTCCATGATGTAGCCGTGGCTCGCCACCGACAGCGCGGCGCGCGCGTTCTGCTCGACCAAGAGGATGGTGACGCCAAGATCGCGGTTGATCTTCTGGATGATAGAAAACACCTCTTTCACCAGCAGCGGCGACAAGCCCATCGACGGTTCGTCCATCAGGATCATCTTCGGACGCGCCATCAGCGCGCGGCCGATCGCCAGCATCTGCTGCTCGCCGCCGGAGAGATAGCCGGCGAGACCGGTGCGCTCCTTCAGGCGCGGGAAATAGTTGAAGACCATGTCGAGGTCGGTATCGACCTCGCGGTCCCTGCGGGTGAAGGCGCCGAGCCTGAGGTTCTCCAGCGAGGTCATGTCGGCGACGATGCGCCGGCCTTCCATCACCTGGAAGATGCCGCGGCGGACGATCTTGTCGGGATCGATGCCGGCGATTGCGGAGCCCTCGAACAGGATCTCGCCGCGCGTGACTTCGCCGTCCTCGGTCTTGAGCAGCCCCGAGATCGCCTTCAGCGTGGTCGACTTTCCGGCGCCGTTGGCGCCCAAGAGCGCCACGATCGCCCCCTTGGGCACGTCGAGGCTGAGCCCGCGCAGCACCAGGATGACGTCGTCATAGACCACCTCGATGTTGCGCACGGCGAGGAGGGGCGGCGCGGGGACGGCGGTGGGGGAGGGACGAACGGCTTCGGCGGCTTCGATCATGCTTTATAACTCCGCTGTCGTCGCCCGGCTTGACCGGACGACCCAGTATTCCAGAGGCGCCGGAGATTCAGCGAGAAGCTGCGGCGTACTGGATCCCCCGCTTTCGCGGGGGATGACGGTTGTGCGTGAGGTGAGCGCCGGGCTCACCAGCCCAGCAGCTCCGGCTTGCGCGGCAGCTCGATGGTCTTGACCTTCTCGAGCTTGATCGTGCCTTTGGCCATGAGATCGTTGAGGTCACCGTCGGTCGCGCCCGCGACCTTGGTGCGATAGAGATCGACCTTCAACGTGCCGCGGTGGTCCTTGGCGGTCCAGGTCGAGGGATTGCAGACGCCTTCCATGCCTGCCGGGACCCAGTCCTTCTTCTGGTAGAAGCCCTTGGCGACGTTCTCGCCGGTGGCGCCGCCGTTCTTGGCAGCCCAATCGATCGCCTCCTTCATGTACAGCGCCGAGCAGACGGCGGCGACGTAATGCACCGGGCGATAGACCTTTCCGCTGGCGTCGGACATCTTCGAGATCTCCATCACGGTCTTCATGCCGGGCGCATCGCCGCCCCAGCTCACCGCCGTGCGCAAGGGGAAGATCACGCCGTTGGCGGCATCGCCCGCCGTCTTGGCCGCGTTCTCGTCCATGCCCCAGACATTGCCGAGGAACTGGATGTCGACGCCGGCGGTCTTGCAGGCCTTCATCACGGAGATGTTGGAGGCCGCGGTGTTGCCGAGATAGGCGTAGTTGGCGCCTGACGACTTCAGGCTCAGACACTGCGCGCTGTAGTCGCCCGGCGTGAGCGCGAACACCAGCGGCGGCAGCACCTCGAAGCCGAGCTCCTGCGCCATGGCCTCGCCCGCGGCCTTCGGCGCGTTCGGATAGGGATGGTTGGCTCCCATGTGCACGAATTTCGGCTTGCCGGACTTGCCCTTGGCCTTCCAGTCCTCGGCCGCCCACATCAGCATCGCGCGCAGCGAGTCCGAGTAGCTCGGGCCGTAGAAGAAATTGTAAGGAGCGGGCTTGGCCTTGCCGCTGGTGCCTTCCGGGTCGGTCAGCGCCGCGGCATAGGAGCCGGACATATCAGGGATCTTGTCCTGGGCGAGGAAGCCGGTCAGCGCTTCGGTATCGGCGGTGCCCCAGCCCATGATCGCCGCGACCTTGCTGTCGGGCGCCGACCACTTCTTGTAGAGAGCGATCGCGCGCGGCACCTGATAGCCATAGTCGTTGGTGTCGACGTTGAGCTGCTTGCCGCCGACGCCGCCGTTCTTGTTGACCCAGGCGAAGGTGTCGGCGACGGCCTGGCCGTAGGGCGTGCCGACGTCGGAGGTGCCGCCGGAATAATCGGCGAGGTGGCCGATTGCGATCTGCGCCTGCGCGCTCGCCGAAAAGGCTGCGATCGCCAGCGCGAGCGATGCGGTGCTCAAAAGGGATTTTGTCTTCATGGGTTGCCTCCTCCTGTTGTTCATTGGTTCGAGAGTTGCCGCGCTCAATGCGAGAACGGGTAGAGTTTCCAGTACGCCTTGATCTGCCGCCAGCGATGCGCGAGCCCGTCAGGCTCGAACATCAAAAATGCGATGATGATCACCCCGATCGCGATCTCGCGCAGGAAGGTGATGTTGTTGTTGAGCGACAGAGCCTTGTCGATGGCGCCGCCTTTCAAATAGAGGCTGATGAACTCCATCGTTTCAGGCAGCAGCACCACAAAGGCGGTGCCCATCAGTGTGCCCATGATCGAGCCGGTGCCGCCGATGATGATCATGGCCAGGAACAGGATCGAGCGCTCGATCCCGAATCCTTCCTGCGACACCACGAGCTGATAGTGGGCATACAGCGCGCCGGCGATGCCGGCGAAGAACGCGGCAAGGCCGAACGACAGCGTGCGGTATTTGGTGAGGTTGATGCCCATGATCTCGGCGGAGAGATAATGGTCGCGGATCGCCACCAGCGCGCGGCCGTCGCGCGTGCGCATCAGATTGGTGACGAGGATGTAGCTCGCCAGCACATAGGCCAGCACGACGTAGAAATATTGCTTATCCCCGCGCAGCGTGTAGCCGAAGATTGAGAACGGATTGGCGCTTGCGGGCACCGATCCGCCGGAGAACCATTCGGCGCGCGAGAAGAAGTCGAGCAGGATGTATTGCGCCGCCAGCGTCGCGATGACGAGGTAGAGTCCCTTCAGCCGTGCCGCCGGGATGCCGAAGATCAGTCCGACCAAGGCGGTGACGACGCCCGCCAGCGGGATCGCGAAGAACACCGGGATCGGCGCATTGTTGGAGATGTAGGCCGAGGTGAAGGCGCCGAGCAGGAAGAAGGCGGCGTGCCCGATCGAGATCTGGCCGGTGAAGCCGACCAGGATGTTCAGCCCGAGAGCCGCGATCGAGAAGATGCCGATCTGGATCAGGATGCTGAGCCAGTAGCCGCTGAAGAGCTGCGGCGCGAGGCACAGCAGCGCAACGCCCGCTATCGCAAAATTGCGGCTGGTCGTCGTCGGGAAGACCGTGGTGTCGGCCGCGTAGGAGGTGCGGAAATCACCAGCGGGGATGAGGGCAGGGCCGGCCATGGTCAGATCCGCTCGATGTCGTGGGTGCCGAACAGGCCGTAGGGCTTGATCATCAGCACGATGATGAGGACGTAGAACGGCGCGATCTCGTAGAGATTGCCCCAGTGCAGATACTCGCTGTCGACGTATTGCGCGACGTTCTCGAGCAGCCCGATGATGATGCCGCCGAGCACCGCGCCGCCGACGGAATCGAGCCCGCCGAGAATTGCCGCGGGAAACACCTTGATCCCGTAGCCGGCGAGGCCCGAGGAGACGCCGTTCACCACGGCGACGACGACGCCCGCAACCGCCGACACCGTCGCCGAGATCGCCCAGGCCATCGCGAATACGCTTTTCACGGAAATGCCGAGCGATTGCGCCACCTGCTGGTTGAATGCCGTGGCGCGCATCGCAAGGCCGTATTTGGAAGCTCGGAAGAACCAGGCCATGCCGATCATCATCGCGAGCGAGACCACGAGGCTCATGACGTAGACGGTCTGGATCTGGAGCCCGAACAGGCTCACCGACTGGCTCTCGAACACGCGCGGGAACGGTTGCGGGTTGACGCCGAACATCCATTTCAGCGTCGCCTGGAGCACGGTGGAGAGACCGATCGTGATCATGATCACCGAGATGATGGGCTCGCCGATCATCGGCCGCAGGATCAGCACCTGGATCGCGATGCCGAACACGAACATGAACACCAGCGTCAAGGGCATGCCGATCCAGAACGGCACCTGGTATTTCGCCAGCAACGCCCAGCACACCCAGGCGCCGACCAGCAGCAACTCGCCTTGCGCGAAATTGACGACCTGCGTCGCCTTGTAGATCAGCACGAACGACATCGCGACGACGCCATAGAGCGTGCCGACCACGAGGCCGTTGACCAGGAGCTGAATGAGGAAGGCGGTGTTCATGCCATGATGCTCGCTCACAAATCCGGCGCGGTCGTCCCCTCTCCCCTTGTGGGAGAGGGTGGCTTCGCGAGGCGAAGACGGGTGAGGGGATGTCTCGGCAGCGAAGGTACGGAGAGAGGACCCCTCACCCGGATCGCTGACGCGCTCCGGCCTCTCCCCGCAAGCGGGGAGAGGCGAAGGGCAGCGGCGTTCGGCGCGCTAGATTGCTTCACTCCGCCGCCTCCGCCAAATGCCCAGGCCCGCCCAGATCCACCACCCGCAGCGTCGTGCGCACCCTCTGCGTGGTGCCGTCCTGGAAGCGGATTACGGTGTCGACGGGGATGTCGGCGACGCCGCGGTAGATGGCGTCGATGATCCCAGCGTATTTCTCGTTGATGACGCTGCGGCGCACCTTTCGGGTGCGGGTCAGCTCGCCGTCGTCGGCGTCGAGCTCCTTGTAGAGCAGGAGGAAGCGCGAGATGCGCTGCGCCGGCGGCAAGGTGGCGTTCACCGTCTCGACTTCCTTGCGCAGCAGCGCATAGACCTCGGATCGCGAGGCGAGGTCGCTGTAGGTGGTGAAGGAGAGCCGGTTCTTCTCCGCCCATTTCGAGATGATGGAGTAGCGGATGCAGATCATCGCCGCGAGCGCGTCGCGGCCGGCCCCGAGCACCACGGCTTCGGCAATATAAGGCGAGAACTTCAGCTTGTTTTCGATGAATTGCGGCGAGAACCGCTCGCCGCGCGAGGTTTCGGCGAGGTCCTTGATGCGGTCGATGACCACGAGTTGCTTGTTGTCGTTGAAGTAGCCAGCGTCACCCGACAGCATCCAGCCGTCCCTGATGTCGGCGACGCTCGCCTCCGGGTTCTTGTAGTAGCCTAAGAACATGTTGGGGTGCCGCACCACGATCTCGCCGACGCCGTGGACGTCGGGATTGTCGATGCGGATTTCGACGCTGTCGGCCATCGGCACGCCTGTCGTATCAGGGTCGACCTTGCCCTTGGGATGCAGCGTGTAGGCCCCTAACAGCTCGGTCTGGCCGTAGAGCGTGCGCAGCGGCAGGCCCATGGCCTGGAAGAACTTGAAGGTATCAGGGCCGAGCGCAGCGCCGCCGGTCGCGGCCGAACGCAGGCGGGTGAAGCCGAGACGGTCGCGCAATGCACGGAACAGGATCGCGTCGGCAAAGCCAGAGCGCTTGCCCTGCTCGAGCGCGGCGAGACCCGACTTCATGCCGAGGTCGAACAGGCGCTGCTTGAAAGGCGTCGCGTCCATCACCTTGGCGCGGACGTCGGCGGCGATCGATTCCCAGACGCGTGGGGCAAAGAGCACGAACGTCGGCGCGATCTCGCGCAGATCGTTCATCATGGTATCAGGCTCTTCGACGAAGTTGATCTTCATCCGGCACAACAGGCCTTTGCCGAGCACATAGACCTGTTCCATGATCCAGGGCAGCGGCAGCACCGAGACGTATTCGTCGTCCGGTCCCTTCGGATCGAAAGCGAGATAGGTCGCGCAATGGCCGAGCACGCGGCCGGCCGCGAGCATCGCGAGCTTGGGATGCGAGGTGGTGCCCGACGTCGTGCAGAGGATCGCAACATCTTCGCCGCGTGTCTCATCGACCAGCTTATCGTAAAGCTCCGGCTCGCGCGCCGCGCGGGTGCGGCCGAGCTCGGCGAATTTCTCCGCCGACATCAGCCGCGGATCGTCATATTTCCGCATGCCGCGCGGATCGGAATAGATGATGTGCTTCAGCCTGGGCACGCGGTCGGCGAGGGTGAGCAGCTTGTCGACCTGCTCCTCGTCCTCGGCGAAGACCAGCTGGGCCTCGCCATAGTTGAGGAGATAGGAGGCCTCATCATCCAGCACGTCGCGATAGAGCCCGAGGCTCAATCCGCCGATCGCGTGCGTCGCCACTTCCGCCGCGACCCAGTCCGGCCGGTTGTCGCCGATGATGCCGATGACGTCGCCTCGGCCGAGCCCCAGCTCGACGAGACCGAGCGCGAAGTCGCGCACCCGGGTCTGGTAGTCGTTCCAGGTGAAGATGCGCCATAGGCCGAGATCCTTCTCGCGCAACGCGATCTCGCTGCCGTACTCCCTGGCGTTGAGGCGGAGCATCTTTGGATAGGTGTCGGCCTGCGCGACGCGGCCTGCGTAATCCATCATGCCGCGCTCTCCTGCGCCGGCGGCGCATCGTCGGGATCGACCAGCACCTCGTCCTCCTCGCCGAGATAGGCGCGCCTGACGTGGGGATCGGCGAGGACTGCGGCGGGATCGCCCTCGGCGATCTTGCGGCCGAAATCCAGCACCGTGACGCGGTGGGAGATGTCCATGACCACGCCCATGTCGTGCTCGATCATCACCACCGTCATGCCGAACTCCTCGTTGAGGTCGACGATGTAGCGGGCCATGTCCTCCTTCTCCTCGAAGTTCATGCCGGCCATCGGCTCGTCGAGGAGAATCAGGCGCGGCTCCAGCGCCATGGCGCGGGCGAGCTCGACGCGCTTACGCAGGCCATAGGAGAGGGTGCCGGCTGTCGCCTTGCGCACCGACTGGAGATCGAGGAAGTCGATGATCTCCTCGACCTTGCGGCGGTGCGCGAGCTCTTCCTTGCGTGCGCCGGTGAGCCAGTACAGTGAGCCGGTGAGGAAGTTGTTCTTCAGCAGATGATGGCGCCCGACCATGATGTTGTCGAGAACGCTCATGTGGTGGAACAGCGCCAGATTCTGGAAGGTGCGGCCGATGCCGAGGGTGGGACGCGCATTCGGCGTCAGGCCGGTGATGTCGCGGCCGTGGTAGAACAGCTGGCCCTCGGTCGGCTTGTAGCGGCCGGAAATGCAGTTCACGATCGAGGTCTTGCCGGCCCCGTTAGGGCCGATGATCGAGAACAGTTCGCCCTCCCTGATGGCGAAGCTGACATCGGTCAGCGCGCGTACGCCGCCGAATCGCAAGGACACGCCGCGCACTTCGAGACTGGTAGCCACCAAACGAAACCCTCCCGGTGATGGCGCTTTCAGTGGCGCTCTTCGTCCGTTCCTCTCAGGCGATCCTAGTACGGCCGCGCCGGTGAGGCCATGCAGCAGATGGCCTTCACCGGAAGCCGCGCTACTCCCGTTCCCGTTTGGGATCAAAAGCCGCATCGTCCGTTGTGGCCCTCAATAAGAGAAAGCGCTATTTTGAAATGTCTCCCGCCTGACAATTCTGCGAGAAAGTTTTTTCGGGGAGGATCGGCCTTCATCTTTCGTCGGATGAGGGGCCGAAACCATCATGCTGCATTGCGGCAAAAGGCGGAGTGACGAAACGGTGCGGTTGGCTTCGGGATCATGATTTCAGAGGATCATCTGAAGCGCGTCGCCGCCTGGTCGCGCGAGCTTTCGCCAGCAGAGATCGAGGTCGCCCGCGCCGGGATCACGGAGCGGTCCTACGGCACCGGCGAGACCGTGTTCATGCGCGGCGACACGTTTGCCTATTGGGCCGGCATGGTGAGCGGCCTTGCCCGCATGGGCGGGGTCTCGCGCGACGGCAAGGAGACCAGCCTCGCCGGGCTCACCGCCGGGGCCTGGTTTGGCGAGGGCAGCGTGCTCAAGAACGAGCCGCGCCGCTACGATGTGGTCGCGCTGCGCGACAGCCGCGTTGCGCTGATGGAACGCAGCGCCTTCATGTGGCTGTTCGAGAACAGCGTCGGCTTCAACCGCTTCCTGGTGCGCCAGCTCAACGAGCGGCTCGGCCAGTTCATCGGCATGCTCGAGGTCAACCGCACGCTCGATGCCACGGCGCGTCTCGCCCGCAGCATCGCCTCGCTGTTCAACCCGATCCTCTATCCGGAATCGACGGCCCATCTGGAGATCACCCAGGAGGAGATCGGCGCGCTCTCCGGCATGTCGCGCCAGAATGCCAATCGCGCATTGAACCGGCTGGAGAAGGAGGGGCTGTTGCGGCTGGAGTACGGCGGGGTCACCATCCTCGATATCGAGCGCCTGCGCGGTTACGGGGATTAGAGCGTTTCCGAGCGAAGTGGAGACCGGTTCGCGAAGAAAACGCGTCAAGCAAGAATCTAGAGGCCCGTTCCGATTCCATCGGAACGGGGCTCTAGCGCGCATTGGCGGGGGCGTGCACGGGCCAGAGGTCGGCGCGCCAGCGCACCGCGATCGCCAGCATCGCGACAAACCCCGAGGCAGCATAGAGCGAACCCGTCGCGGAATAGCCGATGACGTCGATCAGGCTGCCGGCCGCGAGCAATCCGAGCGGCAGGCCGTAGATCACCATCATGCGCACGCCCATGACGCGGCCGCGCAGGTGCGCGCTGGCCGTGCGCATCAGGATCACGGCAGCCGAGATCATCGACATGCTCTGGGCGATGCCGGCGAGCACGAGGCAGGCCATCGCCACCGGCATGGTCCTGATCTCGACGAACACCAGCAGCATGGCGTACCAGGCCAGCGTCGCACCGATCAGCAGCCGGGCGATGCGCAAGCCGCTGACGAGGCTGAGCGTGATCGAGCCGATCAGCGAGCCGACCGCGAAGCTCGCCGAGAGATAACCGAGGCCGGTCTGGTCGGTGTGAAAGATCTCCCGCGCGATGTAGGGCAACAGTCCGCCGGTGAAGGGAAACGCGGTGAGATTGGCCAGGAAGGCGACGCACAGTGCTGCACGCATGCCCGGGCCATTCCAGGCGTAGACGATCCCTTCCTTCAGATCGCCAAGCAATCGCGAAACAGCGTGGCTGTTCACCGGAAGATCGCTCGTGACGACGGACTTTTTTGGCCGGGTCAGGCACATCATGAGAAGGGCGGCTGCGAGGTAGAGACAGGCGATCGCGACATAAACGAGTCCGATGCCGAGCAGGGCGAACAGCCCGGCGCCCGTCAAAGCGCCGGCGATGCGCGCGCTGTCCTGGGTCGTGCGCGCAACGCTGATGGCGCCCACCAGCTGCTCGGCCGGCATGATGTCGGCGAGCAGCGCGCCGCGGACGCCAAGATCCGAAGGGCGGATCAGTCCCATGAGCGCGACGATGACCATGACGCTCAGCGGTGACAAATGACCGGTCAGCGCCAGAACCATGATGGTCGAGGAGAGCACCGTATAGGCAAGACGCATCACGACCAGGAGATCGCGATGACCGATGCGGTCGCCGATCATGCCGAACACCGGCGCGACCAGCGTCCCGACGAACTGGAGCGAGGCAAGGACGGTGAGCAGAAGCACCGAGCCGGTCTCGACCATGATGTACCAGCCGAGCACCAGCGTCTCGACCTCGAATGCCCAGGAGGTGAGCAGGTCGGAGGGCCACTGGAAGCGATAGTTGCGGATGCGAAACGGCGCGAGCGCGGAACGCTGTTCGGCTGCGCTCACAGCGCGATGACTCGACTCACGGCGATTCCTGCCCTTGTTGTTTGTCCTGCTCGGTAGGGTAGCGGTGATGCTGCTTGTGTCAATTGGCGCTATCGCATGCGGACATGTGGCCACCGCGTGCGGGTCGGCGCGCAGCAGCTGCCTTTCGATTCGCCAGCGCATCCGCAACATCGCCTCGCCGTGCGGGCTCGCTACGGGGGAGTAGACCGGCCGCACTTGCTCTTCCAGCGCGCCGAGCCCATTGTGCTCCATATCCCGGGCCCATTGGATGGGTCCAGCAGATCGCGGATCACGGCTTCCGGAAGGTTTGGGGCCATGACGTGCTCGGGTTGCGGTTCTGAGGTTCAGAAAGGCTTTGCCTTCTGCCCGAAGTGCGGCACGAAGCAGCCGCGCGCGTGCGCTGGCTGCGGCTTTCCATGCGCACCGGATTTCGTCTACTGCCCGAAATGCGGCGCGCTTGTCGGTGAGGCCCTCCAGGGTGGCGAGCAGGCATTGCAGCGGACAAACTCGATGACGGTTCCGATCAGGTCGTCGTCCTCTCCACCGCTCCTGCCGGCGTCCGAGACTCAACACGAATTTCGACTGCAGGCGGATAAAATCGATAACGAAGCCAACCGCCGCACCATCACCGTGCTGTTTGCCGATCTCAGCGGCTTCACTGCGATGAGCGAACGCCTCGACCCCGAGGTCATGCAAACCGTTCAGAACGAGTTGTTCCAGGAGTTGACGGCGGCCGTGCAAGGCTTTGGCGGCTTCGTGGACAAGTTCATCGGCGACGCGCTGCTGGCGCTGTTCGGTGCGCCGGCTGCGCACGAGGACGATCCGGAGCGGGCGGTCCGGGCTGCCATCGACATGATCAAACGGACGGCGCAGCTCAGCGAGCGGGTGATGGCATTTGCCGGGTCACCCCTGCGGCTCCATATCGGTATCAACACCGGGCACGTGGTCGCGGGCGGACTGGGCGTGGGCGTTGCCAAATCCTACTCGGTGACCGGTGACACGGTGAATACGGCTCAGCGATTGCAGTCGATGGCGCCACCGGAGGAGGTGCTGGTCGGGCCGTTGACCTACCGTCTGACCCGGCATGCATTCGCGTATGAATCGCTTGGCGAGGTCTCGCTCAAGGGCAAGACGGGCAGTGTCCTGGTCCACCGTCTCAAGGGGCTGCTCGACGTGCCGCGCGCGGCACGAGGCCTCGACACGCTGGGCCTCAGTGCGCCCCTGGTCGGCCGCGACGCCGAGCTTGCTCGCGTGATCGACAGCCTCGATCGCGCGTGCGGCGGCGCGGCGCAACTGGTGCGGCTGGTCGGTGAAGCGGGCATCGGCAAAACGCGGCTGGTGAACGAATTGATAGCCCATATCCGCGACGAAGGGCGCTTCGAAGGTGTGGCGATCCGGCAGGCCGTCTGCTCGCCACTCGGCGAACAGTCCTACGGCACGCTCGCCGCAGTGCTGCGCAGCGCCTACGGCATCGCGCAGAAGGCAAGCGCCGCGGAGGCTGAGGCCAGGCTGGCCGAAGCTCTGTCAGAGCTTGGCCTTGCGGCTGAGGAGACCGAGCGGTTGATGCCGCTCTATGTCCACGTTCTTGGTCTCGGCGGCGCGGACGCCGTATTGCAGCATGTCGAGCCCGAACAGCTCCGGCGGCAGATATTCTTTGCGATCCGGACCGTCTTCGAACGGCGTCTGGCCTTGTCGCCGCTTCTGATCATTGTCGAGGATCTGCACTGGGCCGATGCCGTGTCTCTCGAAGCGCTGCGATTCCTGATGGACCGGTTGGAGCGCGCGCGGCTGATGCTGTTGCTTACGCATCGGCCAATGCTGGAGCTGGATCAATTCGGCTCGGCTCGGATCAGCCACACGACCCTTCGATTGCCTCCGCTCGGTGACGTTGACGGACAGAAGCTGCTCGCGGCCTATTTCAGTCACGGTTGGCAAGAGCCGCCGGGAGATCTGTTCACCCGAATCCTGGAGCGCGCCAGCGGCAATCCGCTTTTCCTCGAGGAAATCATCCGCGGTCTCATCGAAGCTGGCGCCCTGAAGCGTGACGGCTCGCATTGGCGCATCAAGTCGGATGAAGCCGCCGCCGATATCCCGGCAAGCATTCAGGCTCTGTTGCTGGCGCGCCTGGATCGGCTGCCGCATGAGGTGCGCCGGCTGGCGCAGGAGGCCGCGGTGATCGGCCCGCGCTTCGATGTGGCTCTCCTCGGTGCGACAGCAACCGAGCGGGCGAAGGTGGAGGCAGGGCTCGAACTTCTGTGCGACGCCGAGATCGTCGAGGAGGTCGCGGGCGCCAATTCGATTTCGCTGCGATCGTACCGTTTCACGCAGACTATGCTTCAGGACGTGATCTATCAAAACCTGCTCTTGCAGCGGCGGATCGAGCTTCATGGACGTATTGGTGTCGCGCTGGAGCAGCTTTACGGTAAGGAGCCCGAACGACTCGAAGACCTCGTCCTGCTCGGACATCACTTCAGCCTCAGCGCGCGCAAGCCGAAAGGCGCGCGTTATCTGCGCGCCGCCGGCGATCGCGCACGCGCGACCTACGCCAATGACGATGCCATCCGTCTCTACCAACAGGCTCTCGCAGTGCTGTTGACCGAGGGCGAATGCGACCCGGAGCGGCTGGTCCTGTACGAGCGGATCGCGGACCTCTGTGGCGCGGCCGGCCGCCGCAACACGGCCGAAGAGCACTACCAGAGCGCGCTGGAAGGCCACCGTGCAGCAGGGGACTGCATTGGCGAGGCGCGAATTCTTCGCAAGCTTGGCCGGTTGCTGTGGGACGCCGGCAAGCGGATCAAGGCCGAGACGCATTACGCCGAGGCGGCTAAACGGCTTGGAGAGGCCGAAGCGCCCATCGAGTGGGCGCACCTCTCGCAGGAGCGAGGCCGTCTCGCCTTTCGCATGGGCGATCATATGGCCGCCGCGAGATGGGCTGACGAGGCGCTTGGCTATGCCCGATCCGCGCCGGCGGCCGCGGACGAACAGGCCCGACTCGAGGCGGCGCGCGCCATTGCGGAGGCCCTCAACACCAAGGCGGTTGCACTGGCGCGGCTTGGACGAAACCAGGATGCGGTGCGCGAGGTGGAGCAAAGTGTCGCGGCAGCCGAAGCCGCCGGCCTTTTCAACGTGGCCTGCCGCGGCTACACCAATCTCGCGGTGCTCTACACGATTGTCGACCCGGCGCAAGCCATGGAGGTTTGTCGGCGGGGGCTGGATCTCGCGCATCGTATTGGCGATCTCGGGTTCCAGGCGCGCCTTCTTGCCAATTTTGCCGTTGCCTGTTGCACCTTCACGGACAAATGCACCGATCAAGGTGTGCCCGCTGCCGAAAGGGCGATCGAGATCGACCGTGCGCTCGATCAGCGCGAGCACCTCCCGGTGCCCCTGATCGTGCTCGGGCAAATCCATCAATGCCATTTCCGGCCCGATGAGGCCGCCCGCTGCTATAATGAGGCCATCGAGGTCGCGAGCGAAACCGGCGAGCCGCAGCAGCTCTTTCCATGCTATGATGGTCTGGCGACGCTGAACCTTGATCGAGGTGACATGCCCGAGGCCGAGCGGTATTTCGCGCTGGCCCATGACGTCTGTGCCCGGCACGGGCTTGATCCCGCAGGGCTGATCGTACTGCCATTTCTCGACTAATCAGTGTGAAGGAGTTCAATCATGTCAGAACGTCATGTCGATGGACCGCTTCAACCGGGCGACCGCGCGCCGAATATTGTGCTGGACGCGATCACGCGCGAAGGGAAGATCGCACTTGAGGATTTTCGCGGGCAAAGCCCGATATTGGTCGGCCTGTTTCGAGGCCTGCACTGCCCGTTCTGTCGCCGCCATATCGCGGCACAGGCGCAGCTTGATGCGGCTCTGCGTGACAAGGGCGTCGAAAGTCTGACGGTCGTCAATACGCCGATCGAACGCGCGCGGCTCTACTTCCGCTATCACCCGTTGCCCAATCTGCTCGCCGCGTCCGATCCCGAGCGGGTCTCGCACCGCGCGTTCGGCCTGCCCAATCTCGAGTTCACCGAGAAAGAAACCGAGTGGCCGCGCAAGGTAGGCATGGATGTGGTCATGAGCATGCAAGTGGACATTCCCGGAGAACTGCCCGGGCCGATGAATCGTTTGGCGGCTGCCGGGCAACTCAACAAGAAGGATGGCTACGAGATGATGGAAGCCGACCAGCGTATGGCGGCAACGGGCCAGGGCCAGCTATTCGGCCAATTCCTGCTCGATCGGGAAGGGGTCGTGCGCTGGAGCTTTACCGAAGTGCCCGAAGGCGGCCAGCGCATGTTCGGGATGCCGAGCCCGGGTGAGTTGATGTCGGCCGCTTCGCAGGTGGCAGGCTAGGCATCCCGGCTGATTGGCGTGTTGCCCTTGCCGCGGCGGCATGCGCCCGCGCGCTTGGATTGCTGTCGCCGCTTTTCCGATCGTGCCTGCACATGACGAACATAATGACCTGGGCGTGCAATGACTCACATTCAGGAAACGCTCCTCGAAAGCAAGATGACCGAGATCGAGCAGGCCCGATCCTGGAGCCCCCGCGTGATCTCCAAATTCGAAACGCTCATCAGGGGCGGTGACGATCTATCGCTCTACCGGGTCAATCCTCTAGCATTCGCGCGCGACCGCGCCATAGCAGAGCCGGAAAGCATAGACCTGTTTCTCTACGCGACGAGATGCGGGCTATTCGAGATGAGCTGGGACGTTGTTTGTCCCCAATCCGGCATGGTGCTCGAGAGCTTCGGCGCCTTGCGCACGCTCAAGACCCACTATGTTTGCGGTTTGTGCGACGTCACTGGCGACACTGATCTCGACGACTTCATAGAGGTCACGTTTACGGTGTCGCCGCAACTCCGGCGGCTTCCTTTTCATGATCCCGCCTCCCTTTCGGTCGAGGATTTTCATTGGAAGCTTCGATTTCTGAATGACGCGCGGATACCAGGCCAGCAAATCCGATTTCTCGACTATTTGCATGCGCTCGTTCGCGGCCTTTCGTTCTTGCCGCCAGGTTCCGCCACGACCATTCGTTGCGAGCTCGGTCCCGGCGCTCTGGCGGGGGTCAATGTTCAAACCCAGTCAGCGTTCGTCGTTGCTGTGGCCGGCGAGCCGACGACCACGCCGACGATCTTGCGAATTGGATATGATGGGCAGCGCTTTTCTTCTTCGCTGGCCGCCGTACCGCCCGGTCCCGTCATCGTCGAGGTGGAGAACACCGGAGCGATGCGAGGCTCCTTGCTCCTGATCAATTGGCCGCCTGAAGTTCTGGCCCAAACGATCAAACCGCCGCTTGAGTTCGATCCCTACATGTCTGGTGGGATGTTGCTTGCGCGACAGACATTTCGCCGCCTGTTCCGGTCAGAACGCGTGGACGAAAGGGAGGGCCTGGGTATCCGGCAGGTGACCTTGCTGTTCACGGATATCAAGGGTTCGACCGCCATGTACGAACGACTCGGCGATCTCAATGCCTATGCGCTGGTCCGCGAACATTTTGCCCTGCTCGGAGCGACCGTCCAGGAACATTCCGGAGCCATCGTCAAGACGATTGGGGACGCGGTGATGGCTGTCTTCTCTCGTCCAACGGACGCGGTTTCGGCGGCGCTCCACATGCTGGGGGAAATTGAACGCCACAACTCCGAGCATGGCGATCCGAGCATCATCCTGAAGATTGGAGCCCATTGCGGCCCTTCCATCGCCGTAACGCTGAACGACAATTTGGATTATTTCGGTCAGACCGTGAATGTTGCCGCGCGTGTGCAGTCGCTGGCGGACGCGGGCGAGATTTGTATCTCGGAGGCGCTGTATTCAGCGCCAGGAGTGAGCGATCTCCTTTCCGGGCATTCAATCGCCGAGTTTGATGCACCTCTTCGCGGCGTTGAAGGAAGCGCCAGCGTGTATCGTGTCATGCGCGGTCATGCTTCCTGACGACCCAGGCGGAATTTATTTCGCCGCCACCCTTGGCTTCCTCTCCCTCAGCGCTGCGGCCATCGCCGAGATCAGCGGACGCATGAAATAGGCTTCATCCGCCGGCAAGACATCGGTGCGCAGGCCATGCGCGGCGAGCTCGCCGGAGACTGCCGGTCCGACCGAGGCGATCAGCGTGCGGTCCAGCCCCGCGCGCAGCTTCGCCTCGCTGCCATGGGCTTTCGCGGCTTCGATCAGGCGACGCACCTGGCCGAGATTGGTCAGCGCGATGGAATCGATTCCCCCCTCGGCCATATCGTCGATGGCGGCGACGATGCTGGCATCCGCGGCCTTTGAGTCGTAAGCGTAGGGCAGCACGCTATCGACCTCGGCGCCTTGCGCGGTCAGCGCGCCGGTCAGCGCGCTGTGGTCCTTGTCGGGATAGAGCTGGAGGCCGAGGCGTCGTCCCTTCAGGTCGAGCTTGCCCAGCATCGCGATGACGCCGTCGGTGGTCGGCTTGTCCGTGGTCTGCTGTGCCTCGAGACCGAGCTCGCGCAGCGCCTTGCCAGGCTTCGGGCCGCGGGTGAATTTGCGCGATCTGGCCAGCGCCGCCACCAGCGCCTGGTCGAGCCGGCGGGCGCGCGCGAGCTTCATCAATCGCCGCAGGCCTTCGCCGGTCATCAGCACGAGATCGTCGAACGGCCTGTCGATGGCGCGGCGGATCCAGGCCTCGACCGGTGCAGGGTCCGGCGCATCCTCGATCGTGAACATCGGGCATTGCACGACCTCGGCACCTTGCTCGGCAAGGAGTTTTGAAAACTGCGCCTCCTCGCGCGTTTCCAGGATCAGGATGCGGGTGCCGTTCAAGCGGTCGGCCATGGGCGTGCTCCGGTCAGAAATCGTCTGTTCATCCTGACTCCGCGGTCGGGATTGGCGCAAGGCTGGGGTCGGTGCTAGAGCAGGCGGAAATCGCAGAGGCCCCGTGAGCCTTTGCCCAACCTTCATCAAGAGTCATTTCTTCAACAGCCATGCCCAATCATCAATATGTCCTGACCCTGTCCTGCCCGGATCGCCCCGGCATCGTCTCGGCGGTGTCAACCTTTTTGGCCCACAACGGACAGAACATTCTCGACGCCCAGCAGTTCGACGACGTCGAGACCAGGAAATTCTTCATGCGCGTGGTGTTCACCGCGGCCGATCTCGCCGTGGAACTATCGGCGCTCCAGACCGGCTTTGCCGCGATCGCTGAGCGCTTTGGCATGGAGTGGCAGATGCGCGACCGCGCCGCGCATCGCAAGGTGATGCTGCTGGTGTCGAAGTCCGACCATTGCCTGGTCGACATCCTCTATCGCTGGCGCACCGGCGAATTGCCGATGGTCCCGACCGCGATCGTCTCCAACCACCCGCGCGAGGTCTATGCCGGGCTCGATTTAGGCGGCATCCCGTTCCACCATCTGCCTGTCGCCAAGGAGACCAAGCGCGAGCAGGAAGCGCAGATCATCGATCTCGTCGCCAGGACCGGCACCGATCTCGTCGTGCTCGCCCGCTACATGCAGATTCTATCCGACGATCTCTCGGCCAAGCTGTCGGGGCGCTGCATCAACATCCATCATTCGTTTTTGCCGGGCTTCAAGGGCGCAAAACCCTATCACCAGGCCCATGAGCGCGGGGTGAAGCTGATCGGTGCCACCGCGCATTACGTCACGCGCGACCTCGACGAGGGCCCGATCATCGACCAGGACGTCGAGCGGATCAGCCATCGCGACACGCCGGAAGATCTCGTCCGCAAGGGCCGCGACATCGAACGCCGCGTTCTTGCCCGCGCGATCCGTTACCACCTTGACGACCGTGTGATCCTCAACGGTCGCAAGACCGTGGTGTTCGTGGATTGATCTGGTTTACCTCTGCCCGCAAGCGGGGCGAGGGAGCACACTGTCTAGTGCACCGCGCCGGCCGACGTGGACCCCGTCGCCCCCTTCTGCGCCTGCTCCTCCTTCTCACGATCAGCCGCCGGTAGCAGCCGCTTGCGCTCGCGTTCCTTCATGTAAGCCTCGTATTGCGGCGTGCCCGGCCGCGGCGGAGCATCCGCCGGCAGGCCGCCGGCCCATTGCGGGATGTAGTCGCCCATGCCGGCCGAGAGCTTCTCGTTGACGGTGCCGCAGCCGCACAGCCCCGCAGCGAGCGCGACGAGGGTGAGGACGGAGCGGAAAGACTTGGGCATCGTGGGAGCGCGGGTCCTGTCGTTTGTGCGCCAGCTCAGGCCGGCATCGGAGAATAGCCTTCAACAAGGTAAAATAGTCTTATTCGAGATAGGTACCGAATTACCTAGTTGCGTCGCCGAGACCTGCCTGTTGTCCGAATTCTGCAAAAGAAGGACGAATTCCTCCATCCTCCTGGCCGCTGGCGTTCCTAAAGTGCGGCATCAGGCTCGCGACAAACCGGCTTGCCGGATGCGGGGCTTTTTCGTTGACAGGTCCATTTTATTTGTACATTCGTACAAATGATGGCGGATAAGATCCGGATGCTCGGGTTACCCCGGTGTAACCGCGGCACCGCTCTGCGCTCTCAGTCATCGGAACGCGCGACTTGCGCCGAATGGTCGCCAAACGTCCGATTGACAATGAGGGCGTGAAATATGCCATGTGACAGGCGACATCGTGCGTGCGTGAGCTAAGCCTAAGGCAAGGACCGGGCACTCGGTCCGGCGCACAAGAGGTCGGGAATGAAGGGGAGGGACATCTGATGTTCGAACGCAAGATTTTCTCAACGACCGCAGCAGCGGCTGCCATCGCGAGCCTCGCGGCCGTCATGCCGGCGAGGGCCGAGGACACCGTCAAGGTCGGCCTGATCCTGCCGATGACCGGCGGCCAGGCTTCGACCGGCAAGCAGATCGAGAACGCGATCAAGCTCTACATGCAGCAGAAGGGCGACACCGTCGCCGGCAAGAAGGTCGAGATCATCGTCAAGGACGATGCGGCCATTCCGGACAAGACCAAGACCGCCGCGCAGGAGCTGATCGTCAACGATAAGGTCAATTTCATCGCGGGCTTCGGCGTGACGCCGGCCGCGCTCGCCGCCGCGCCGCTCGCGACCCAGGCCAAGATTCCGGAAGTCGTGATGGCGGCCGGCACCTCGATCATCACCGAGCGTTCGCCCTACATCGTGCGCACCAGCTTCACGCTGGCGCAGTCCTCCACGATCATCGGCGACTGGGCGGTGAAGAACGGCATCAAGAAGGTGGCGACGCTCACCTCGGACTACGCGCCAGGCAATGATGCGCTCAACTTCTTCAAGCAGAACTTCACCGCTGGCGGCGGCGAAGTAGTTGAAGAGGTCAAGGTGCCCTTGCAAAATCCCGACTTCGCGCCGTTCCTGCAGCGCATGAAGGACGCCAAGCCCGACGCGATCTTCGTGTTCGTGCCGGCCGGCCAGGGCGGCAACTTCATGAAGCAATATGCCGAGCGCGGCCTCGACAAGGCCGGCATCAAGGTCATTGGACCCGGCGACGTCACCGATGACGACCTGCTCAACAACATGGGCGACGCCGTGCTCGGCACCGTCACCGCGCATCTCTATTCGGCGGCGCATCCCTCGCAGATGAACAAGGACTTCGTCGCGGCCTACAAGAAGGCGTTCGGCAGCCGACCCGGCTTCATGGCGGTGAGCGGCTATGACGGCATCCACCTGATCTACGAGGCGCTGAAGAAGACGGGTGGCGACACCGACGGCACCAAGCTGGTCGAGGCCATGAAGGGCCAGAAGTGGGAGAGCCCGCGCGGCCCGATCTCGATCGATCCCGAGACGCGCGATATCGTGCAGAACATCTATATCCGCAAGGTCGAGAAGGTCGACGGCGAGCTCTACAACGTCGAGTTCGCGACCTTCGAAGCCGTCAAGGATCTCGGCAAGACCAAGAAGTGACGCGCTCGCTCACCTCTCCCGCTTGCGGGAGAGGTCGACGCGAAGCGTCGGGTGAGGGCTCTTTCGACCAAGGGATTGTCCCTTTGCGGAGACACCCTCTCCCCACCCCTCTCCCGCAAGCGGGAGAGGGAGCGCAGCAGCGGACTCCGCCAAACCTCCTGTCTTCTCGATAGCGATCCACGCCTCGATGACCTCAATCCTCACCAACCTGTTCGATGGCGTCGCCTACGGCATGCTGCTGTTCGTGCTGGCCTGCGGGCTCGCGGTCACGCTCGGCCTGATGAACTTCGTCAACCTCGCCCACGGCGCCTTTGCCATGGCCGGCGGCTATGTCTGCATGGTGCTGGTCAACCGGACGGGCTGGCCGTTCTTCGCCGCGCTGCCGCTCGCCTTCGTCTCGTCGGCTGCAATCGGTATCCTGCTCGAGCGCACGCTCTACCGGCACCTCTATGCGCGCAGCCATCTCGACCAGGTGCTGTTCACCATCGGCCTGACCTTCATGTCGGTTGCGGCCGTGGACTACATCCAGGGCTCCTCGCGCGTCTTCATCAACCTGCCGGCCGCGCTCCAGGGCCAGTTCGACCTGTTCGGCGTCGGCATCGGCCGCTACCGGTTGATGATCATCGTGATCTGCGGCCTGCTCACCATCGCTCTCCAGATGGTATTGGCGAAGACCCGTTTCGGCAGCCGCTTGCGGGCCGCGGTCGATGATCCGCGGGCGGCAAGCGGCCTCGGCATCAACGTGCCGCAGGTGTTCGCCTTCACCTTCGCATTCGGATGCGGCCTCGCCGGCCTCGGCGGTGCGCTCAGCGCTGAGATCCTCGGCCTCGATCCGTATTTTCCGCTCAAGTTCATGATCTACTTCCTGATCGTGGTCACGGTCGGCGGCTCTTCCTCCATCACCGGCCCGTTCCTGGCCTCGCTCCTGCTCGGCATCGGCGACGTCGCCGGCAAATATTACGTGCCGAAGATGGGCCCCTTCGTGATCTACACCATGATGATCGTGATTCTGATCTGGCGCCCGAACGGCCTGTTCGGCCGCACCGCCGCGCGTTGAGTTCGCCGATGAGCGCTGCCTCCGACGTCGGTTATCATGCCCAGCGCCAGGCGCGCTGGCACTATGGTGAAGTCGCCTTCTGGCTGATCGTGCTGGCCTGCGGGTTTCTGTTCCCCACCCGCTATCTGATCATGACCGACATCCTGCGCTTGGCGCTGTTCACGATGTCGCTCGACCTGATCCTCGGCTACGCCGGCATCGTCTCGCTCGGCCATGCCGCCTTCTTCGGCGTCGGCGCCTATGCCGCGGGGCTGCTCGCCTTGCACGGGATCGTCAACGAGCCCGTGCTGGCCCTCATCGTTGCCGGGCTCGCGGCGATGGTGCTCGGTTTTGCCACCAGCTTCCTGGTGATCCGCGGTGTCGACTTGACCCGGCTGATGGTCACGCTCGGCATCGCGCTGCTGCTGGAGGCGCTGGCCGAGCGTTTCTCCAACGTCACCGGCGGCACCGACGGCTTGCAAGGGATCGAGATGCAGCCGATCTTCGGCGAAATCCCGTTCGACATGTTCGGCAAGGCCGGCTTCTTCTATTCGCTGACTGTCCTGTTTCTGCTGTTCCTGCTCGCCCGCCGTATCGTGCATTCGCCGTTCGGCCTGTCGCTGCGCGCGATCAAGAATAATCCGCTGCGGGCCGCTGCGATCGGCATCCCCGTCAACCGCCGCCTGATCGCGATCTACACGTTGGCTGCGTTCTATGCTGGCGTCGCAGGCGCGCTGTTCACCCAGACCACCGCGATCGCCTCGCTCGACGTGTTCGCCTTCGAACGCTCCGCCGACCTGATGCTGGTGCTGGTGATCGGCGGCACCGGCTATCTCTATGGCGGCCTGATCGGCGCGGTGATCTTCCGCATGCTCCAGGAAGTGTTCTCCACCATCACCCCGCAATACTGGCAGTTCTGGATCGGCCTCGTGCTGGTCGTGATCGTGCTGGTCGGCCGCCAGCGCCTGCATCGCTGGGTGCTGTATGTCCCGAACCTCGTGATCAAGCAGGTGGCCGGGCGCAAGGCCGTCGTCGCTGTGCCGGAGAGCGACGCATGACCATCGCGCTCGAAACCCAAAATCTCGAAAAGACCTTTGGCGGCCTGCGTGTCACTCGCGATCTGTCGCTCAGGATCGAGCAGGGCGCCCGTCACGCGCTGATCGGCCCGAACGGCGCCGGCAAGACCACGGTCATCAACCAGCTCACCGGCGTGCTGAAGCCGAACTCCGGCCGCATCCTGCTCGAAGGCCAGGACATCACCGATTTGCCCGTGCACAAGCGCGTGCTGCGCGGCCTGTCGCGCACCTTTCAGATCAACCAGCTCTATCCGGACCTGAGCCCGCTCGAAACCATCGGCCTTGCCGTGTCCGAACGTCTCGGCCATGGCGGCGACTGGTGGCGGCGGATGGGCACGCGCAGCGACGTCAATGACGAGATCGCCGATCTCTTGGCGCGCTTCCATCTGCTCGACGTCATGAACGAGCAGACGGTGACCTTGCCTTACGGCAAGCAGCGCCTGCTCGAGATCGCGGTCGCGATCGCCGCCAAGCCGCGCGTGCTGCTGCTTGACGAGCCCGCAGCCGGCGTCCCCGAGAGCGAGCGCCACGACATTCTCGCCGTCGTAGGCAGCCTGCCGCGCGACGTCACGGTGCTGCTGATCGAGCACGACATGGACCTCGTCTTCTCCTTCGCCGACCGCATCTCGGTGCTGGTCTCCGGCGCGCTGCTCACCGAAGGCCCGCCCGACCAGGTCGCGCGCGATCCGCAGGTGAAGGCGGTCTATCTCGGCGAGGAGGCGGTCAATGTCTGACCTGCTCGCGATCGATAGCTTGCGCGCCGGTTACGGCGAGGCGGTGGTGCTGCCCAACATGTCCCTGCGCCTCGCCGAGGGGCAGGTGTTGGCGCTCTTGGGCCGCAACGGCACCGGCAAGACCACGCTGATCAACTCCATCGTCGGCGTCACCCGCCGTTTCTCCGGCACCGTCGGATTGGCCGGCACCGACGTCACAGGTTTGCGGCCCGACCAGCGGGCGCGCGCCGGGATCGGCTGGGTGCCGCAGGAGCGCAACATCTTCCGCTCGCTCACGGTGGAAGAGAACATGACCGCGGTGGCGCAGCCCGGCCCCTGGACCGTCGAGAAGGTCTACGAGATGTTCCCGCGGCTGAAGGAGCGGCGGAGCAATTTCGGCAACCAGCTCTCCGGCGGCGAGCAGCAGATGCTGGCGATCGGCCGCGCGCTGACCCTCAACCCCAAGGTCCTGCTGCTGGACGAGCCGACCGAGGGGCTGGCCCCCATCATCGTCGAGGAGCTCTTGAAGGCGATCGGGGCCATCACCCGGGCGGGCGGCATCTGCTCGATCATTGTCGAGCAGAACGCCCAAAAGATTCTGGGGCTGGCCGACCGCGTTGTGATATTGGAGCGCGGAACGATCGTCCACGACGCTCCGAGCGCCGCGCTGAAGGCCGACCCGTCGGTCCTCGAGCGCCACCTCGGCGTCGCAGGGGCGGCGGCCCACTAAAATATCTCGGGAGTAAATAATGCAGCGAACCAAAGCCCCCTTCCGTGCCGACGAAGTCGGCAGCCTCCTGCGCCCCGCCAAGATCAAGGACGCCCGTGCCAAGCTCGAGAAGGGCGAGATCTCGGCCGACGATCTGCGCAAGATCGAGGACATGGAGATCGAGAAGGTCGTGCACAAGCAGGCTTCGATCGGGCTGAAGCTCGCGACCGACGGCGAATTCCGCCGCTCCTGGTGGCATTTCGATTTTCTGGCCAAGCTCACCGGTTGCGAGATGTTCCATCCCGACACCGGCATCCAGTTCGCGGGCGTTGAGACCCGGCATGATGCGGTGCGCGTGATCGGCAGGCTCGACTTCCCCGATGAGCATCCCATGCTGGACCACTTCCGCTTCCTGAAGAAGGTCGCCGACCAGGCCCACGTCACGGCCAAGATGACGATCCCGTCGCCCGCGGTGCTGCACTTCCGCGGCGGTCGCAAGTCGATCTCCAAGGACGTCTATCCCGACCTCGACGCCTTCTACGAGGATCTCGGCAAGACCTACCGCAAGGCCGTGAAGGCGTTCTACGACGCCGGCTGCCGCTATCTGCAATTCGACGACACCGTGTGGGCCTATCTCTGCTCGCAGGACGAGTTGCAGAAGGCGCGCGAGCGTGGCGACAATCCGGACGGCCTGCAGCAGATCTATGCCCGCATCATCAACTACGCGCTGGCCGAGAAGCCCGCCGACATGGTGGTGACGACGCATGTCTGCCGCGGCAATTTCCGCTCGACCTGGATTTCCTCGGGCGGCTACGAGCCGGTAGCCGAGACCATGCTCGCCGGCACCAATTACGACGGCTATTTCCTCGAATACGACAGTGATCGCGCCGGCGGCTTCGAGCCGCTGCGCTTCCTGCCCAAGGGCAACAAGGTGGTCGTGGTCGGCGTCATCACCTCGAAGTTCGGCGAGCTCGAGAAGAAGGACGACATCAAGCGCCGTCTGGAAGAAGCCGCCAAGTTCGCCCCGCTGGAGCAACTCGCGCTCTCGCCGCAGTGCGGCTTTGCTTCGACCGAAGAGGGCAACATCCTCTCCGAGGAGGAGCAGTGGGCCAAGCTCAGCCTCGCGGTCGAGATCGCGAAGGAAGTGTGGGGCAACTGAGCCTCGCAGCTAGCCTCGCTCGTGTCCCGGACGCGCGTGCAACGCTCTTGCGTTGCTGCGCAGAGCCGGGACCCATGCTGCTAGACTTGCTCTTCGATGATATAGGCCCCGGCTCGGCAGCGCACCGCTGAAGAAGCGCTGCGCTGCCTCCGGGGCACGAGACCAACTCACTTCTCCGCCAGATAGACCTCGCCCAGCAGCGACGAGTTCGACCACGGCACCTGCTTGTTCTTCGTGCTCGACACCACTTCGGCCCGAACCCGCGTCAGCATCTGCTGCACCTCCAGCCCCGGCGTGCCGATGTGGCGCGAGAGCGCGGCGGAGAACGGCGAGTTGGCGCCTTCGCCGTCGAGCGCGACCTGGCCGGGCGCGGTGGCGAAGGCGATCAGCGTGCCGGCGCCGAGCGTCGCGCCGGCACCCAGGCTCGTCGGCGCTGCAAGGCCCGATGCCCCCTCGATAGCCCGATTGGTGCCGGCGCTCGCCATCTGCTGCGCCATCGGATTGTTGCGGCAGGCGTCGAAGATCAAGATGTTGGTGCGGACTTGGTCGTCGAGGCCGGCCATGATCGTGTCCATATCGATCATCGCTTCCGTCATGCTCGCGCCCGGCTTGAGCTCGACGTCAACGGGAACGAGATAGTTGCGGCCGTCGACCTGCACGCCGTGCCCGGCATAGTAGACCAATGCGACCTGCGCCCGTGCCGCATCGCGCAGGAAATCGCGCGTCATCTTCTGCATCGTGGCGCGGTCGAGGTCGACGCCCTCGGCCACCGTGAAGCCGATGTCGCGCAGGCTCCTGGCGACCGCCCGCGCGTCGTTCGGCGGGTTGGGCAGCGCCTTGACATGCGCATAGGCGCCGTTGCCGATGACCAGCGCCATGCGCGTGCCGTGCGCAGCCGGAGCAGGCGAGGGCGTAGGTGCCGCGCCGGTCTGCTGCGGGGCAGGGGCTGCCGTCGGCTGCGTCACCGGCGACGGCGCATCGCGCGGGATCGGCGCGGCTGCATCGGTCACCAGCAACAGCCGCACCTTTGCGGTGGCTTGGTTGGCCTTGCTGCCGGCATCCGAGGCCACGATTGCGAGCGTCGCGTTGTAGTCGTCGCGCGCATGCGCGTACTCGCCCTTGGCCTCATAGGCCAGTGCGCGGTGGAAATAGCCGGCGATCAGCACGCTGTTCGGCGGCGTCATGATGTTGACTGGCGGCTTCTCCTTGGCGAGCCGGATCGCCTCGCTGCTATCGGCGATGGCGCGATCGAGGTCGCCCTTGGCGCGCCAGATCGAGGTGCGGCTGATCAGCGGCTGCGGCAGGGTCGGGTCGAGCCGGATCGCCTGGTTGATGTCGGTGATCGCGCCGTCGAGATCGCCGAGCGCCTGTTTCGAGATGCCGCGGTTCTGGAATGAGAACGCCGACTTCGGATCGGCCTTGATCGACAAATCGTAATCGGCGATGGCCTTGGCGTAGTCGCCCTTGCCGCGCCAAGCATTGCCGCGATTGTGGAAGATGATGCCGCTGGGCGGACCGAGCTTGAGCGCATCGTCGAAATCGGCGATCGCGATGTCGTAGTCGGCCTTGTCGAAATAGGCCGACCCCCTGAGATTGTAGGCCGCCTGGCTCGGCTGGAGCCGGATTGCTTCGGTCGTGTCAGCGATGACCTTGGCGTAATCGCCCTTCTTGTTCCAGCCCACCGCGCGCCAGAAATAGACGGTCGCGAGCTGCTCGCCCTTGAATACTTTCAGCGCCATGATCTTGCTGCAGGCATTGACCATCTGGTCCGCCGGCGTGCTCTCGGTGGTGCAGAGCGGCCCGAGCTGATTGCGCGCCTGCGCCAAGGCGGGCACGGTCCACAGCGCGGCGGCGAGCAGGCAGAGTGCGGCGAGGAGGCGACGCATGACGGCGGTCCCATAAGAGCAGAGGCGCCTGTTTGTTGTCCGGGGGGACGCCGGGGTTCACGCTCCCGTCATTGGACTTGGGCTAAAGCGGATGGCGGGTATTCCCTCAGTGGGCAGAATTTGCTACGAGGCGAGTCCCAACGCTCCTGCCCACCACATTCCCACCGATGAAGAACGACGAAATCCTGAGCCAAATCACCGAGTTCTGCCGCAAGGCGGACATGGCGGAATCGACGTTCGGCCGGCGTGCGGTGAACGATGGGAAGCTGGTGCACCGCCTGCGCGAGGGAAAGCGCATCACCATCGACACGCTGGAGCGGATCCAGGCCTATATCGCGGCATCGACGACCGGCGGCCTGCCGCCGCCGCGCGGTCTCCAGGTGCCCCCGGAAAAGCGCGATCCGCGCGGCAATTTCCGCTTCTTCGAGAACCGCCAGAAATACCTGCTGTTCGTCCACACCTGCAGCGAGAAACGCGTGGTCGCGGAGCGCGTGGCGCTGGAGCTCTCCAGCATCCATCCGCGCCCGCCGGCCCTGCGCATTTTCGACGCGGGCGTCGGCGACGGCACCGTGCTGGCGCGGGTCCTGCGCGCGACGCACCAGCGCTACCCGCACATGCCGTTCTACGTTGCCGGCAAGGAGCTTAGCCTCGAGGATCTGCGCCTGACGCTGGAGAAAGTGCCGGACCGCATTTTCGAGCACCCGGCATCGGTGTTCGTCTTCACCAACATGTTCTATTCGGAGGCGCCCTGGCTGACGCCGGCATCGCCCGCGGCGGCCGCCGCCACGGTCTGGCATGAGGTTCCGCTGCGCGGCGCTTCATCGGGCGAGTTCGAGCAGCAGATCGCCGAGCTGAGGCCGTTCCTGGAGCAGAATTGGCGCGCCGCGATCAGCCCACGTACCGCCATGCCGCTCTACGAACGGCCCGTCGTCCTCGTGCTCTATCGCGAGGACCACAGGTTCCTGTTGGATTCGACCATTCCGCGACCCGGTGCGACCGAAGCCAATTTCGATCTCGTCATCGCATCCCAGCCCTACCGCGCCCTGTCCTCGGTCAATTTCCGCGCCAAGCGGATCATTGCGCCGCTGGCGCGGGCGCTCCGGCCCGGGGGACGCCTGATCGGTATCCATTCCCACGGCCAGGATCCCGGCATGGAAATGATTCAGGCGATCTGGCCCGGAGAAAACCCTTTCGCGGTCAGCCGCCATGAGATATTGCGCGCCGTTAAGTATGAGCTCGGGTCGTTGGGCCGCGACCTAAATTTTAATGCTTATGCGGACAACCGCTCGATCTTCAGGTATGATATGGAAGCGCTGCCCAACGAGGTAACGGGTACCATCGGAACCTCGACGGCCTTTGCAGCGTGGAATGCCGCAGTGTATGTGGCGCAGATCGAGGACGACCGATTGACAGAAATGGCTCAAAGCGGCCGCACTCTGGATGCCGCCCGGGACGTGCTGCGCAAGTACAACGGGCTCTGGTTTCTCGACGAATCCTACGTCATCTCGCGACGGCGTGATTGACATAATCCAAGTCTAAACATCGCAAACACCCGCCAGCTTAGCGGCGGCGGAACAAGGGGTTACTGATGCGCGCGTCCTATCTCTTCACCAGCGAGTCCGTGTCCGAGGGCCATCCCGACAAGGTCTGCGACCGGATCTCCGATGAAATCGTCGATCTGTTCTACCGCGAAGGGCCAAAGGCCGGCATCGACCCCTGGCAGATCCGCGCCGCCTGCGAGACGCTGGCAACCACCAACAAGGTCGTGATCGCCGGCGAGACCCGCGGTCCGAAGTCGGTGACCAACGAGCAGATCGAGGGTGTCGTCCGCGACGCGATCAAGGACATCGGCTACGAGCAGGACGGTTTCCACTGGAAGACCTGCGACATCGAGATCCTCTTGCACCCGCAGTCGGCCGATATCGCGCAGGGCGTCGACGCGCTGCAGCCGGGCGAGGTCAAAGAAGAGGGCGCGGGCGACCAGGGCATCATGTTCGGTTACGCCACCAACGAGACGCCCGACCTGATGCCGGCGCCGATCTTCTACGCCCACAAGATCCTCCGCCTGATCTCCGAAGCCCGCCACTCCGGCAAGGAAAAGGTGCTCGGGCCGGACTCCAAGAGCCAGGTCACGGTGCAGTACGAGAACGGCAAGCCGGTCGGCGTGCGCGAGATCGTGGTCTCGCACCAGCATCTGGTCGAGGACCTCTCTTCCAAGCAGATCCGCGACATCGTCGAGCCCTATGTGCGCGAGGCGCTGCCGGCGGACTGGATCACGCCGAGGACGATCTGGCACATTAACCCGACCGGCAAGTTCTACATCGGCGGTCCCGATGGCGATTCCGGCCTGACCGGCCGCAAGATCATCGTCGACACCTATGGCGGCGCGGCCCCGCATGGCGGCGGCGCCTTCTCCGGCAAGGATCCGACCAAGGTCGACCGCTCCGCGGCTTACGCCGCGCGCTACGTCGCCAAGAACATCGTCGCCGCCGGTCTTGCCGACCGCTGCACGCTGCAACTCGCTTACGCCATCGGCGTTGCGCGGCCGCTGTCGATCTACATCGACACCCACGGCACCGGTAAGGTCTCGGAGGATCAGCTCGAGAAGGCCGCCGCCAAGGCGATGGACCTCACTCCGCGCGGCATCCGCACCCATCTCGACCTCAACCGTCCGATCTACGCGCGCACCTCGGCCTACGGCCATTTCGGCCGCACGCCCGACAACGAGGGCGGCTTCTCCTGGGAGAAGACCGATCTCGTCGAGCCGCTCAAGCGCGCGCTCTAGCTCTCTTGCGTCATTCCGGGGCGCCGCGACCGCGGCGTCCCCGGAATCTCGAACCTTACGGATTCCGGGTTCGCTCGTTCACGAGCGCCCTGGAACGACGAGCCAAACAAACAGGAACCCCCAATGAACGCGAAGCCTGGCTTCACCGATTACATCGTCAAGGACATTTCGCTCGCCGATTTCGGCCGCAAGGAGCTCTCGCTGGCCGAGACCGAGATGCCCGGCCTGATGGCCACCCGCGAGGAGTACGGCCCGAAGCAGCCGCTGAAGGGCGCGCGCATCGCAGGCTCCTTGCACATGACGATCCAGACCGGCGTGCTGATCGAGACGCTGGCAGCGCTCGGCGCCGACATCCGCTGGGTCTCCTGCAACATCTATTCGACGCAGGACCACGCTGCCGCCGCGATCGCGGCCGCCGGCATTCCCGTCTTCGCCGTCAAGGGCGAGACGCTGACCGAGTACTGGGACTACACCGCAAAACTGTTCGACTGGCACGGCGGCGGTCACCCGAACATGATCCTCGATGACGGCGGCGACGCCACCATGTATGTCCATCTCGGTCTGCGCGCCGAGAACGGCGACACCGCGTTCCTCGACAAGCCCGGCTCCGAGGAAGAGGAAGTCTTCTTCGCGCTTCTGAAGAAGCAGCTCAAGGAAAAGCCGAAGGGCTACTTCGCCGAGATCGCCAAGAGCATCAAGGGCGTTTCCGAAGAGACCACCACGGGCGTGCATCGTCTCTACGACATGCAGAAGGCCGGCACGCTGCTGTGGCCGGCGATCAACGTCAACGACAGCGTCACCAAGTCGAAGTTCGACAACCTCTATGGCTGCCGCGAATCGCTGGTCGACGGCATCCGCCGCGGCACCGACGTGATGCTGTCGGGCAAGGTCGCGATGGTCGCCGGCTTCGGCGATGTCGGTAAGGGCAGCGCGGCCTCGCTGCGCCAGGCCGGCTGCCGCGTCATGGTGTCGGAAGTCGATCCGATCTGCGCGCTCCAGGCCGCGATGGAAGGCTACGAAGTCGTGACCATGGAAGACGCCGCGCCCCGCGCCGACATCTTCGTCACCGCCACCGGCAACAAGGACATCATCACCATCGAGCACATGCGCGCGATGAAGGATCGCGCCATCGTCTGCAACATCGGTCACTTCGACAACGAGATCCAGATCGCGGCACTCCGCAATCTGAAGTGGACCAACATCAAGCCGCAGGTCGACGAGATCGAATTCCCCGACAAGCACCGCATCATCATGCTGTCCGAGGGACGCCTCGTGAACCTCGGCAACGCGATGGGTCATCCGTCCTTCGTGATGTCGGCGTCCTTCACCAACCAGACGCTGGCGCAGATCGAGCTGTTCGCCAACAACAAGGACGGCAAGTACGAGAAGAAGGTCTACGTGCTGCCCAAGACGCTCGACGAGAAGGTCGCGCGCCTGCACCTCGCCAAGATCGGCGTCAAGCTCACCGAGCTGCGCAAGGACCAGGCCGACTATATCGGCGTGAAGCCGGAAGGCCCGTACAAGTCGGAGCATTACCGATACTGATCGGCGTCAGCTGATTTGTGCAAAATGGCCGGGGGACCCTCCGGCCATTTTTGTGTCCGAAAGCGCCCGTTGGACGTGCAGCGCCCTTGACTAGGGTCGGGGCTTCTCTTCGGGAGTAGAGCCCGTGCCGCGCCCCACCAAGAGCTACGTCATCCTGGAGGGCCGCGACTGTACCGGCGGCACCTGGGACCTGTTTCGCTATCCCGGCTTCCGCTCCGACAGCGACATGTTCACGCTCGGCTATTCCTTCAAGCCGTTGACCGATCCGAAGGCGATCGCGGACGGGCCGCAGATCCTGAATTATGTGCGCGAGACCGCAACCGAGAACGGCATCGAGAAGCACATCCGCTTCCATCATCGCGTCAACCCCGCGGCGTGGTCGACGCCGGATGCGCGCTGGACCGTCGAGGCCGAGCGCGCAACAAGCCGCGCGACGCGCACCATCAAATAGCGCCGTAGCTAGCGCGGCTTGGCCGGTAGGTCTCGCAGCGGCCGGTTACCCCATCTATGTGCAGCGCTCGGTCGCCAGGATGCCGAAGTCGGGCTCGAAGCGGCCGTGGCGGCTGTATCAGAACTACGCGTTCGACATCGTCTCCTTGCGCTTCGGCAAGATCGACGACGGCGTGATGCAGTATTCCTGATCACGCCGCCGTCCCTGACGTTCAAGGTCTCCAGGCGTTGTCGCGGCCCTGATTCGGCTCCCTTGGCCCGTTTCAGCGCCCGGTTCCACTCCCGTGCTCTCCCCAGCGTGACCGCAACCTACCGGTGAATATCTTGCCGCTTGGACCCGGTCGATGTAGATGACGTCCCCGGCTGGGTCACTTGGGATTTGGGGAGATGTTGAAACAGCTTTTTGCGCCGCAACTTGTCATTCTCTATGTGCTTGCGGCTTCGACGATTTACGTTCACTTCCGCGGCAAGCAGCGGCTGCGCTTCGCGCGCCAGCTCGGCGATCACTCGACCTATCTCGCGCCCTACAATGTGCTGATGTATGCGGGCTCGGCCGTGCCGAACAGGCCGGTGATCCCGGTCGAGCAGTTTCCCGAGCTGAAGCCGCTCAGCGAGAACTGGGAGACCATTCGCGACGAGGCCGTGCGCCTGTTCGACGAGGGTTTTATCCGCGCGGCCGCGAAGAACAACGACTGGGGCTTCTACTCGTTCTTCAAGAGCGGCTGGAAGCGCTTTTACCTGAAATGGTACGACGACTTCCTGCCCTCGGCGAACACGCTGTGCCCGAAGACGGTGGAGCTGCTCAAGTCGATCCCGAACGTGCACGGCGCAATGTTCGCGATGCTGCCGCCTGGGGGCAAGCTCGGCGCCCACCGCGATCCCTTCGCCGGCTCGCTGCGCTATCACCTCGGCCTGGTCACGCCGAACTCGAACAAGTGCCGCATCCTGGTCGACGGCGTCGAATGCGTCTGGCGCGACGGCGAGGCCTTCATGTTCGACGAGACCTTCATCCACAGCGCGGAGAATGCCACCGACGTCAACCGCATCATCCTGTTCTGCGACGTCGAGCGCCCGATGAAGTACGGCTTCATGACCGCGATCAACCGCTGGGTCAGCCAGCACATCGTCAAGGCCTCGGCGACCCAGAACGTCGATGGTGAAAATGTCGGCGTGCTCAACAAGGTGTTCGGCAAGCTCTACGAGATCCATCTCGCCAGCCGCAAGGTCAAGGCGTGGAACCGCAACGTCTACTACACGCTGAAGTATTCGCTGACGGCGCTGATCCTCGGCCTGATCGTGCTCTCGGCGCTGCGGTGAATGATCAGGCAGTGGCGCCCTTGCCGATTGCTAACGCGGAGATCGCGCAGTTCTTCCGCAACTGGCTGGAGACCTTCGCGGGCCATGTCCGCGAGGTCGACTACGCTTCGGCGCGGCCGCTCTTCCATCCGGATGTGCTCGCGTTCGGCACGCACAGCGACGTCATCCCTGGCATCGATCAATGGGTCTCGACCCAATGGGACAATGTCTGGCCGAAGACGAGCGATTTCCGTTTCGTCCTCGAGCAGACCTCTGTTCTGGCATCTCCTGACGGTGCAATGGCAACCGTGATCGCACCGTGGACGAGCACGGGCTATCATCCCGATGGCAGCGCGTTTGCGCGGCCCGGCCGGGCAACAATGGTGTTCTTCAAGACCGCCGGGGGCTGGCTGTGTGTGCATTCCCACATGTCGCTCAACCGCGGCGTGCCACAGACGAGCCACGGCAATCGGCCGGTGAAGGCTTGGTAGATCGAAGCCATCCGGCATAGACGTTGCGATTGAGTTCACGCGCTCAGCCGCGGGTCAGTAAAGGCGCGGGCAGTCACTCCGGCTTTATTGGTCGACTAAAGTTTTACCCTCTCGTTCCAGCTTGGCTGGAACGCTTTGGAACCTAATCCCGTTTGTTCCTCAACGAACAAGCAGTGAAAAAAAGCAATCGGGGGCTGTCCCAGGGGAACTCCCATGGCAACACTCGGCCTCGACGCCACCCGACTTACCGCATCCGAGCATCAGCGCCAGCTTCGTCGCGCCGTGATCGCGTCCACCGTGGGGACTGCGATCGAATGGTATGATTTCTTTCTCTACAGCACTGTCACCGGTCTGGTTTTCGCAAAACTGTTCTTTCCGCAGTCTGATCCCTGGGTTGGCACGCTGGAAGCGTTTGCGATCTACGCAGTCGGCTTCATCGCGCGCCCGATCGGCGCGGCAATCTTCGGACACTATGGCGACCGCATCGGACGCAAATCGACGTTGATCGCGACGCTGCTCTTGATGGGACTGGCGACCGCCGCGGTGGCCGTGGTGCCGACCTATGCGAGCATCGGCATCTGGGGTGCCGTGATCCTGACCGTGCTGCGATTTATTCAGGGCGTCGGCGTCGGCGGCGAGTGGGGCGGCTCGGTGCTGATGTCGATGGAATGGGCCCGCGACGACCGATCTCGCGGATTGATCGCGTCGTGGCCGCAGTTCGGCGTGCCCTGCGGACTGTTCCTCGCCAACCTTGCCGTGCTGGCGTTCAGCCAGATGGCTGGCGATCAGTTCCTGGCGTGGGGCTGGCGCATTCCGTTCGCGCTCAGCATCATCCTGGTCGGCGTTGGCCTTTATATCCGGCTCGGCATCCTCGAAACGCCGGTGTTCTCAAAGCTCGTGGCCGAACGCCAGATCGACCGCACGCCGATGCTGACGGTGATCCGGCAATACCCGAAGGAGATCCTGCTGTCGGCCTTCGCGCGCATGTCGGAGCAGGCGCCGTTTTACATTTTCACCGCCTTCGTCTTCTCCTATGGCATCGGCACCCTGCACGTTTCGCGCGACTTCCTGCTGACCGCGGTGCTCTCGGCCTCGGTACTGTCGTTCGTCTCGATCCCGCTGTGCGGACATATCTCCGATCAGATCGGCCGCAAGAACATGTATATGATCGGCGCTGCCGTGACGGGTGTCTTCGGCTTCATATATTTCGCAATGCTCAACACCGGATCGCTGACCATCATCTTTCTCGCGATCATCCTGTCGCTCATTCCGCACGATATGCAGTACGGGCCGCAAGCTGCCTTGATCGCGGAGAATTTTACCGGACGCCTGCGCTACAGCGGCTCGTCGCTGGGCTATCAGCTCGCATCCGTGATCGCCGGCGGCCCTGCGCCGTTGATCGCCACTTGGCTGTTCGGCACGTTCCACTCGGCGACCGCGATCGCGGTCTACATCGCGATTTGCGCGGTCGTGACGCTGGCTGCGACCGCGATGATGACCGACTACACCGGGAAGGACATCAACGCGGCGGGCGCGCACCGGCGGCGAACTTGAGGCCGTAAAAAAGCCCCGGACGCGATGTCCGGGGCTTAGCTTTCTCCGTGATCTCGAGGTCAGCCTTGTTCCGGCTGGCCAATGCTCACCTTCAGCCTGCCGACGCCGTCGACGCCGCATTCGAGCTTGTCGCCGACCTGGAGCTGCGACACGCCGGCCGGCGTGCCCGTCATGATAATGTCGCCGGCGGCGAGCTTCACCTGCTGCGAGAGCTGCCAGATGATCTCGGGCACGTTCCAGATCAGCTCATTGAGGTCGCCCTTCTGGGCTTCCTTGCCGTTGACGGTGAGCCAGATCTTGCCGCTGGAGGGATGGCCAATCTTGGCGGCCGGCTGCACCGCAGAGCATGGCGCCGAGCCGTCGAACGACTTGCCGATCTCCCACGGACGCTCCTTCTTGCGCGAGGCGATCTGGAGATCGCGGCGGGTGAGGTCGATACCGACGGCATAGCCGTAGACGTGATCAAGCGCCTTCTCGGCGGGGATGTTGAGGCCGCCGCTCTTCATCGCGACGACCAGCTCGACCTCGTGATGCAAATCCTTCGTCAGCGGCGGATAGGGAATGGTGGCGCCATCGGGCACCAGCATGTCCGCGTGCTTGGCGAAGAAGAACGGCGGGGCGCGCTCGTCATTGCCCATCTCGCGGATGTGCTCGAGATAGTTGCGGCCGACGCACCAGATGCGGCGGACCGGATACCGGCCGCTCTCTCCGACGACCGGAAGCGAGGCCTGGGGCGGAAGCGGGATGACGTAGGAGGCGGCGTTCATGAAGCGGTCTCGCTGCTCTTGGGTTGATGAGGAACTCTATGCGGTTGCGCTGATCGGCGCCAGAGCGCCGGCGTCGCGATGCTGCAGACGAAAGAACGAGGCGTAGCGGCCGGAGCGACGCAGCAATTCGTCGTGCCGGCCATGCTCGACGATCTCGCCCCCCTCGACCACGAGAATCGCGTCGGCGTGCATGATGGTGTGCAGGCGGTGTGCGATCACAATGGTGGTGCGGTTCTGGCACAGATGCTCGATCGCTTCCTGCACCTGCCGCTCCGATTCCGAATCGAGCGCGGCGGTGGCCTCGTCCAGCAGGATGATCGGCGCGTTCTTGATCAACGCGCGCGCCACCGCGATGCGCTGGCGCTGGCCGCCCGACAGCTGCGTGCCGTGCTCCCCGACCGGCGTGTCGTAGCCGAGCGGAAAGCTCATGATGAAATCATGCGCGCAGGCCGCTTTCGCCGCCTCGATGATCTCGTTCTCGCTCGCCCCCGGCTTGCCGAAGGCGATGTTGCTGCGGATGGTGTCGCGGAACAGATAGACGTCCTGGCCAACATAGGCGGTCTGCGCCCGCAGCGATTTGCGCGAGATAGCGCCGATCGACTGGCCATCGATCACGATGTCGCCTTGCGTCACCTCGTGGAAGCGCAGCAGTAGCGCCAGCACGGTCGACTTGCCGCCGCCGGAGGGGCCAACCAGTGCGGTGACCTTGCCGGGCTCGGCGGTGAAGCTCATGCGGTTGAGCACAGTCTCGCCATTGCGATAGGAGAAGCTGACGTCGCGCAGCTCGATGCGGGCATCGGTGAGCCTCAGCGCCGGCTTGTCGTCGTCGGAATGCTCGCTCGCCGGGCTGTCCACGACTTCGAGCAGCATGCGCGCGCCGACCAGCTGGCTGTTGAGGTCGATATTGAGACGCGCCAGCCGCTTGGCCGGCTCGGTCGCCATCAGGAACGCGGTCATGAAGGAGAAGAACGCGCCGGGCGTGGCGTTGAGCGCGACCACGGCGTAGCCGCCGTACATCAGGCAGCCGGCGACCGCGAAGCCGCCGAGCATTTCCATCAGCGGGTTGGAGCGATTGGCGACCCGGGCCATCTTGTTGGCGTTGCGCTCGACAATCGCGATGTTCTCGTCGATGCGCTTCTGCATGGTGTCTTCGAGCGTGAACGCCTTGACCGTGCGGATGCCTTGCAGCGATTCCTGCATCGTTTCCATGATGTCGGCGGTGCCGGTGAACTGGTTGAAGGCGAGGCCCTTGATGCGCTTGACCAGCTTGCGCAGCACCAGCATCGCCGGCGGCACCGCGACGAGGCCGATGAACGACATCAGCGGATCCTGCCACACCATCACGGCGATCATGGCGAGCAGCATCATGAGGTCGCGCCCGACGGCGTTGACCAGCATGTTGAGGACGTCGGTGATCGATTTGGCGCCGGCCGTCAGCCGCGCCAGGAATTCAGAGGAGTGCCGCTCGGAGAAGAAGCCGACGCTCTCGCGCATCAGTTTTGCAAACAGCTGGCGCTGGTTAGTGGCAAGGATCGCGTTGCTGATCTTGGTCAAGATCACCATGTGGCCGTAGGTTGCCACGCCTTTGATGAAGAGCAGGATCACCGTGATCCCTGAGAACATCGCGATGCCCGGGACGTTCTTGTCGACATAAGCCTGGTTGATGACCTGGCCGAGCACGTAGGTCGCACCCGCGGTCGAGCCCGCAGCGAGCGCCATCAGCGCAAAGGCGACGAGGTAGCGCCGCCAGTAGACGAGCCCTTGTTCCGTGACCAGGCGGCGAATCAGGACCGCTGCCGCATAGGGATCGTCGGTGATTTTCTTTGGAAACTGGGCCATCCGGTGTCCATTGACGGGGCAGAACAAAGCCTGCCCGCGCGTCAGGGATCGAATGGCCTCTGTGCCCGCTAAAGCTCCGCTTTTCAAGCCCAATTAAGGACTTGCGCCGAGACGGATTTTAGGCCGAGACCGCGTGGCGGAGTTCGCCATGGCGCTCGCGGAACAGCTTGTCCTCCCAGGCCAGCGCATGCGCCGCGATGGTCTCAAGGTTGTCGTATTGCGGCCGCCAGTCGAGCAGGCCGCGGATGCGGCTGGTGTCGGCGACCATGGTCATGATGTCGCCGGGCCGGCGCGGGGCGTATTGCACGGCGAAGCTGCGCCCCGAAACCCGGCGCACGGCGTCGATGGTCTCCAGTACCGAATAGCCGCGGCCATAGCCGCAATTCAGCGTCGTCGAGGTGCCGCCATTGCGCAAATATGCGAGGGCCGAACGATGCGCCTGCGAGAGGTCCGAAACATGGATGAAGTCGCGGATGCAGCTGCCGTCCTCGGTCGGATAGTCGGTGCCGAACACATCGATCTTGGCGCGCTGTCCGGTCGCGGCTTCCACGGCGATCTTGAGCAGATGCGTGGCGCCGACGGTGGCAAGCCCGATGCGCGCCTGCGGGTCGGCGCCCGCGACGTTGAAATAGCGCAAGGTCACGTACTGCATGCCGTAGGCGGCGGCGACGTCGTGCAGCATGATCTCGGTCATCAGCTTCGAGGAGCCGTAGGGCGACAGCGGCCGCGTCGGCGCGTGCTCGGGCACGGGCACCTGATCCGGATTGCCGTAGACCGCGGCGGTCGAGGAAAAAATGAAGCGGCTGATGCCGCGCTTGACCGCGACGTTGAGCAGATTGCGCGCGGTGGTGAAGTTGTTGCGGTAGTAGCCGAGCGGATCGCGCATCGATTCCGGCACGACGACCGAGCCGGCGAAATGAATGATGCTTTCGATGTCGTGCTGGGCGATCACGCCTTCGAGCAAATTCTCGTCGCCGGCGTCGCCGATGAACAGCGGCACGCGTTCCGGCAGATAGGCCGAGAAACCGGTGGAGAGATCGTCGATCACGACGACGTCCTCGCCGGCTTCCGCCAGCGCCAGAACCGTGTGACTTCCGATATAGCCGGCGCCGCCGGTGACTAGCACAGTCATGGTCTCACCCGTCTTCGATCAACGCGGGATGCTAGCGTTTGCGTGGTGAAGAGGGGGTATCGGCGCGGCTCAACTGGTCACTATGCTTAATGTTGCGTATAGGGACTTTGCGAAACGGAGCGTGACGTGGCGAATTCTCCCGGCGATCTCGAGGTGATCGTGCCAAATCTGCACAGGCGCTATTCCGGGGTCACCGCGACCAACCGGATGGTGGCGCCGCGGCTGGCGAAACTGTTTCGCGCAGGCTGGTTCGGCTCCGACGCGCCGGAGGGGATCGCGCGGTTGAGCGGGCCCGATCTCCTGAAATTGTGGCGGCGCAAGCAGCCCTTGATCTGGCACGCGCGGCGCAACAACGAGATGATCGCAGGCGTCGTGCTGCGCTCGCTCGGCTGGCCGCTCAAGCTCGTCTTCACCTCGGCGGGGCAGCGGCATCACAGCTGGATCACGCGCTGGCTGATCCGGCGCATGGACGCGATCATCGCGACGTCAGACATCTCGGCCTCGTTCCTGAAAGTGCGGTCGACGGTGATCCCGCACGGCGTCGACACCGACGTGTATGCGCCGCCAATCGATCGCGCCGCGGCGTTCGCGGAAGCCGCGCTGCCGGGCCGCTATGCCATCGGCTGCTTCGGCCGCGTGCGTGCACAGAAGGGCACCGATCTGTTCGTCGATGCGATGTGCCGATTGCTGCCGCGCTATCCGGATTTCACCGCCGTCATCGTCGGCCAGATCACGCCCGAGCAAACGCCCTTCGCCAACGACCTGAAGAAGCGCATCGGGGCAGCCAACCTGCAATCGCGCATCGTCGTCACCGGCGAATTGCCGATCGAAGCGGTGCAGCGCTGGTACCAGCGGCTGACGATCTATGCTTTCACCTCACGCAACGAAGGCTTTGGGCTGACGCTGATCGAGGCGATGGCGGCGGGCAGTGCGCTCGTTGCCGCGCGCGCCGGCGCGGCCGAGCTCGTGGTCGAGGATGGCGTGACGGGTGTGCTGATTCCGGCGGGCGATGCAGATGCGCTCGCCGCGGCGCTGGAGCCGTTGATGCGCGACGTGGCTGCCGCGACGGCCATGGGCGAACGCGGGCGGGCACGGGTGCTCGAACGATTCAGCCTCGATGCGGAAGCAAGGCGGATCGGCGAGATCTATCGGCCGCTGCTTTGAGCCGCCGCAAACAAAATCGCGAAAACAACCCCATGCACAGTAGCCGGCGCCAGTTGAATCAACGGTTTGGCTCTCGGAGATTGTGTTTTGCGGATTTTACGAAATCCAGTTGACGCGTCGGGCAAAACAGGTCTAGACTTTCATCATCGCGACATCAGGCCGGCGTGCAAGTGCCGTTGTTAAAACTTATATCGAATCAATGTGTTATGGTGATGAGTGCGGGGTCTTCCAACGCTGGCGGGACCAAGTGGGGTTTTATGCGTTGTCCGGCACTCTGCTTGCCACGCGGTTGCCGCACCTGAGGAGGACTGCCTTGATGACAGAAGTTGCCGCAAGGGGAGCGCCGAAAATGGGCCATCTCATCGTCGTTCGAGCGACTTGGGACAGTGAGGCGTCGGTGTGGACTGCTGAGAGCTCCGATCTTCCGGGCCTCGTCACGGAAGCCGCAAGCCTCGACGAACTCGATGCCAAGCTGCCTGGCCTCATTCGCGATCTTTTGGAAGACGATGCCGTCGCCGAGGGCTATGAAGTCCCTGTCGAGGTGATCGCGAGCTTCTCCAAACGGATCAAGATCGGCTCTGCAAAAGAAGCCGCATGAACAGCTTCACTCCGGAATTGAAACGAATTCTGGAGAAGGCGGGATGTTTTTTTGTTCGACATGGCCGCGGCGATCACGAGATCTGGGAGAGCCCAGTCTCAGGCATCCGTTTTACCGTCGATAACAATATCAAATCTCGGCACACCGCGAACGCGGTTCTGAAGCAGGCTGGGCTGCCCAAGCATTTTTGAGGGGCCTCGATTAGCTCTCCACCCTTGCCCCTGCCTCCGCCAGCACTCGCTCCGCAATCCCCACCACCTCAGCCGCCGCGATATCCCGCATACACCGGTGATCGTTCATCTTGCAGACCGTGCGCTGGCAGGGCTGGCAGGAGAGCACGCTCTTGTCCTGGACCACCGTGGCAGCGAGGCCATTCAACGGCGCCCAGAGGTAGGGGCTGGTCGGGCCGAAGATGCCCATGGTGGGAGTGCCGAGGGCAGCGGCGATGTGCATCAGGCCGGAATCGTTGGTGATGGCGACGCCGGCGGCGGCCATCGCCAACACGCCGTTGCGCAAATCGTTGCCGGTGAGGTCGCGGACGCCGGGGCCTCCCGCCGCGACGATTTCCTGGGCGAGGCCCTTTTCCGCGGGGCCGCCGACCACCCAGACCTCGAGCCCGCGCTCAACCAGCAGGCGGGCGGCCTCCGAATAGTAGGTCCAGCGCTTTGAGACGCCGACCGAGCCGGGGGCGAGCGCTACCGCGGCCCCGCCACGGATGCCATTGGCCTCGCGCCAGCGGGCAATCTCCTCGGCCGGGACCCGCAATTGCGGCACCGGCCATTCCGGCGGCAGGGGGGCGCCGTCGGGCTGGGCCAGGGCGGCATTCTCGTCGATGAAGCGCGGGAGCTTGCTCTCGCCCCAGCGCCAGTGGTTGATCAGGCCGAACCGGAACTCGCCGACCCAGCCGACCCGTTCGGGGATGCCGGCCAGCCTCGGCGCAATGGCTGCCTTCCAGGTTCGGGGCAGCACCAGGGCGGTGCCGTAGTTTTCCGCCCGCAGCAGTTTTGCCAGGCCGAACTGGCGACGCACCGCGAGCCGGCTGCGCGGCAGGTCCCAGACGATGCCGCGGCGGACCCCGGGCATATAATCGACCAGCGGAGCACATAGGGTCGTGGTCAGAAGGTCGACCGGCCTGTTCGGCCAGCGCTCCTTCAGGACCCGCACCACGGTATGGTTCCGGACGAAATCGCCGATCCACATATAGGGAATGATCAGGATCGGGCGCGTGTCGTCCCGATCTGCATTTCCGCTAAGTTGCGAATCTTTGTTCATTCGTTAATTGGGCCAGGAACAAGCTGATGTTGGCGGTTCGGTTAGCCGCTCCGGGCCGGCAGGTAAAGCCACACGAGCCCGAATCCCAAAACCGCTTACACTTTGGTGGATCATGCGCTAGGGCAGGACCAGACCACAAAATCGGGCAGGGATTTCTGAATGTTGCTGGTGACCGGCGGGGCCGGTTTTATCGGATCGAATGTCGTCGCCGCCCTGAACGAGGCCGGCCGCAGCGATGTCGTGGTTTGCGATCTGCTCGGCAGCGACGGCAAGTGGCGGAACCTCGCCAAGCGGCAACTCGTGGATATCGTCCCGCCCGCTGAATTGCTCGACTGGCTGAAGGGCCGCACGCTCGATGCCGTGATCCATCTCGGGGCGATCTCCGAGACCACCGCGACCGATGGCGACCTCGTGATCGAGACCAATTTTCGCCTCTCCATGCGCCTGCTCGATTGGTGCACGGCGAATGCTGTGCCGCTCATCTACGCGTCCTCGGCGGCGACCTATGGCGACGGCGCGGAAGGCTTCGATGACGACGCCTCGCTGCCAGCGCTGAAGAAACTGCGACCGATGAACCTCTACGGCTGGAGCAAGCATCTGTTCGATCTCGCGGTCGGCGAGCGCGCCGCGAACGGCGATCCGCTCCCGCCGCAATGGGCGGGCCTGAAATTCTTCAACGTGTTCGGCCCCAACGAGTACCACAAGGGCACAATGATGAGCGTGCTGGCGCGCCGCTTCGACGACGTCAGGGCGGGCCGTGTCGTGCAACTGTTCAAGTCGCACCGTGAAGGCATCGCCGACGGCGATCAGCGGCGCGATTTCATCTATGTCGACGACGTCGTCCGCGTCGTGATGTGGCTGCTGGCGACGCCGTCGGTCTCAGGCCTGTTCAATGTCGGCACCGGCAAGGCGCGCAGCTTCAGGGACCTGATGCTGGCTGCCTATGCCGCGCTCGGCACCAGGCCCAATATCGAATACATCGACATGCCCGAGCAGATCCGCGGCGCTTACCAGTACTTCACCCAGAGCAAGGTCGATCGCCTGCTCCGCGCCGGCTATAACGGCGGCTTCACGGCGCTCGAAGACGCAGTGAAGGCCTATGTCGGGAATTATCTCGACCGACCTGACCGCTTCCGCTGAAATCATAGGACCCATGGCGACGCCCATTCTCGATTTCGATTCCCTCGCGCAGGCCATCTCAGGCCGCACGGTGCTGTGCATCGGCGACATCATGCTGGACGAATTCGTCTATGGCGAGGTGTCGCGGATTTCGCCGGAAGCGCCCGCGCCTGTCATCGCGGCACAGCGCAGCGAAATCCATATCGGCGGCGCCGGCAACGTCGCGTGCAATGTCGCATCCCTTGGTGCGCGCTGCGTTTTCGTTGGGCTGGTCGGCGAGGACGATGCGGGCAAGCGGCTCGCCTCCGCGCTGGCGGAGCATGGGGCAATCGAAAGCGTGCTGGTGTGCGATCCCTCACGGCCGACGACGCGAAAGGTCCGCTTCGTCTCCGAGCATTTCTCCACCCATATGCTGCGCGCGGATTGGGAGCAGGTGTTAGCGGCCTCCGATGACATCGAGACCAGGCTGATCGAGGCGATCGTGGCGCAGATCGCGCGCGCCGACATCGTGCTGCTCTCGGACTACGCCAAGGGCGTGCTGACCGCGCGCGTGATCCGCCACACGATCGACGCCGCGCGAGGCGCCGGCAAGCCGGTGATCGTCGATCCCAAGAGCCTGAACTGGGCGATCTATCGCGGCGCCACGCTGCTGACGCCCAACCGCAAGGAATTCTCGGAGGCGACGCGAAGCCGCGCCGATACGCCGCAGAGCATCGTCGATGCCAGCGAAGACGTGATACGGCTTGCCGATTGCGAGGCGATCCTGGTCACGCAGGGCGAGCACGGCATGACGCTGGTGCCGCGCAGCGGCGAGGCGGTTCATGTTCCGGCTTTCCCGGTCAAGGTGCGCGATGTCTCCGGCGCGGGCGACACCGTTGCCGCGGCGCTTGCAGTGTCGCTTGCGGCCGGCGCGGACTGGGACACCGCGCTGCGCATGGCCAATGCCGCCGCGGCCGTCGCCGTCGGCAAGCAGGGCACGGCCAGCGTTAGCGTGGCCGAGCTGCGGCGCAAGATCCTGCCGCATGCCTATCTCGCGGCCGAGGAGAAGATTGTGCTCGAGCCTGATGCGCTCGACGCGCAGCTTGCCCAATGGCGCAGGCAGGGCCAGCGCGTCGGCTTCACCAATGGCTGCTTCGACATCCTGCATCCCGGCCACGTGAAGGTGCTGACCGCGGCGCGCGCCGCCTGCGACCGCCTCATCGTCGGGCTCAACAGCGATGCCTCGGTGCGGCGGCTGAAGGGCGCTGATCGCCCGGTGCAGGACGAGCGGGCACGTGCGGAGGTGCTGGCGGCGCTCGAAGCCGTCGATCTCGTCGTCATCTTCGAGGAGGACACGCCGATCGACCTGATCACCCGCATCAAGCCGAGCGCACTGGTGAAGGGCGGCGACTACACCCGCGAGCAGGTGGTCGGCCATGAGATCGTCGAGGCCGCCGGCGGAACCGTGGTGCTGGTCGACATCCTCCAGGGTTTCAGCACGACGGCGCTGGTCCATCGCGCGCGGGGAGGGATCAAGTGACGGACCAGACGACGGCGCTTGCCCGGGAAACAGCCACCCGGACGCTGCGGCGGCGCCTGCGCAGTCCGGCGGCCTGGAGCGAGACGGCCGATCTGTTTGCGATCCTGACCGTGGTCGCGCTGCCGTGGTCGACGTCGCTCACGGCGATCTTCAACGTCGCGTTCCTGGTCTGCATGGTGCCGTTCCTCGACATCAGGGCATTCCTGCAATCACTGACGCGTCCGATCTGCGCCGCGCCGATCGCGATGGTCCTGCTCGCGCTGGCGGGCACGCTGTGGTCGGATGCGGACTGGGGCGCACGCCTCTATGCGCTGAGCCCGACCGCCAAGCTGCTGGTGCTGCCGGCGCTGCTCTATCATTTCGAGCGTTCGCCGCGTGGACACAGGATCTTCATCGCTTTCCTGGTGTCCTGCGCGCTGCTGTCGGTGATGTCCTGGCTGGTCGCCTTCTATCCCGGCCTGACGCTCAAGCCCGACCACCTCGAGCGCGGCATCTTCGTCAAGAACTACATCGACCAGAGCCAGGAATTCACGCTCTGCGCGGTCGGGCTCGCCTATCCCGTCGCGATGCTGCTGCGGCAGAAGCGCTACTGGTCCGCAGCACTCTTGACCGCGCTGGCGCTGAGCTTCTTCGTCAACATGGCGTTCGTGGTGGTGTCGCGCACCGCGCTCGTCACCGTTCCGATCATGTTCGGCGTGTTCGCGCTGCTGCATTTGCGGTGGCGCAGCATCGCAATCATCTCCGCCGCTGTGGTCGTCGGCGCAGCTCTCGCCTGGCAGGCCTCGCCGCAATTGCGCAGGACCGCCGACACGTTCGTCAGCGACTACACGCGCTATGTGGAAAAGGGCGAGCCGACCTCGCTGGGCCTGCGGCTCGAGTTCTGGCGGAAATCGCTCGGCTTCTTCGCGGAGGCGCCGATCCTGGGGCACGGCACCGGCTCGACCCGCCGATTGTTCGAGCAGGTCGCGACCCCCAGCGGGCACTACCAGGCCTCCGCCGAGGTGATCGGAAATCCGCATAACCAGACGCTGAATGTCGCCGTGCAATGGGGCGTCATCGGCATCGCGATTCTCTACGCGATCTGGATCCTGCATCTGCGCCTGTTCCGCGGCGACGGGCTCGCCAACTGGGTCGGGCTTCTGGTCGTGGTCCAGAACGTCTTCACCTCGCTGTTCAACTCCCATCTGTTCGACTACCACGAGGGCTGGATGTACGTCATCGGCGTCGCCGTTGCCGGCGGCATGGTGCTCAGGCCACAACAGGCCGAGGCGAAGATGGGGGAAGCCGGTTCCTGAACCGCCGCGCGGCTGGCAAGTCTTGCCGGGATAGGCTATCAGCGCGGTCAGGTTGCACTAACTGGGTTTTCATCGGTCGTCGGATGACGCGTCTTTCGCATCTCACCTTGCGCAATTTCCTGATCGCGCTCCACGACCTGCTGGCGACCACGGCGGCGCTGTTCGCAGCCTTCTATCTGCGATTCGAGGGCGGCGAGTTCTTCTACGATCGCCTGCCGCTGCTCCTCCAGATCCTGCCCTACTTCCTCGCCTTCAGCGTGGTCGTGTTCTTCGTCTTCAACCTGACCACGACGAAATGGCGCTTCATCTCGCTGCCGGACGCGCTGAACATCATCCGCGTCGCGACCGTGCTGACGGTTGCCCTGCTCGTGCTCGACTACGTTTTCGTCGCGCCCAACGTCCGCGGCTCCTTCTTTCTCGGCAAGGTGACGATCGTCCTCTACTGGTTCCTCGAGATCGCCTTCCTGAGCGCGCTGCGCATGACCTATCGCTACTTCCGCTACACGCGGGTGCGCCGTCATGCGCGCGGTGAGGATGCCGCGCCGACGCTGCTGATCGGCCGCGCCGCCGATGCCGAGGTGCTGCTGCGCGGCATCGAGAGCGGCGCGATCAAGCGCATCTGGCCGGTCGGCGTCCTGTCGCCGTCGAGCTCGGATCTCGGCCAGTTTATCCGCAACGTGCCGGTGCTGGGCGGCATCGACGATATCGAGGACGTCGTCGCCGACTTCGCCAAGCGCAACAAGGCCATCGCTCGCATCGTCATGACGCCGTCAGCGTTCGAGCCGGAGGCGCATCCGGAGCAGATCCTGATGCGGGCGCGCAAGCTTGGCGTGATCGTCAACCGCATGCCCTCGCTCGAGAGCGGCGATACGCCGCGCCTGACGGCCGTCGCGGTCGAGGACCTCCTGCTGCGGCCGAGCGAGAAGATCGACTATGCGCGGTTAGAGGCCCTGATCAGGGGCAAGGCGGTGATCGTGACCGGCGGCGGCGGCTCGATCGGCTCCGAGATCTGCGAGCGCGTCGTCGCCTTCGGTGCCGCGCGGCTCTTGATCGTGGAGAATTCCGAGCCGGCGCTCTACGCCATCACGGAAGTACTCGCCGCGCAAGGCGCGGCAGCCGAGATCGAGGGGCGGATCGCCGACATCCGTGACCGCGAGCGCATCATGCGCCTGATGGCCGAGTTCAAGCCGGACATCGTGTTTCACGCCGCCGCGCTCAAGCACGTGCCGATCCTCGAACGCGACTGGAGCGAGGGCGTCAAGACCAACATCTTCGGCTCGATCAACGTCGCCGACGCGGCCCATCATGCCGGAGCCGAAGCCATGGTGATGATATCGACCGACAAGGCGATCGAGCCGGTGTCGATGCTCGGCCTCACCAAGCGCTTCGCCGAGATGTACTGCCAGGCGCTCGACCACGATCTTGCGGCGGCGGGCAGCAGCGGCAAGCGGCCGATGCGGCTGATCTCGGTCCGGTTCGGCAATGTGCTGGCCTCGAACGGATCGGTGGTGCCGAAGTTCAAGGCCCAGATCGAGGCCGGCGGCCCGGTGACGGTGACGCATCCCGATATGGTCCGCTACTTCATGACCATCCGCGAGGCCTGCGATCTCGTCATCACGGCGGCGACGCACGCGCTCGGAACGCAGCGTCCCGACGTCTCGGTCTACGTGCTCAACATGGGCCAGCCGGTGAAGATCGTCGATCTCGCCGAACGCATGATCCGCCTCTCCGGCCTGCAACCCGGCTACGATATCGAGATCGTGTTCACCGGCATGCGGCCGGGCGAGCGGTTGCACGAGATCCTGTTCGCCTCCGAGGAGCCGACCCGCGAGATCGGTGTTGCCGGCATCATGGCTGCGCAGCCGAACGAGCCGCCGATGCAGACCCTGCGCAAATGGATCGCGGCGCTCGAGCAGGCGATCGCGCGCGACGATCGCGCCACGATCAGGACCATCCTGAAGGATGCGGTTCCGGAATTCGGGTCGACCGCGGCCTGATCATGCAGCCCCAAGGCAAGATCGTCGTCGCGAGCCAGCATTATCCGCCCGATCCGAGCACCACCGCCGCGATCATGGCGGAGATCGCCTGCCGCCTCGCCATGGACCACGAGGTCGTCGTGCTGTCGGGCTCGCCCGGCGATTTGCCGGCCGCGCTGACCGGCCCGGGCAAGCCACGCGTCGTGGCCGTCAAGAACCGGATCGCGGGCAAGACCGCGCTGGTGCGGCGCGCCGCGATCGAGCTCCTGTTTGCGCTGCGCATTTTCGTTTCATTGATGCGCGAGCTGAAGCGCGGCGACGTGGTGCTCACCGTGACGGCGCCGTTCATGCTGCCCTACACGGTCGCCGCGGCGGCGTGGCTCAAGCGTGCGCGTTCGGCGCTGATCCTGCACGACCTCTTTCCCGACGTGCTGGTGACGGCGGGCCTGCTCAAGCCCGGTTCGATCGTGGCGCGGACCATGCGCGCCGCCAACAGCCTGATGTTTCGCGCGCTCAACGCGGTCATCACCATCGGCCGCGACGCTGAAGCGCCGCTGCTGAGCTATTCCGGCATGACGCGGAACAAGATCCGCTTCATCCCGAACTGGGCGACGCTCGCCCCCGTGCCGCGTCCGATCTCGCCTGACAATCCTTTCCGCAAGGCGATAGCCGCGCGCTTCATCGTCGGACTATCGGGCAATCTCGGCTTCACCCACGATCCCGAGATCGTGTTCGAGGCGGCGCGGCTGCTCAGGGACGAGCCTGACATCCACTTCCTGCTCTCCGGCTGGGGCATCGGTTTCGAGCGGCTGAAGCAATTGCAGAGTGAAGCGAACCTCGCCAATGTCTCCTTCGTGGCGCGGGTCGAGGACGCCGAGCTCGAGGCGTTCCTGGCGTCGGCCAATCTCTGGATCATTCCGTACCGCAAGGACGTTGCGGGGGTGTCGGTGCCGAGCCGGTTCTACAATCTGCTGGCGGTCGGCCGTCCCGTGGTGCTGGTGTCCGAACCGGAGGCCGAAGCCGCGCTGACGGTGATGGAGAACGGGCTTGGCTGGGTGGTGACGCCCGGCCGCGCTGATCAGCTCGCCGGGGCGATCCGCGCCGCTGCCCGGTCCAATGACGGCGACATGGCGGCGCGCGCCGTGAAGGCGGCCAAACGATTCGATCGCGCGACCGCGATGAATGCCTATGCCGCCCTTGCCGACGAATTGTTGCGCAACCCGGACCTTTCGGAGCAACGATGAGCGAGCGAAAACTGACCGTGCTGGTGACGGGAGCGAGCGGTTTCGTCGGCCGTCATGTCGCCCCGGCGCTCGCGCGCGAGGGATGGCAGGTCCGCCGCGCGGTCCGCAGCCTCGATGGCACCGACGACGAGGTCGTGATCGAATCGATCGGGCCCGAGACCGACTGGAAATCCGCACTCGACGGCGTCGATGCGGTGGTCCATCTCGCCGCGCGCGTGCATCACAAGCACGAGGAGCACGCGGTCCAGCTCTACCGCAACGTCAATATCGCGGGGACGCTGCACCTGGCGCGCTCCGCGGCGACCGCCGGCGTGCGCCAGTTCATCTTCGTCAGCACCGTGCTGGTGCACGGCCGCAGCAACGAGGGCCGCGCGCCGTTCAGCGAGGACGACATCCTGACCCCGCGCGGCCTCTATGGCATGTCCAAGGCCGCCGCCGAGGCGGGCTTGCGGACGCTGGCGCGCGACAGCGAGATGAAGATCTCGGTGATCAGGCCGCCGCTGGTCTATGGCGCCGGCGCCAAAGGCAATTTCGCGCTGCTGACGCGTGCGGTGAGCCTGGGGCTACCGCTGCCTTTTGCCGCGATCCGCAATCAGCGCGCGTTCCTCGCCGTGCAGAACCTGTCGTCATTCATCCTGCGCCGGCTGTCGCATCCCGATCCCGCGAGCAATTTCGAGATCTTCCTGGTCGCGGACAGGGAGCAGGTCTCGACGCCGGAATTCATCGAGCGCCTGGCCAAGGCCGCCGGCAAGAGCCCGCGGCTGTTCGGCATGCCGCCGGACCTGCTCTCGACGCTGCTCAGCCTGATGGGCCGCCAGGATACGCATGACAGCCTGATCGGCTCGCTCGAGCTCAACGTTTCCAAGGCGATTGCAACCGGCTGGCAGCCGCAGGTCTCGCTGGACGAGGGCTTGCGGCTCGCGCTGTCGGCTCAGGAGGGCTGAGGGCGGGAGAAGCGCCGCAGCACGAAGGCGATCGCGATCGCGCCGGCGAGCAGCGCGACGGACGTGACCGCCACCGAACCGGCGCGAACCGTGAGGATGGCAAGCAACGCCAGCACGAGGTTGAGCGCGAACACCTCGCCGATCACGCGCGGAACCGTGAAGCCATTGTCGGTGGCGCGCTGATAGAAATGCGAGCGGTGCGCCGCCCAGAACTGCTCGCGCCACGCGATGCGGCGAAACAGCGTGATGGTGGAATCGGCGAGATAGTAAGCCGGCAGCAGCAGTGCCGCGGCCTGCTGTCCGCGCCAGGCGAGCTCCAGCAGGCACCAGCCGAGCAACAGGCCGACCGGCAGGCTGCCGACATCGCCCAAGAAGACTTTCGCGGTCGGCTTGTTGAAGGGCGCAAAGCCGAGCATGGCGCCACACAGGGCCGTGGGGATCAGCACGGCCGGCCATGAGAGATCGCCGAGCAGGCCCAGCAGCAGCAGCGCCGCGGTGACCGGCACCACTTCGGCTACCGTCATCAGGTCGAGCCCGTCCATGAAGTTGACGAGGTTCACGAACCAGATTCCGGCGAGCAGGATCAGGCCGCGTTCCAGCATGAGCGGCAGCGCCGGCACGATGCGCGCGGTCTCGGGCGCGGTGAACACCACGGCGCCGACGCAGGCCGCTTGCAGCACGAGCCGCACCGGCACCGGCAGCGACACGATGTCGTCGGCGAATCCGACCAGCGCGATCACGATCGTCGCAATGACGAGCGTCAGGGGGATCGCGATGTTCGCCCAGGCCGCCCACGCCGATGCGACGACGAGCGTCGCTGCTATCACCGCGATGCCTGCGCCCTGCGGGGTCGGGATGCGATGCGAGGATCGGGCGTTCGGCCTAGCCAGTGCGTAGCGCTGGAGCAGGGGGCGGCTGGTCGAGGTGATCAGGGCCGAGATCAGCGCGGCGATCGCGACGGCAAGCAGCGAGGCCATGACGGGAAAAGCGTCGGCGGTCGGGCTCACTCCGGCACTCCGAGCGGCACCGAGCCTTGCGCGGCCTTCTCCGCGCTGAGGATCCAGACCAGGCCGCCAAACCCGCCGACGATGAACGAGACCGCGCCGAACAGCAGCGAGACGTTGACGCCTTCGTTGGCAGCGAGCCCTGCGAAGCCGAAGGCGAGACCCATGGTCGCCTCGCGCACGCCCCAGCCAGCGATCGAGATCGGCATCAGGGTGATCAGCATGACCGGCGGGACCAGCAGGAACACCTGTCCGAACGTGACGGGCGCCGCGATCGACTGCACCACGCACCAGGCGACGACGACGGCGAGCACGTGAATGAGTAGCGACAGGATCGCGACGATCGGTCCGCGCCTGGCGTTGAAGATCACGCGATTGGCAATCACGGCGCAGGCGTGGATGTGATGAGTGGCCCACCAGGTCTTCAGCCAGCGCCATGTCAGCGCGCCGAAGATCAGAAAGCCGATGCCGCCTGCGAGCGCGGCGAGATCGACGAGCAGCAGCGCCGAGCGTCCGTGCGGATCGGTGATGAGCTCGTAGCTCCAGGGCAGGCTCGCCACGATGAGAATCGCGAGCGCGACGAGGCCGATCGCGCGATCGACGAAGATCGAATAGGTGGCCGCGCGCCAGCCGGCGCCGGCGCGTGCGACCAGCCACAGCCGGACCGCATCGCCGCCGATCGCGGAGGGCAGCGTCTGGTTGAAGAACGCGCCGATCACGTTGTAACGCATCGCCCGACCGAGCTCGAGCGGCGCGCCGCATGCGGCGCTGATCTCGCGCCAGCGCAGCACGCCGACGAAGATCTGCAGAAACGTGACCGCGATCGCCATCGCGATCCAGAACAGGCTGGTCGCAGTGAAGCGCGACAACAATTCGGTCAGATCGACCTTGCGCAGCGCCAGATAGAGCAGCGCTGCGGAAATCAGGATCTTGGCCGCAGAAAGCAGGATTCGGCGCATCTCGCCCGCATGATCAGAGTTTGCGAAGATTTGAGGCAACCCGACGCAGGGCGCCGAATTCGGCCGCTTTGGTATGGTTTTGGCGCCGATCTTGCAATAGCGGTTATTGGGAAGCGGTTATTGGAGCAGCCATGAACGACGGTGCGCTATTGCGAGCGCCTCGCTCCCGCGGCTAAAGAGGCGACGAGAGCTGGGGATCCCGCGGGAACAGGATGACAGATCAGGTGATTTTGGTCACGGGAGCTGCCGGCTTCATCGGCTTTCACGTCGCCCGGCAGCTCCTGGGCGAGGGCCGGCCCGTCGTCGGGCTCGACAATCTCAACAGCTATTACGATCCGGCGCTGAAAAAGGCCCGCCTGGCGCAGCTTGGGAACGCGTCCGGCTTCTCCTTCATCGAGGCCGATCTCGCTGACCGCGACACCATCGCGGCGCTGTTTGCGCGGCACGGATTTGCGCAGGTCGTGCATCTCGCAGCCCAGGCCGGCGTGCGCTACTCGATCGAGCAGCCGCACGCTTATGCTGACTCCAATCTGACGGGCTTTCTCAACGTGCTCGAGGGCTGCCGTCACAACGGTTGTCGTCATCTCGTCTACGCCTCGTCATCCTCCGTTTACGGCGCCAACACTAAACTGCCGTTTGCCGTGCAGGACCGGACCGATCATCCCGTGAGCTTCTATGCCGCGACCAAGAAGGCGAACGAAGTGATGGCGCAGTCCTACAGCCATCTTTACCGCCTGCCGGTCACGGGCCTGCGCTTCTTCACCATCTACGGCCCGTGGGGCCGGCCGGATATGGCGATGTTTCTGTTTGTGAACGCCATCATGGAGGGCCGGCCGATCCGGCTCTTTAACCATGGCAGAATGCGCCGCGACTTCACCTACATTGACGACGTCACCCGCGTCGTGTCCAAGCTGCTCGACCGGGTGCCCGCGGACGATCCGGCCGCCGGAAATGCGCCGTCCAAGCTCTACAATGTCGGCAACCACCACCCCGAGGAGCTGATGCATGTCGTCGGACTTCTGGAGCAGGAGCTGGGCCGGACAGCAGTCAAGGAATTGCTGCCGATGCAGCCGGGGGATGTTTTGGAAACGTTCGCGGATGTCGAGGACCTGATGCGCGATACCGGCTTTGCGCCGTCGACGCCGATCGAACATGGGGTCCGTAATTTTGTCGCCTGGTATCGGGACCACTACAAGGATTGAGATGACGATGGACAAACGCATTATCCCCCTGATCATGTGCGGCGGTGCCGGCACGCGGCTGTGGCCAGCCTCGCGCGAGGTGCGCCCGAAACAATTCCTGCCGTTGTTCGGCACGCGCTCGACCTTCCAGGACACGCTGCTGCGCGTCTCGGACGGCGCGCTGTTCGACCGCCCGATCGTCATCACCAACACCTCCTATCGCTTCATGGTGCTGGAGCAGCTCGCCGAGATCGGCATCGAGGCCGACGTGATCCTCGAGCCGATGCGGCGCGATTCCGGTCCTGCGATCGCAGCCGGCGCGGTGTTCGCCCAAGCGCGCGCCAAGGAGGCGGTCGTGCTTGCGCTCGCCGCCGACCATGTGGTGCAGGACAATGCCGCCTTCGTCGCCGCGTGCCGCGAGGGGTTGGCTGCCGCGAGCACCGGCCGCATTGTCACCTTCGGCGTCAAGCCGGAGCGGCCGGCGACCGAATACGGCTATATCAGCCCGGGCGAGGTGATCTCCGGCACGGTGCACGCCGTCGCGCGCTTCGTCGAGAAGCCGGACGCCGTGAAGGCGGCCGACTACGTCAATTCGGGCTATTTCTGGAACAGCGGCAACTTCATGTTTCCCGCGGCCCTGCTGCTCGATGAATACCGCAGGATCGACGCGGCCAGCGTGGAAGCGGTCTCCAATGCGGTCGCCAGGGCCGGGCGCGATCTCGGCTTCGTCACGCTCGAGCCGACGGCATTCGGCGCGGCCAAGGCGATCTCGATCGACTATGCGGTGATGGAGAAGACCGCGCGCGCCGCCGTGGTGCCGGTGTCCTGCGGCTGGTCCGACGTCGGCTCCTGGCGCGCGGTGTGGGAGCTGTCCGACAAGGATGCGCAAGGCAACGCCGCGCACGGCACCGCCGTGTTCGAGGATTCCCGCAACTGCAACGTCACCAGCGATCATGCGCTGGTCGCGCTCGAAGGCGTCGACGATCTCGTCGTGGTCGCGACGGCGGATGCGGTGCTGGTGTCGCGGCAGCAGGATGCCAACGGCCTCAAGCGCCTCGTGACCAAGCTCAAGACGGTCGCGCCGAAGGTCACCGAGGAGCACCTCAAGGTGCATCGTCCCTGGGGCAGCTATCAGTCCGTCGACAATGGCGCCCGCCACCAGGTCAAGCGCATCGTGGTGAAGCCGGGCGGGCGGCTGTCGCTGCAGAAGCACCACCATCGGGCCGAGCACTGGATCGTGGTCCGCGGCGCGGCCCGGGTCACCGTCGACGAGACGGTGAAGACCGTGCACGAGAACGAGTCGATCTACATTCCGATGGGCGCCGTTCATCGACTCGAGAACCCTGGCAAGATCATGCTGGAACTGATCGAGGTCCAGACCGGCTCCTATCTCGGGGAAGACGACATCATCCGGATTGAAGACGACTATCAAAGGTCGTAACCAGCAAACTCCGAATCACGCGATCCGGCCAAGGCGGCCTCATTTGGCGGCCTGACGCCCGGGAAACGTGTAATTTTTTGAATCAAATCGTGTCCGGGTAGCTGACCCGGCATTCGCCACAAATGTGACGTCCGTGCTAGAAGCGGCCCGGGGATTTGCGTTGAATCGGGGTTTACTCAGATGAGTTCCAAAGGGTCTCAACCGGCAAAGGCCGGCTTGCGCGTCGGCGTCATTGGCGCCGGCGTGATGGGCAGCAACCACGCGCGCGTGCTCAGCGGTCTTCCCGGCGTCAGCCTCGTCGGCGTGGTCGATCCGTCGCCGGTGCACCTGACCCGCACCATCCAGCTTGCCGACTGCCAGGGCTTCGAGACGCTCGACGAGCTCCTCGCCGCCGGCGTCGATGCCGTCACCATCGCAGCGCCCACCCATCTGCATCACGAGATCGCGCTCGCCTGCATCGCCAGGAACGTTCACGTCCTGGTCGAGAAGCCGATCGCCTCCACGGTCGCGGAAGGCCGCGAGATCGTCGCCGCCGCGCAAAGGGCCGGCGTGACGCTGATGATCGGCCATGTCGAGCGCTTCAATCCGGCGGTCGCGGCCGTCAAGCAGGCGATTGCGGGCGAGGACATCCTCTCGATCGCGATCACGCGCGTCGGCCCGTTCCCTCCGCGCATGTCCAATGTCGGCGTCGTCATCGATCTCGCCGTGCACGACATCGATCTGATCCGCTGGTTCACCGAATCCGACATCGTCGAGGTACAGCCGCAATTGTCGAGCGCGGTCGCAGAGCGCGAGGACATCGCGCTGTTGCAGTTCCGCACCGCAAGTGGCGTGCTCGCCCACATCAACACCAACTGGCTGACGCCGTTCAAGGCGCGCAGCGTCACCGTCGCGACCCGTGGCAAATATGTGATGGGCGATCTGCTCACGCGCCAGGTCACCGAGTGCTTCGGCTTCAAGCCTGATGGCAGCTACTCGATGCGGCATCTGCCGGTCGGTCATGACGAGCCGCTCCGCGCCGAGCTGATCGCGTTCTTGAAGGCCGTGCGAAACGGCGAGACGCCGGCGGTGACCGGTGACGAAGGCGTTGCCAGCCTCGAGATCGCAACGCAATGTCTGGAAACGCCGTCGCGGCCCGCGGCTACGTCGGCCGCCCGCAAGGGTCCGCGCCGCGTTGCCGGCTAAAACCTTCCCATGTCGACCACGCGAGAAGGCGCCAAGAACCAGGCCATGAACCAGCACTTACGTTCCGAACCAATTCCTTTCATCGACGTTGCTTCGCAGCGCGTCCGGCTCGGCGCCTCGCTCGATGCCGCGGTCAAGCGCGTGATGGACCATTGCCAGTTCGTCAATGGTCCTGAGGTCTTCGAACTCGAGAAGCAGCTTGCGACTTATTGCGGCGCCAAGCACGTGGTGGCCTGCTCCAACGGCACCGATGCGCTTCTGATGGTGCTGATGGCGAAGAACGTCGGGCCCGGCGATGCCGTGCTGTGTCCTTCCTTCACCTTCATCGCGACCGCGTCGCCGGCGGCACGGACCGGCGCGACGCCTGTTTATGTCGACGTCGATGAGACCACCTTCAACATGAGCCCGGAGTCGCTCAAGCGCGGCATCGCGGCCGCCCGCAAGGCCGGCTTGAAGCCGGTTGCGGTCATTCCGGTCGATTTGTTCGGCCAGCCCGCCGAGCACGATGCCATCGCCGAGATCGCCAGGACCGAAGGCCTGTTCGTGATCGATGACGCCGCGCAAGGTTTTGGCGCAAGCTACAAGGGACGCAAGCTCGGCACCTTCGGGCTCGCCACCACGACCAGCTTCTTCCCTGCCAAGCCGCTCGGCTGTTTTGGTGACGGCGGCGCGATCTTCACCGATGACGACGAACTCGCCGCCACGCTGCGCAGCATCCGCGTGCACGGGCAGGGCGTCGACAAATACGACAACGTCCGCCTCGGCCTGACCGGCCGGCTCGACACCATGCAGGCTGCGGTCCTGATCGAGAAGCTGAAGATCTTCGACGACGAGATCGCCGCCCGTAATAGGGTCGCCGAGCGTTACGCGCGCGGCCTGTCCAACGTGGTCACCGTGCCGCGTCTGGCGCCGGGCAACACCTCGGTCTGGGCGCAGTACACGATCCGACTGCTTGAAGGCACCGATCGCGACGGCTTCGCCGCCGCGCTAAAAGCCCAGGGCGTGCCGACTGCGATCTATTACGGCAAGTCGATGCACCAGCAGACCGCCTACCAGCAGTATCCGGTCGCCGACCGCGGGCTGCCTGTTTGTGAGCGCCTGTCGCAGGACGTGATCAGCTTGCCGATGCATGCCTACCTGACGGAAGCCGATCAGGAGCGGGTCATCGCCGCCGTCCGCGGCGCGATTGCGGGCTGATCTTGCTTCACCTCTCCCGCTTGCTTGCGGGAGAGGTCGGATCGCGCAGTGATCCGGGTGAGGGCTTTCTCCTCTTGGGGAGTGTCTCTATGCGGAAGCAGCCCTCTCCCCAGCCCTCCCCCCGCAAGCGGGGAGGGAGCGCACCTCGACTTTGGTTTGCACCTAGACCTGATCGCGCCATGCTCTAAAACAGACGCATGCTCGGACGCATCTTCACGGTCGGTGGTTACACGCTGCTCTCGCGGCTGACGGGGTTTGCCCGCGACATCATGCTTGCGGCGATTCTCGGCGCCGGCCCGGTGGCCGACGCCTTTTTCGTGGCGCTGCGGCTGCCCAATCATTTTCGCGCGATCTTTGCCGAGGGTGCCTTCAACGCCGCCTGGGTGCCGGCCTATGCGCATGTCCATGGCGAACGCGGGGAGGGGGCGGCAAAACTGTTCGCCAACCGCATTTTCACGCTGCTGCTGGCCTCGCAAATCGTGCTGCTGATCGTCGCCTGGCTGTTCATGCCGCAGGCCATGAGCATACTTGCGCCCGGCTTTTCCGAGGATGCGGAGCAGCGCAAGCTCGCGATCGAGCTGACCCGGATCACCTTTCCCTATCTGCTGCTGATCACGCTCGTCACGCTCTATGGCGGCATGCTCAACGTGATGCAGCGCTTTGCCAGCGCCGCCGCCGCCTCGATCTTCCTCAACGTCGCGATGATGATGACACTGGCGCTGGCCGCCTGGTTTCCGACCGCGGGCCATGCGGCGGCCTGGGGCGTTCTGATCTCCGGCTTCCTGCAATATTTTTTGCTCGCCGGCGATCTCGCCCGCCATGGCGGCCTGCCGCGCTTTGCGCCGCTCAAGCTCGACGAAGACGTCCGCGGCTTCTTCAGGGCGCTGGGACCTGCGACACTCGGCTCGATGGGCACGCAGGTCGCCCTGTTTGCCGACACCATCATTGCGACGTTCCTGCCCGCAGGCGCGCTGTCGGCGCTCTACTACGCCGACCGCCTCAACCAGCTCCCGATTGGCGTGATCGGCATCGCCATCGGCACGGTGCTGCTGCCGGAGATGTCGCGGCGGATCACGGCCAACGACCATGACGGCGCGATGAAGGCGCAGCGCCGCGCCTTCGACTTCACGCTGCTGTTCTCGGTGCCGTTCGTGGCGGCCTTTCTCACCGTGCCCGACGAGATTATGCGCGCGCTGTTCGCCCGTGGCGCCTTCTCCAAGGCCGATGCGGTGGCCGCAGGCAGCACGCTCGCGGCTTATGCCATCGGCCTCATTCCTTTCGTGCTGATCCGCAGCGCGGTCGCGACCTTCTATGCGCGCAAGGACACCGCGACGCCGGTCCGCGCCTCGCTCTCGGGCATCGCCGTCAACGTCGCCCTGAAGCTCGCCTTGATGGGATCGCTCGCCCAGATCGGCCTTGCCCTGGCGACTGCCGTCGGCGTCTGGACCAATCTCTTGCTGGTGCTGTTCTTCGCGGTGCGGCGAGGTTTTCTCGTGTTGGACCGCGCCTGGCTGATGTCGCTCGTCAAATTCCTGCTGACCGGCATCATCCTTGCCGCGGCCTTCTGGCTGATCGCGCGCTTCAGTGCTTCCTCGCTGGGCTCGATGCACTTCCACGATGAATTGACGCTGAGCCTGTTGGCCATCGGCGGAGTAATCGTCTATGTGCTCGCAATTCTCGTCCTGTTCGGCCGCAGCTGGCTGGTCTCCCTGGTGCGCGGCTAGGGCATGTCCTCAATGGAGACCGAACCTATTACAGTGGCTCGCCAGTTTTTCTCGTTGTGAAAACGAATTGGTAGCCTGCATGCGACAACATCTGAGCCTTACCGCGGTGATCGTTCGAGACTATAGCGAGGCGATTGCATTCTTTGTCGACAAGCTCGGATTTGAGCTTCGGGAAGACGCGCGTCTCGACGAGGAGAAACGCTGGCTCGTCGTCGCGCCGCCCGGCAGCACCGAGAGCGGCATTCTGCCGGCAAAGGCTGCGACCCCGGCCCAGGCACAGGCCATCGGCAATCAGAGCGGCGGCCGCGTCTTTCTGTTCCTGGCGACCGACGATTTCAATCGCGATTACGAAACGTTTCGAAAGCGAGGCGTCAAGTTTCTCGAAGAGCCGCGCCGTGAGCCTTATGGAACGGTCGCGGTGTTTGAGGACCTCTACGGCAATCGATGGGACTTGATTGAGCGAACATAGGGCGTCGGAAGTACCGCAGGCCCGGCGCGGCCTGAGGCAATTCCGCCATGACGGGCGAGCGGTGCTTTTCGCGGCCTGCGGCCAATGCGCATGGCGAAAGCCATGCTCGCCCTCAGGGTGCAGCCAACATCCGCACATCCCTTGATTTTGCACGATTGCCGTGGTATTGACGGCTCATGACCAAATCAATGCGCAAGTCACCTTCAACCACATGACCCGCTTCGGCTGGGCCGTGGAAGGAGTCGTGCGCTAGGAATTCGACGACGACATCTTTTCCACCAGGCCCCGCCGGCATCGGACGGGGCCTTTTGTTTGGCCACGTTTCCTGCCGGCACAACAGCAGGAGCGTGCGATGCCACCTCAACTAACGGACAGCACATGCGGGATGGAGGGCGATGCCGCGAGGCGCGGCCTCGACCTCTCTATCGTCTTGAGCTTGCTCAAGCGATATTGGCGAGTGCTTCAGCAGCGGCGCCAGGGCCAGCAGGTCACCTTACAGGACCTGAGTGACAGGGAGCTGATGGATATCGGCCTGACGCGCGGTGAGATCGACTACTTCACGCCTGAAAGGGCTATTGATAGGCTGAGAGATCGCGCGATGGATCCGTGGGGGCGCGGTGGGATGTAACTTGTCGACAGGCTTGGTGGACTGCGTCTTCGCGACCGATCCTTCGAGACGCCCGCTTTTGGCGGGCTCCTCAGAATGAGGTCGTGTTTCGCGGCGCAATCTAGACGGTATGATGACGGGTGCGCGGCGCTTTCCGGCCTGCGCCAGTGTGCCTGTCTAAACCCGTTTGCCTTGCCCCTTTTTCCACGGCAATATACCGTAAAACAACCATGAGAACGGGAAGATAAAATGGCGGCTCCCATCAAGTTCGGCGTTGGCCAAAGCGTGCTGCGCAAGGAGGATGACGCGCTGATCCGCGGCAAGGGCCGCTATACCGACGATTACGCGCCGCAGGCTGCGCTGCGCTGCCTGGTGCTGCGCTCGCCGCATGCGCATGCCACATATACCATCGATGCGAGCCGCGCCCGCACCCTTCCTGGCGTCGCGCTGATTCTGACTGCTGCCGACGTTGCGGATCTCGGCAATCTGCCGTGCCTGTTCAATCTCGAGACCGATCCGTTCACCGGCCCGCCTTACCCGATCCTCGCAAAGGACGAAGTGCGCCATGTCGGCGATGCCATCGCCTTCGTGGTCGCCGAGACCATCGACCAGGCCCGCGACGCGATCGAGGCGGTCGAGATCAAATGGTCGCCGCTGCCGGCGGTGACCGGCGTCGTCAATGCCGTGAAGAAGGGCGCGCCGCAGGTCTGGCCCGACAAGCCCGGCAACGTGCTGTTCGACGTCTCGATCGGCGACAAGGCCGCGACTGACGCTGCGTTTGCGAAAGCGCATGCCGTCGCCGAGATCTCCATCGTCAATCCGCGCGTGGTCGCGAGCTTCATGGAGACGCGTGCGGCGGTTTGCGAATACGACGCCAAGAACGATCATCTGACGCTGACGGTCGGCAGCCAGGGCAGCCACCGGCTGCGCGACATCCTCTGCCAGAACGTGCTCAACATCCCCACCGAGAAGATGCGGGTGATCTGCCCCGACGTCGGCGGCGGCTTTGGCACAAAGCTGTTTCCGTACCGGGAATATGCGCTGATGGCGGTCGCCGCGCGCAAACTGAAGAAGGCGGTGAAATGGGCGGCCGACCGCTCCGAGCACTTCATGGGCGATGCGCAGGGCCGCGACAACGTCACCACCGCAAAAATGGCGCTGGCCGAGGACGGCAAATTTCTCGCGATGGATTGCGACCTGATGGGCGACATGGGCGCGTATCTGTCGACGTTCGGGCCCTACATCCCCCATGGCGGCGCCGGCATGCTGCCGGGGCTCTATGACATCCAGGCGTTTCACTGCCGGGTGCGCACCATCTTCACCCACAGCGTGCCGGTCGACGCGTATCGCGGCGCGGGCCGGCCTGAGGCGGCCTATGTCATCGAGCGCCTCGTCGACGCCTGCGCGCGAAAACTCGACATGACGGTGGATGCCATCCGCCGCAAGAATTTCATCCCGCCGAAGGCGCTGCCTTACAAGACTGCGACCGGCAAGGTCTACGATTCCGGCGATTTCGCCGCGCATCTCAAGCGCGCGATGGAGATCGCCGACTGGAAGGAATTTGGAAAGCGCGCCAAGGCGGCCAAGAAGCACGGCCTGATCCGCGGCATCGGGCTTGCGAGCTATGTCGAGATCTGCGGCGTGATGGGCGAGGAGACCGCCAATGTGCGGCTCGATCCCAGCGGCGACGTCACCGTCCTGATCGGCACGCAGTCGAGCGGACAGGGGCATCAGACCGCCTATGCGCAGATCGTCGCCGAGCAGTTCGGCCTGCCGCCGGAGCGCGTACATGTCCGCCAGGGGGACACCGCCGAGATCGCCACGGGGCTCGGCACCGGCGGCTCGGCCTCGATTCCGTCCGGCGGCGTCAGCGTCGAGCGTGCCACGCGCGAGCTCGGCACCAAGCTGAAGGAGATCGCGGCGCAGGCGCTCGAAGCTAGCGCCGGCGACCTCGAGATCACCGACGGTATCATCCGGATCGCCGGCACCGACCGCGCGATCTCGTTTGCCGATCTTGCCAAGCGGCCCGGCGCCGATCCGTCGAAGCTGAACGGCAGCGCGACCTTCGCCAGCGCCGACGGCACCTATCCCAACGGCACGCATCTGGCGGAAGTCGAGATCGATCCGGCCACCGGCATCATCAAAATCGTCAACTACGTGATCGTCGACGATTTCGGCAAGACACTCAATCCGCTGCTGCTGGCAGGGCAGGTGCATGGCGGAGCCATGCAGGGCATCGGCCAAGCGCTGATGGAGCAGGTGGTTTATGGTGCCACCGACGGCCAGCTCATCACCGCGACCTACATGGACTACGCGCTGCCGCGCGCGGCGGACGGGCCGGCCTTCGTGTTCGAGACCGCCAACGTTCCCTGCAAGACCAATCCGCTGGGGGTGAAGGGCGCGGGCGAGGCCGGCGCAATCGGCTCCTGTCCGGCTGTCGTCAACGCCATCGTCGACGCCCTCTGGCGCGAATACAAGATCGACCACATCGACATGCCGGCGACCCCGGAGCGGGTGTGGATCGCCATCAACGAGCACCGCCGGCGTCACAGCCTGTAAGGATCGGATCCGCGCGGGAATAAACGCCCGCCGCGGGATTCTATCCATGGGCGGCCTTTTTCCCAACCGACCTTGCGAGCCGGAGACTTTCCCAATGAAACGAACGATGATTGTCGCGGGCATCCTGCTGCTGGGTGCGGGCGCCGTGATGGCGCAGCAGGAGATTGCGGTCCAGCAGGACAATCTGATGCGCTCGATCGCCAAGAACCAGTATGGCATCATCCAGAAGATGACGAAGGGCGACATCCCCTACGACCGGAAAGCCGCCGAACAAGCCATCGCCAGCATCGAGGCCGATGTCGCCAAGATTGCCAAGACGTTCGAGGTCAATCCCAAGCAGGACGTCGTCAACGCGACTTATGGCTCCTCGCAAAAAATTTGGCAGAACAAGGCCGATTTCGATTCCAAGATTCCGCCGGTGCAGAAGGCGATCGCAGACGTGAAGGGCAAGATCACCGATCTGGCGAGCCTGAAGGCCGCCTACACAGCGGTCAACGACCGCTGCAACGATTGCCACGAGACGTATCGGGTGAAGTTGAAGTAGGGCGGCGTAGCTGGTTCATCCCGGCTACCGGATTTATGGCGGGCCTGTCATCGCAGGCAAATTCCGCTCGCAAGGCCTGACGGATCGCTGTCGGAAGGATTATCTTCACGCCGACGCCCGGCGAGGATCCGAATCAACAGCGAGACAGGCCATGGCAAAACCGTTCCCGTCGAAGACTCACATCGGCAACCATATGCTGCATCCGGAAACGCTGATGCTGACCTATGGCTATGATCCGCAGCTCTCGGAAGGCGCCATCAAGCCGCCGGTGTTCCTGACCTCGACCTTCGTGTTCAAGACGGCCGAGGACGGCCAGGACTTCTTCGATTTCGTCTCCGGCCGGCGCGAGCCGCCGGAAGGCATGGGCGCGGGCCTCGTCTATTCGCGCTTCAACCATCCCAACAGCGAGATCGTCGAGGACAAGCTTGCTGTTTACGAGCGCACCGAGAGCTGCGCGCTGTTCTCGTCCGGCATGGCGGCGATCGCAACCACGATCCTGGCTTTCGTGCGGCCGGGCGACGTCATCCTGCACTCCCAGCCGCTCTATGGCGGCACCGAAACCCTGTTGACGAACACGCTTTCGCGTCTGTCGATCGGCGCGGTCGGCTTTGCCGACGGGATCGACGAGGCGGCGGTCAACCAGGCCGCGCAGGAGGCCATGGGCAAGGGCCGCGTTGCGATGATCCTGATCGAGACGCCGGCCAACCCGACCAACGGCCTCGTCGACATCGCGCTGATTCGCCGCGTCGCCGAGACCATCGGCAAGAGCCAGGGTCACACGCCGATCATCGCCTGCGACAATACGCTGCTTGGTCCGGTGTTTCAGCGGCCGATCGAGCACGGCGCGGACCTGTCGCTGTACTCGCTGACCAAATATGTCGGCGGTCATTCCGACCTGATCGCGGGCGCCGCGCTCGGCGCCAAGGCGATCATGAAGGGCATCAAGGCGCTGCGCGGCGCCATCGGCACCCAGCTCGACCCGCATTCCTGCTGGATGATCAACCGCTCGCTCGAGACGCTCAGCCTGCGCATGGAGAAGGCCGATGCGAATGCGGGCCTCGTGGCGGATTTTCTGCGCGACCATCCCAAGGTGGCCAAGGTGCACTATCTCGGTCATCACGAAGAGGCCTCGCCGGCCGGACGTGTGTTCGCGCGGCAGTGCGTCGGGGCGGGATCGACGTTCTCGTTCGACATCGCCGGCGGCAAGGACGCGGCGGTGAAGTTCCTCAACGCGTTGCAGATCTTCAAGCTCGCCGTGAGCCTTGGCGGAACGGAGTCGCTCGCCAGCCTGCCGGCGACCATGACCCATTCCGGCGTTCCCGCCGACATCCGCCAGAAGATCGGCGTACTCGATTGCACGATCCGGCTGTCGATCGGCATCGAAAATCCCACCGACCTGATCGCGGATCTCGGACAGGCGCTGAACGTCGCCTGAGCGTGCTTCAAAGCGGATTGGTCGTGCGGCAGGCCGAGATGATCGCGGCAGCCGCCTCGTTGGCCTGCGCGCCCGAGAGCTGCCGCACGAGACAGACATAATAACCCCTACTGGATTCGTTCAACAGGGAGTCACCGTTGACTGCGAGCCAGTTGCAGGCGGAACGGATGTACTGCACGGCCAGGGGCGATCGCGTGTCGCGAATGGCGGACAGCTCGCATTGAGCCTTCCTCTCGATCTCGGTTTGCGCCATGGCAGGAGCGGAGAATGCAAGAACCGCACTGGCGACGACACCGGCCAAGGCACGCGATCGCGCGCGAGCTGGCCTGCCGATGCGGGCGTCATGAGGCCGATCGAGAACGCTGCAAACGAGCCGCACGGTGTCACTCTTCACACCGGGTAAGCCGCGAGTGCGGCTGAGCTTTGAGAGTTGTAGCGAAATTTATGGCCGAACTCCGAGGGCTGGCAAGGCGCGAGGCCAGCAATTGTCCGACTGCGACAATTGGCCGGAATCGAAAAGGCCGGACGCGCCCGCCGCGCGCCCGGCCTTCCCCAATGAAGGGGTGTTCTTATTTCGTCACCTGCCCGCGAATCTCGCCGCCCGGATTGGCCGCGGTGTGGATGTTGACGTAGAGCTTGCCGCCGAGGAGGTCCGCGGCCTGCGCGTCGGTCAGCGTCGCCGAGCCCTCGACCGGGCTCGTCGCGGCATTCGGGATCGGGACCATGACGCCGGCGTTCTTGCCGGCCTCGGCCGGGCCGTGGAAATGCGCGGCCGTGGCGGGGCCGGACAGGCCGGAATAGGTGAGCTTCCAGGACAGTTTCTTGCTGGCTGCGTCATAATCCAGATCGGCCGTCCCTTTGCCGCTGCTGGTGGTCGCGGGCACCTCGGACTTGCCGTCGAGCGTTGCTTTGAGCTTCTCGGCGCTGGCGGAGCCTGTAAAAGCCATGGTGCCGAGCGCGACCATGGCGATGACGATCTTGTTCATGACGTTCTCCCTGCAAAACCCGTTCGGGCTGGCAAACTTCCAACAGTCTGCTTTGCAGTTTATTCCCGTTTCGAGCCCGGGCGGACTAAAATCTTCGTGGCTGGAGCGGCGCGGACATCGATCATAAGCTTGCGGCAAGCAATGAATGGATCTGCATGTTGCAACGAACAATTCTCGCGGCGCTGCTCGCCGCGGCCGCTGCCAGCGGCGTTTATTGGTGGCTCAGCGCGCCCGTGGTGGCGGCCGCTGGCAGCGCACCTGCCCATCCGCCCGATCTCGCCAATGGCGAGGTGATGTTCAACGTAGGCGGCTGCGCCTCGTGCCATGCCGTTCCCGACCAGCCTGACCGCACGCGGCTCGGCGGCGGCGTTGCGATCAAGTCACCGTTCGGAACGTTCTACGCGCCGAACATCTCGCCAGATCCGGCCGACGGCATCGGCAAATGGACTGACACCGATTTCGTCAACGCGGTGATGCACGGAGTCTCGCCGGACGGGCAGCATTACTTTCCGGCGTTTCCCTACACGTCCTATCAGCATGCCAGGCGTGAGGACGTGCTCGATCTGTTCGCCTATCTGAAGACGCTGCCTCCGGTTGCCGGCAAAGTGCGCGACCATGATGTCGGCTTTCCGTTCAACGTCCGCCGCAACATCGGCATCTGGAAATTTCTGTTCATGGATAGCAAGCCGCTCATTGCCGACGCCAGCAAGTCGCTGCAGTGGAAGCGCGGCGCCTATCTCGTCAACAGCTTTGGCCATTGCGCCGAGTGCCACACCCCGCGCAATGCGCTCGGCGGCATCATTGCGGGCGAGCGCTTTGCCGGCGGACCCAATCCGGAAGGCGAGGGCTGGGTGCCCAACATCACACAGAAGGGCCTTGGCGAATGGAGCGCGAAGGATATCGCCTATTTCCTCAAGACAGGCGAACTGCCCGACGGCGACAGCGCCGGTGGCGCCATGACACGCGTGATCAAGAACACCTCGCATTTGTCCGACGAGGATCTCGCGGCGATGGCGGAGTATCTCAAATCGCTGCCGCCCGTGGATGGGCCTACGCCGCCCAAGCGCAAGGAAGCAAGCTAGCGCCGCCGCGCTAGCCCGTGCCGAACGCCTTGAAGGTGATGATGGTGAGGGTGTCCTGGATGCCCGGCAGCACCTGCACCTTCTCGTTGACGAAGTGGCCGATATCGGTGTCCTTGTCGACATAGAACTTCACCAGCAAATCGTATTGGCCGGCGGTGGAGTAGATCTCGGAGGCGATCTCGGCCTCGGCGAGCGCGTTGGCGACCGTGTAGGACTGGCCGAGCTTGCATTTGATCTGGACGAAAAACGGAACCATCGCGGTCACTCCGAAAGCACATCTGGCAGCTAATAGGCCAAAACTGGCCCGGCTTGGCAAGCAAACTTGCCGGGCCACCCCGGGGCACCTCAGCGGGCGCCGCCCTAAAGCGTGATTCGGAAAAGTGTGAAGCGGTTTTCCGAAAAGATCATGCTCAAACAACAACCTAAGCGCGATGACGATTCATCCCAATCTCATCGCGCTTTAGGAGGTGGCGACCGCTGCCGCGGCAAACGCGTCCCTGAGCCGCTGTGCGAGCTCGGCCTTGCGATAGGGCTTGGTCAGCACGATCGCTTGCGCATGCGCGCGGCCCTGCTCGACCAGCGTCTCCAGCGCGTAGCCCGAGGTGAACAGGACCGGCAGACCCGGGCGAATCCGCCGCGCCTGGTCGGCGAGCTCCCAGCCGCTCATGCCCCCGGGCATCACGATATCGGTGAACAGCATGTCGATGCCGGGATCGGAGCGCAGCCGTTGCAAGGCCTCCTTGCCGTTGACCGCGGCAACGACGCTGTAGCCGAGGGCTTCCACCCGGCGAATGGCGGAGGACCGGACGAACGGATCGTCCTCGGCGATCAGGATCGTCTCGTAGCCTCGCGGCGCCGCCTCCTCGGCGTCTGCAAGGTCGCTCGCGGATGGTCCGGCGTCGGCGCGCGGCAGGTAGATCCGGACCGTCGTCCCGAGGCTTTGCTCGCTGTAGATCGAGACATGGCCGTCGGATTGCTTGGCGAAACCATAGACCATGCTCAGCCCGAGGCCGGAGCCCTTGCCGACCTCCTTGGTGGTGAAGAACGGCTCGAAGGCGCGTGCGATGATCTCAGGCGTCATGCCTTCGCCGTCGTCGGTGACTGCGATCATGGCGTAGCTGCCGGAGGCGACTTCGGGATGAAGGGCACGATAGTCGTCGTCGATCGCAGCGAGCTCCGTGCTCAGCGTCAGATGTCCTCCGGACGGCATGGCGTCCTGTGCGTTGAGCGCGAGGTTCAGCACGGCAGATTCGAGCTGGGCGCGGTCCGCAAAGGCCAGGATCGTCCCCGGCCCCGAGCCGGTCCTGATCTCGATGTCCTCGCGCAAGGTGCGCTTGAGCAGCTTGAACATGGAATCGAGCAGGTTGCGGCAATCGATCGTCTGTGGCTGGAGCAGCTGGCGGCGGCTGAATGCGAGCAGCCGCTGCGTCAACTCGGCGCCGCGTTCGCCGGACAGGCAGATGTCGTCGGCAAACCGCCGCAGGTCGGGCCTTGGCTTGAGCTGCTCGCTCAAATGCTCGGCGTTGCCGATGATGACGGTAAGGAGATTGTTGAAGTCGTGCGCGATGCCGCCGGAGAGCTGACCGACCGTCTCCATCTTCTGCGCCTGCTGGAGCTGCTGCTCGGTCAGCTTGCGCGCGGTCAGGTCGTGGATGATGCCGACGAAACTCAGTTCGCCGTCCTGCCGCACCTGGCCGACCGACAGGTCCATCGGAAAGGTCGATCCATCCTTGCGCAGGCCGGTGGCCTCGCCGCTGGTCGCGAAATGCCTCGCATGGCCGTCTGGCGCAGCGTCCGCCGCGGGCATCAGCATGCTGACATTCCGGTGCATCACCTCGTCGGCCTGATAGCCGAACAGGCGCTCGCAGGCGGGATTGAACAGCAGGATGCGGTCCTGCGCGTCGAACAGGATGACCCCGTCGACCGCGGTCTCGACGATCGCAGTGAGCCGCACCACACTCTCGCGCATCGCCCGCTGGGCCTCGCCGACCTGCTTCAGCAGCAGCGTCGCGTCCCGGCTCTTGATCTCTTCCTCCTCGAGCGCGGCGCGGACCTTCCGCAGCTCGAACGGAGAGGGGATCGTCAGGATCTTGGGCAGCAGCGGCCAGAGCGCGCCGGCCGTGAAGATGGAGGCCACGGCGGTGACCGCCTTGACGAGACCCTCGATGCCGTAGATCGGGACCCACAGCGTGTAGATCGACAGCACATGGGTCAGGCCGCATGCCATGATGAAGATTGCGAACGCCCAATAGAGCCAGCCGAATTTGAGGTCGCGCCGCTTGGTGACGAGAATGGCGAGGGCGAACGGGATCGAGAAATAGGCGGTGGCGATGATCGCGTCCGAGACGACATGAAGCCAGATCAGCTCGGGTTCCCACAGCAGGCAGATGCCATGCGGCGAGAGCATCGAGGAGTCGAGGATACGTTCGAGAAAGGCCCACATGGTTCCACCCCAAGCTCGCATTCAAGCCTTGCGGGCCGGGGCGGCCCGCATCGTTGGTGCCGTTGGACGGGTCCCGCCGCCCAACCCCTCACGCATGGACACGCACGCCGAAGGTGAGACTCTACCAAGAGTACCTCGCGGTTGCATCTTGCAAGCCCGCACGATTGCGGGGTGCCACGCCGCGCCGAATCCATTTACGCCTGATTCGCGTCCTGCCTGGGCAGCACAGCGAATTACGGCGGCCAGCCGCCCGCAACGCTTGCTGGCGTTCCACGGCCGCGCTAGGACAGGCCATGGCCGTGCTTTCTCCAAGTCAGCCTCCAAGTCAGCGTATCCCGCGATGACGACGCCGATCGCGCTCACCATCGCCGGCTCCGATTCGAGCGGCGGGGCCGGCATCCAGGCGGACCTGAAGACCTTTGCCGCGCTCGGCGTCTATGGCGCCTCCGCCATCACGGCGCTGACGGCGCAGAACACGCAGGGCGTCACCGGCATCCACGCGGTGCCGGCCGATTTCGTCACCGCGCAGATCGACGCGGTGTTCTCCGATCTCGATGTCGGCGCGGTGAAGATCGGCATGGTGGCGCAGGCCGCCAGCATCGACGCGATCGCGGCCGCGCTGTCGCGCTGGCAGCCGCGCCATATGGTGCTCGATCCCGTAATGGTAGCGACATCGGGCGATCGCCTGCTGGCGCCTGAGGCCGTCGAGGCGCTGCGCACAAAACTGATACCGCTGGCATCGGTGATTACGCCGAACCTGCCGGAGGCTGCGGCACTGCTCGGCGAGCCTGTCGCGGCAAGCGCGGCCGCCATCGAAGGTCAGGGACGCCGTCTGCTCGCGCTCGGCTGCCGCGCGGTCCTGATCAAGGGCGGGCACGGCGAAGGCGCCGAGAGCATCGACTATCTCGTCGATTCCAGGACAACGATCGCGCTGGCGGCGCCGCGGCTCGCCACAGGCAACACCCACGGCACCGGCTGCTCGCTGTCCTCGGCGGTCGCAGCGGGGCTCGCCAGGGGCGAGGATCTCGAGCAGTCGGTGCGCAACGCCAAGGCATGGATCAGCGCTGCGATCACGGCCGCCGACCGCTTCAGCGTCGGTCACGGCCACGGGCCGATCCACCATTTCCACAGGTATTACTGACGCGGGCCGTTTACCCTCCCCTGGAGGGGAGGGTCGATCGCGCGAAGCGCGAGCGGGGTGGGGTGATCTCTCAGCACGGGCAGTGTTCGTTGCGGAGGGACCGTCACCCCACCCCGTCTCATGTCTCGCTTCGCTCAACATGAACCGACCCTCCCCCTCCAGGGGAGGGCAAGATTTCGGTTCCGGGGTCTTGCGGAAGCCGCTGCCGCTTCATGTCGCCTGATTGTCGCATGTGGCTGATATTCGCGGGGAGGGCGAGGCAAGATTTGATTCGTATTTGAGGGTGCCTCAAAGGTTCAATCGTCATCCCCCTGTCACGGGATATTGTTACGGGCGGTCGCATGGGAAGTTACGATGTGAGTGACGAAAGCCCGGAGCGGCGCTTTCGCACGTTGTTCATCTCCGACGTTCATCTCGGAGCCCGCGGTTCTCAAGCCGACCTTCTGCTCGACTTTCTGCGCTACCACGATGCCGATACGATCTATCTGGTCGGCGACATCGTCGACGGCTGGGCGCTGAAATCGAGCTGGCACTGGCCGCAATCGCATAACGACCTGGTGCAGAAGCTGCTGCGCAAGGCGCGCAAGGGCGCCAAGATCATCTACGTGCCCGGCAATCACGACGAGTTCCTGCGCAATTATTACGGCACGCATTTCGGCGGCATCGACGTCGTCGAGAACACCGTCCACACCGGCGCGGACGGCAAGCGCTATCTCGTCATCCACGGCGACATCTTCGACCTCGTGGTGCAGAACGCGCGCTGGCTCGCCCATCTCGGCGACAAGGCCTACGACTTCGCGATCCAGATGAATCGGTTCGTGAACTTCTTCCGCCGCATGTTCGGCGTGCCCTATTGGTCGCTGTCGCAATGGGCCAAGCAGAAGGTCAAGAACGCGGTCAACTATATCGGCGCGTTCGAACAGGCACTCTCGGCGGAAGCGCGGCGCCATGACGCCGACGGCGTGATCTGCGGCCACATCCATTACGCCGTGATCCGCGACGAGGCCGGCATCCGCTACATGAACTGCGGTGACTGGGTCGAGAGCTGCACCGCGCTGGTCGAGCACGACGACGGCCATTTCGAGATCATCACTTGGGCCGATCACTTGCGGAAGCCGGCACAAGTTCCGCAGGTCGCAGCGAGAGCTGCATAAATCGAGGCGGCTTGATGCGGATCCTGGTCGCGACCGACGCCTGGCACCCGCAAGTCAATGGTGTGGTTCGCACGCTGACCAAGCTCGCTGACGCGGCGAAGGGGCTTAGCATCGAAGGTCTTGGCGTCGAGTTCACGTTCCTGACGCCGCAATCGTTCCGCACGTTTGCGATGCCAAGCTATCGCGATGTGCGGCTCGCCATGCCGCGCCCGGCGCGAATCGCGCGGCTGATCGAAGAGGCCCGTCCCGACAGCATTCATATCGCGACCGAAGGGCCGATCGGCCTGATGGTCCGCCGCTACTGCCGCCAGCGCAAGCTGCCGTTCACGACCAGCTTCCACACCCGCTTTCCCGAATATGTTCGCGCCCGCGTCCCGGTTCCGGGCTCGCTGATCTGGCGGGCGCTGCGCCGCTTCCATGCGCCCAGCCGCGCCGTAATGGCGGCAACGCCCGCGCTCGCCCGCGAATTGACCGAGCGCGGCTTCGACAATGTCGTACTGTGGCCGCGCGGCGTCGACACGCAGTTGTTCCATCCGCGTGCCATCGATCTCTGCCTGCCGGCACCGGTGTTCCTGTCAGTCGGCCGTGTCGCGGTCGAGAAGAATCTCGAAGCTTTCCTCGACCTCGACCTGCCCGGCACCAAGGTCGTGGTCGGCGACGGCCCGGCGCGGGCCTCGCTGGAACAGGCCTATCCTGACGCGATCTTCCTCGGCGAGAAGCACGGCGAGGCGCTGGCGGAGATCTATGCCGCCGCCGACGTGTTTGTATTTCCCAGCAAGACCGACACATTCGGCCTGGTCCTGCTCGAGGCGCTCGCAAGCGGCCTGCCGGTTGCGGCATTTCCGGTGAAGGGCCCGCGCGACGTGATCGGCGATGCTCCGGTCGGCGCGCTCGACCACGATCTGCGCAACGCCTGCTTTGCGGCGCTCGGCATCGCTCGGCAGGACTGCATCGAGTTCGCCGCCAACTACACCTGGGAAGCCTCCGCCCGGGTCTTTATCGACAGCATCCAGGCGGTCGGCGCCGTGCTGCCCGGCCGGAACGGGGCCGAGCCGGCACGCTTCGTTGCCTAAGGGGTAAAATCCTCGCGTGGAGGTGTCTTGCTCCGGCCTCATCGGCCGCGATAAAGTTGGCGAATGACCGAACAGCTCCTCCCGATCGGCCCTGCCGACATCGATGCCGCAGCACGCGTCATCGCGCCCTACGCCATCCGCACCCCGCTGTTGTCCTTTCCCGTGCTCAACGAGCGCGTCGGCGCCAAGGTGTTCTTGAAGCCGGAGATGCTTCAGCGCACCGGCTCCTTCAAGTTCCGCGGCGCCTTCAACAAGGTGTTCTCGATCCCGCAGGACAAGCGCGCGGGCGGCGTCGTCGCGTTCTCCTCCGGCAACCACGCCCAGGGCGTGGCGGCGGCGGCAAAAATCCTCGACATGCAGGCGACCATCGTAATGCCGGCGGATGCGCCGCTGTCTAAGCGCGAGCGCACCAAATCCTACGGCGCCGAGGTCGTGCTGTACGATCGCGACCGCGACGACCGCGAGGCGATCTCGCGCGGCATCGCCGAGAAGCGCGGCGCGACGCTGGTCAAGCCGTATGACGATCCCTACGTGATTGCAGGGCAGGGCACCGCCGGCCGCGAGATCGCCGAGGACATGGCGAGCCTCGGCCTTGCCCCCGACATCGTGGTGGCCCCGGCCTCCGGCGGCGGCCTGATCGCGGGCGTCGCCACGGCGGTGAAGGCGCGCTATCCGCGCGCCGAGATCGTGGTGGCCGAGCCCGAGGCGTTCGACGATCATGGCATCTCGCTGACCGCAGGCCATCGCGAGCCGCATCCACCCGCAGGCCGCACCATCTGCGATGCGCTGATGGCGCTGATGCCCGGCGAGATGACGTTTGCGATCAACAGCAAACTCCTGGCGCGCGGCGTGACCGCGTCGGACAAGGAAGTCGGTGCCGCCGTCGGATTTGCCTATCGCGAGCTGAAGCTCGTGGTCGAGCCGGGCGGCGCGGTGGGACTTGCCGCGCTGCTCGCGGGACGCCTCGACGTCGCCGGGAAGAACGTCGTCATCGTGCTCTCCGGCGGCAATGTCGATGCGGATTTGTTTGCCGAGCTGGTGGCCTGATTCCAATTGACGGCGTGACCGAGGGAGCTCGGTCTACCTCTCCCCGGTGGGGAGAGGTCGGATTGCGCTCGGCGATGCGAAGCATCGTCCGGAGCAATCCGGGTGAGGGGGCGCGGCGTTCCGTGAAACTGTAGCCCCTCACCCGATCGCATCTGTCGATGCGATCCGACCTCTCCCTTCGGGAGAGGTGGGCACCTCGCCCAGCCGACCTCAAGTATCGCCGGAATGAGAAAGGGCAGAGCGCTCGCGCTCTGCCCTTTCATCGTGTTTGTGGCTGACGGCAATCAGTGCATGAAGCTGCGATGGTTGTTGCCGCCCATACTCGGCGCCTGGTTCATCGACTGGCGGAAGTTGTTGCTGCCGTTGCTGACCATGCGGTTGGTCGTGTTGAACTGCGGGCGGGTGTTCTGCTGGTTGTTCTGGACCTGCACCTTGTTCACCGGATTGTTGTTGAGCTTCACGATGCCGGTGTTGCCGTTGTCGACGCGGACCGGGTTGTTCTGCGTCTGGACGACCGGCTTCGCCTCGACAGTCGCGCCGCCCTTGCCGACGTTCACCGGCATGCTGACGATCTTGCCCGGATTGCCATTGCCGGCGTTCGGCGTGTTGTTGTTGGTCGCGGGCAGCGTCACGATCTTGCCGATGGCGCCGGCATGATTGTTGGTCGTGCTGATCGGCGCAGGCAAGGTGACGATCTTGCCAGGGGTTGGCGAGGGCGCGCCGTTCGGCTGGTTGTTGCCCGCCGGCAGATTGACGATCTGGCCGCCATTGCCGAGCTTGCCGATCACGTTGCCGTCGACCGGCTTCTGCACGATCGGCAGATTGCCGTTCATTTGCGGCCCGCCATTACCCTGCTGCATCAGCTGCATGTATTTGGGCTGGCCGAGATTGCCGATCTTGAAACTCGGGGTGATGTTCTGCGGCGCCAGGAACTTGGTCGCCTGCATCAGCGGAATCTGCTTCGGCTCCGCCTGGAGCTTGAGCGCGACCTGCGCATAGGGGCTGTTGCCGTAGCTGTCGTAGAAGCTCTTGTAGGCAAGCGGCGAGTTCGCGAGCACCGCCTTGTGCCAGGCCTGCGAGATCAGCAGGTTATTGAGCAGCCAGCGGATATGGTCGCACAGCGGGTCGTGCGGATACATCTGGATGAACTCCTGATAGTACTCCGGCCGTCCCTCGGACACGACATAATCATAGGCCTGGCGGGTCGAGCGGCTCGGCAGGTTGGAGGCCATCTGCACGACGGGTGCATTCACCGGCGCGCGGCTGGCGGCAACAGCGGTGTCGCCGAAGAAGGTGAAGTCGGACGTGAGCGAGGAGCTCTCCCACGGGATCTGCGCGCCGCTGGTGGTCTGGTTCACCGCGAGCCGCACGCGCTTGAACAGCTGCTCGATCGGCACGTTCGGCTCGCGCGCGACGTTCAGGAAGGCCTGTGTATAGGGGCTGTGGCCGCCCGTGCCGTCGAGCGCTTCGGCGCCGGGCGCGGTGGAATAGCCGACGATCGAGCCGTTCGGCGCGTCGACAATGGCAAGGCCCCGGCCGGCGTCATTCACGTTCGGGAAGGGATTGTTGCGGCAGGCATCGAGAATGACGATACGCATGCGGCTCGGGATCGCCTCCAGCGTCGACATCACGTCGACCAGGCGCACCGAATTGTTGACGAGCTCGGTCGGGCTGGAGACCTTGGCATCGACCGGCACGAGATAGTTCTCGCCGGCGAGCTGCACGCCGTGACCGGCGTAGTAGACCATCGCCACCGTGTTCGGACCGCGCGCGGACACTTTGGCGGAAAAGTCCTGCACCACGCGCAGCATGTCGTTCTGGCTGAGATCGGTCGCAGCAACGACTTCGAAACCGGCCGAGTTCAGGAACTGCGCCATCGACTGCGCATCATTGTCGGGGTTTTGCAGCTGCGGGGCGTTCTGGTATTTGGAATTGCCGATCACCAGCGCCACCCGCTGCTCCGGGCCTTGCAGCGTGGTGGGGGCCGGCTCGACCGGGGCGACTTGCGCGGAAACGGGACCGCACGCGAAGCCGAACAGGCTTCCCAGCAGGCCCGCAGTCATTATGAAAGATTTTAGGCGGAACATGGCGTGCTCCTCTGGCACTGATCTCGATACGAGATTGGTGGTGCGGGAGCTTGGCCGCGTTCGAGCGCGGGGACCGTGACGGCCGTCACCATGGTATTATGCGTGATCTGAATCACGCTCGGGAACCTGCTATGGTGAACAATCACGCTCCTGATCAGGAAGGGCGTGATCGGCAGTCTTATGTACTCATCGTGTTCGGCGAGGAATTCTGCACTCGAATTTGAGTGGCCTCGCTCCAATCGCCTGTCTATGGTTTCCCCATGTCGCGCCTGATGTGTCTATCTGTTGCCGTTATCCTGTCGCTGCTGCCGGCCGCCGCGCCGGCGGAGTCCATCAAGAAGCAGCCCAAGCCGGTCTGGCATGGCTACGGCTTTCTGCCAGGCTACCGTCAGCCGCTGAGCAACAGCATTCCGCTCTACAAGCAGAAGGACGCGATGCGGCGCCTTGCGCGCAGCGACCGGCGTCACTGGTACATCGACCCTGTGCCGCAATATTACCGTTGGGATGGCGAATGGCACTATTTCGGCCGGCCCGGCTTCGGCGGCGGCCGCTACAATGGCGGCAGCTTTGGTCCGTGCTGGACGCGGACGCCGATCGGTGCCGTCTGGAATTGCGGCTGATCAGGCAGGGCGAGACTTTTGCCGGACGCGATCACCCGCGCGACGGCAGCCGGTACACCGGCTGCCTGAGATCGTCGGCGATGCCGACGCTCGATGCGCGCGGGCTCAGAGGATGCTGGCCGCGCGCGAGCCGAGGCGGGCGCCGATGACATCCACCTTTTGCGGGCCGAGCCAGGGCGAGACCAGGCGACGCGCCTTCGTCATGATCGCGCTGCGGCGGCCATGACCGACGATCGGCGCGCAGTGGACTTCCTGCGTGTCCTGCTCGCCATGCTTGCGCAGATAGTCCGCAAAGTTGCTCATCGTCTCGTCGACCCGGAGCAGCGTCTCGCAGGGCGCGCCCTCGGCGTAGATCACGTCGTGGGATTCGAGCTTGATGTGGAAGAATTCGAGCGCGTCATGCTCATCCGCCGCGTCGAGCGTGATGGTCGTGCCGTTGACGAGGTTGCCCGCCGGGATGAGGAGGCCGTCGATGAGCACGGCATGACCCTGGGTCACGTAGAGGTCGGCGTGCGGCACGTTGGGCGCAAGCGCATCACGGGCGATGCGGACCGGCCGCGCGCTCTTCACCCAGGGCTTGGCAGGATCGCTCTTGGTGCGGCTGAACCGGCCGATCCATTGGATCGCGCGCAGTCCGCCGAACACTGTCGGCAGGAGATCGCCGACCACAAGATCCTCGATCCTTCGCTCGCCCGCCGCCGTGGAGATCCGGGTGCCTTTCAGGAAGCAGTTGCCGGCGGCAGCATTGCCACTGCCGATATTCGCTGCTCCGCTGCTCTTGCCATCGGCCCTTGCCGAACGCGTCGTCATCGCGCTCGCCGCGACGCCTGCTGCCGCCGCACCGAGGCCTCTCGAAATGACGGCACGCCGCGTATGGGCGCCCGACGATGGAGTCGTGATCTCAGACATCGCGCAAAATTCCCTGTGCATGCTGTCGGCTTGTTCGCAATCGGCTTCAATGCAATCGGATCGTTGCAGCCAAGCTTCGCCTGTTGGTCGTGGCATATAGCAGAAAGTTCGCGCGCTGATGAGTCAAAATTTCATGCAGTGACGAATGGTCACTCGCAAGAAAACGAACGTGAAGCGCATCGTGATCGAGATGGTCATCATTGCGCTTCAGGTCATTGTTTGAGCATGAATTTTTCGCGCTCTTCCGGATCATGCTCTAGTAATGCTGGATCGGAAGGCCGCTGAAATAGTGGTTGATGCCGATCCGAACGACGTGATCGTCGAGTGACACGTGACTGCGATCGAATGCGGCGCCAAGGTTAGGCGTGGAGAAACCGCTATCTCCCAGTTTCACATAGAGATATTCGGCTTTCGCCGACCATGCCGGCCCGAATGCCCATTCGGCGCCCGCGCCGACGGTCCATCCCGATCGCGACGCCGAGGCGCTGTCGAACACGGTGCCGGTTGCGGCCGATTTGATGCCGGCTTCAACGCCTGCAACTGCATAACCCGCCGTTGCATAGAGCAGCAAATTTCCGGGCGTGTAGCCGACGCGCCCGCGCAGGGTGCCGAGCCATTGCATTTTTGTGAAACTCGAGAAGTCCGGATTGCCGGCGGGGCCGCTGTCATGCGAACTGCCTTTTTGACCGGTCCATGACAAATCGCCTTCGGCGCCGAAAATCCAGCTCGTCAGCTGCCAATTGTAGCCGGCGGTCGCGCCGAACATGCCGCCATTCACGTTGAACACGGGTGTATCGTCGAGGCCTGTCGCACGATCGACATGTTTGCTGCGTCCCCACGACCCGCCCGCGGCCAGGCCGACATAAGCGCCCTGCCAGCCATAGACCGGCGCGCGAATGACGGGCGCTTCTTGCGGATAGGGCGGCAGGTCGGCAGCCGAAGCGTTGGCCGAACAGATCGTGACCGCGGCGCCAAGAATAGCTGTCGAGATCGGGAGAGAGAATTTCATCGGACGAAAGGTCTCTGGCTTGCTGCGGTCGCAGAACGGCCGCATGCGACAAATTGCGTCTCACGCACCGCGTTCGCGGACAGCGGCACGCGAACACCGCCTGTCCTCGTGATGTAGACGATCGCCGAGGTCTGACTCCCGCAAAATACTTCCGCGCATTTTTCAGCGCGTGTCACTGGATCGACGCGTGGGCGTCACAATCGTGCGGCGGAGCAAGTGAGGAAAACGGCGATAGAGCGACGCTCGCTGTCTAGTCCGTCATTGCGAGCGCAGCGAAGCAAATCCAGAATCCCTCCGCGGCGGCAGTCTGGATTGCTTCGCTGCGCTCGCAATGACGATGTGGCAAGAGCGCGCCCGTTACGAGAAGAACGCGATCTTCTCGGCCTGGGTCATGCGGCGGATCGGGGCGAGGGGATCGTTGGCCGTCGCGCGGGGCTTTTGCAGCATGCCGCTGGCAAGGATGCTGGCGCCGAGCGAGGGCTCGGGCAAGGACGTCGGCAAGGGCGAAGGCATCGGCAGCGTCGCGGTCGGTGCCGCGCCGAACGTTGCCGCGGCGGCCATGGCCGGGGCCGGCTGCTCCATCACCTCGGCGGCGGCCTCGGCGATGGCGTTGGTGAGGCGCGCGAGCGAGTCCATCGCGATCGGCGCGTCGTCGGCGGGCTGCTCCGCGACCGGTGCAGCGACCGGCTCAGGTGCAACCGGCTCCGCGACCTCGGCGGCGATGGGCGCTGCCGCCTCCGCAGCCATTGGCTGGGGAATGGCCGCTTCCGTCTCGACCGGCTCGGTGATCTCGTCGAACTCCGGATCGGGCGCGGCCATCTCCAGCGCGATGGCCTCGAGGATGGCTTCGTCCTCAGCTTCCGCGGCGGCGTCGAGCGAGAACTCGTCGGTCACCTCCGTGGGTGCGGCGGGCTCGGCGATCGGCTCTTCGAGGGCCGCGCTTTCAAAAGCGGCATCCTCGAGCGCGGCATTCTCAAGCGGGATCTGGCTCTCGGCAGCGACCTCCGGCTCGGCGGCAGCGTCCGTCGCCTGCTCGGCCATTGCGAAGGCTGCGGCGGTATCAGTCGTCTCGATGGACACTTCGGGCTCGGCAGCTGCCGCGATGCCCGGCTGCGTCTCCGTAGAAGCCACGGGTGCCTCGCTCGCCATCGCGGCGGGCGCGGTCTCGACAGGCGCAGCTTCAGCGACGGACGGCGCGTCCTGCATCGGCGCCGGGGAGGGTCCAACCGCTGCCTGCGGATCGGCGCTCTCGTCGCTATCAAATTGCTCGACTCGATCCCTGAGCAGATCGAATGCGGCCTTGAGCTCGACGCGGGGATCGACGGCCGAAATCTGCCCGCAGGCGGCCTCGATCGAGGCGAGCTGCGAATCAATGAGGTCGCAGATTCGCCCGTCGGCGCCGATCTCGCGCCAGCGCCAGGAGATCTCCTTGATGATGCGGACCCCCCGCGGGATCGGCGCGAGGCTGGCCTCGATCGCCGTCGGGTCGAACGCCGCGATCGCGATCGTCTCGGCCTCGCGGATGGCGCGGCGGATCTCGACCAGCGCCTCGGGCATGCGGTCCTCGACGACGGGTTGCCGCTGTGCCGCAAGGGTTTCTTCGATTTTGGCGACGGCGTCCAGCACCATGGCGGTGTCGGCATTGCGGTTGCGCTTGGCATATTCGCCGAGGAACCAGCGGCCGCGCGCGGTCTCCATGAAGGCTTCGCGGATCGCGTCGTAATCCTGCTCGTTCGGCTCGGCCGCGCGGGCAGAGATGGGCGAGAGGGCGAATGCTTCGTTGGCCATGACAATCTCGTCGCGCGCAAATCACCGCGCGTTACTGTAACGATCACCACGATATCGACCAAATCGCAATTGGTTTGATGCAGTCCGAATCACAAATCCCCACGCCGTCGGCCGTGAAGCGGCGATTCGCCATCGGCCTCGCACTGTTCTATTCGGCGGTGTTCGCGGTCTCAGGGACGCATCTGCCGTTCTTTCCGGTCTGGCTGAAGGCGATCGGCATCGACGCAAGCTGGATCGGCCTCATCAACGCGCTGCCGGCGATCACGCGCTTTACCACGCTGCCGCAGATCACCGCCTTTGCTGAAAAGCGACATGCCATCCGCGCCGGCATGATGCTGTCGGTGCTGGCGACCGCGATCGGCTTTGCGGCGGTCGGCTTGCAGCAGCAGCCGCTGGCGCTGTTTCTGATCTACGCGCTGACCTGCATGATGTGGACGCCGACGACGCCGCTCACCGACGCCTATGCGCTGCGCGGTGTCGCGCGCTACGGGCTCGACTACGGCCCCTTGCGGCTGTGGGGCTCGGCGGCCTTCGCCGCGGGCTCGCTCGCCTGCGGCTATCTCGTCGACGTCATTGCGGCGCGCGACCTGATCTGGATCATCGTTGCATGGGCCGTCGTCGCGGTCGCGGCCAGCCTGTTGTTGCAGCCGCTCGACGATGTCAGGCGCAAGGCCGGCGAGACGCATCCGGGCAAGGCGCTGCTGGGCGACGGCGGCTTCTGGGCCGTGATCGCCTCGGCCGCGCTGATCCAGGGCAGCCACGTTGCCTACTACACCTTCTCGGCCATCAACTGGCAGCTCCACGGCCTCGGCGGACTGACGATCGCGGGGCTGTGGACGCTGGGTGTGATCGCCGAGATCGTCGTGTTCGCCCTGTCGCCGCGCTTCTCGCTGCATCCGTCCACGCTGATCGCGATCGGAGGCTTGAGCGCGGTGGTGCGCTGGATCGTCATCGCGAGCGAGCCGCCGCTCGCGCTGCTCGCGATCGTGCAGCTTGGCCACGGCCTCAGCTTCGGCATGACCATCGTCGGCACCATGAACCTGCTGGTGCAGCGCGTGCCGTCGCATCAACTCGCGCGCGGGCAGGGCTATTATGCCGCCTGCAACGGGCTGCTGGGCGCTACGACCTCGATCGCGTCAGGCGCGATCTACGCCCGCATCGGCGATGGCCTCTATTACGTCATGGCCGCGATGGCTGCGCTAGGTGCGCTCGTGATCTGGTCGGCGCGGCACCGGCTGGTCGCTCATCCCCAGAGCGAGGACTCCGGCGGATAGACCAGGCTGCCGTCGTAGCGGAGTCCGTGATCGCGGTCGCGCGCCAGCAGCAGCGGGCCGTCAAGATCGACGAAGCGCGCCAGCGGCGTCACCAGCATCGCGGGAGCCATCGACAGCGAGGTTGCGACCATGCAGCCGATCATGATCTCGAAGCCGAGCGCCTGGGCGGCATCGGCCATCGCGAGCGCCTCGGTGAGGCCGCCGGTTTTGTCGAGCTTGATGTTCACGGCGTCGTAGCGGTCGCGCAGCGGCGCGAGCGATGAGCGGTCATGTACGCTCTCGTCGGCGCAGACCGCGAGCGGCCGCTTGATTCGCGCCAGCGCGTCGTCCTTGCCGGCCGGCAGCGGCTGCTCAACGA